>CANQUX010000032.1 GCA_947627155.1 uncultured Alphaproteobacteria bacterium | reverse complement strand
AAAATAAACGTACCTTTAATGCAACGCGGTTTTCGGGGCAAAAATTGCCTTCAAAAGGCCAAAATTTACCATTCAAAAACAGTCGAAAAATCAATCATTTCAAGAAAAAATAAAAATTTTTTGAAAAAATGCAAAAAAAGTGTTGCAAAAATCGTACGTTTATTTTGTGCAACACTCCTTAAAATAAACCGCTCACTTTTCCCCTATCGGCCCATAGCGACAGACGACATAAAGCCGTCTGTTCTACCCGCCGATAGGGAAAAAACAAACCGATCATTATTTTCTAACCAAGAAATAATTCCATCATTCGTCAACAGAAAAGCAAGCCGGAAATCAGATATCGGTTTCTCGCATAAAAAGAACGGGCGGAGTAAGAAACGCCGCCCGAACTTTTAGGTTACAAGAAGAAATTAAAAGTGATATGTTGCTTTCAACATTCTCGTATGGCTTTGAAAATCTTTGCGGAAGCCACCGTTATAATCCAAAGTTAAGTCTCCGTTTCAGAGGTTTTATTTTTCGGTTGTTGAAACCTCAACGGGTTCCATTAAAACACACTTTTTGTTTTTGCAGGTATAGACCGATATTTTTGTATCTTTTTTCAAAATTAATATATTTTTATTCAACGTATATGTTCCCGTTTCTTTATTAAATAACCAACGATTTGTTTGATAATTGATTAAATAATAGATACGATTTGTCAATAACACGGCATAATGTTGTTCCGGTGTTCCATCATAAAGCTGATAGGTATAATCCTTTAAAAAATATTTCGAAAACAAATCATAGTAGATGCCCCTTGACGAAAAATTTTGGTTTCCGTTGGAATACAAATGTTCTGCCACATTTTCAGGTCCGCCGAAATTAAGCATCATATAATTCGGTTCATAAATAATCCACTGTCCTTTGACGTTGCTTTTTTGGTTAAAATTTTTGATGGAAAATTTTTGATAAAAAATTCGCGTTATAATTTGCGGCGAATCCTCTGCACGCCGGGGATTACAAGTTTCATAAAAATCGAGCCATGCCTTTGCAAACGGATGATGCGGCCGCATGGCCATTATGCCGGCACTGAGGGAATAGCTGCTTTCCATATTTAAAACAAGCGGTTCCGTTAAATATTTTTCAACGGAATGCGTTAAATACATATCGGTATCCAAATAAAGCCCGCCTTCTTTTTCCAAGGCGTATGCGCGACAATAATCGGAAACATGACGAAATTTCTTTTGACTATACATATTTTTCGCATAAGCATTTTCATTAATGGGGCAATTTTTTTCACTCCATCGAATAATTTCCCAGCCGGGCATATTTTTCTTCCACGAGGCAATCATCTTCTGAACGGAAGGTGGTACTTCTTCGGAGCCGACCCAAACATAATGTATTTTATGCGGAATAAAAGTTATCGGTTGCCTAAAATTGCGGCTTTCAAAAGCGGCCGCCATTAACAAAATGATCAATAATACTTTCAAAAAATAATACATTTGTTTTCTCACATATCTTCTATTGTATAAAATAAACGTACCTTTAATGCAACGCGGTTTCGGGGGTCAAAATTGCTTTCAAAAGGCAAAAAATTACCCTTAAAAAACAGTCGAAAAATCAATGAATTCCGACCAAACTAAATTTTTTTTGAAAAAATGAAAAAAAAGTGTTGCAAAAATCGTACGTTTAATTGAGGACAATTAATTGGGAAAATAGTTTGTTTTATTTGGTCTCTCTTTTATTTTCGGCGGGAAGTGCTATCCCGCTATTGTGGGATAGCGCGGTGTACCGAGAGGAAAAGAGAGGTGCCCCGCTGAATGGGAGTATAAAGGCGGGGCATTGCGGGTCGACAACAAAACAAATAAGAAGTCGACCTTACCAACAGAGGGCATAGCGTTCTCCGGTATTGTTATGAAAATTACCGCGATTCTGACCAACCACGCTACCCTCATTATCAGGAGGAAGCTGCACAACATATGCACCGCAGGAATTTCTTCCTTTGTTCGCTTCTGTATATGGATCTTCCAACCAATAGTGGTTATTTCCTTGCTCTTCACTTCCGGTTTCCGCTTTTCTCAATTCTTTAATAACATGACTAAACCCGTTTGCATCAGAGCATGTATCTCCTTTAGCATAACAGCGACGTTGTATTGTTCCGCCCAAACTATTATCGCAACACTCTAAATCAGAAATTTTCAGCATGTGCTTACTTCCCGGCAATGCCTGACAAAACCGCTCGGCACTCCACCAATTCATACCGATATTTGACATGATATACGGACTGCTGCTTGAGTCGAGATTAGGTGCTATATATTCAGATACTTTAACGCATTTGCGTGGATTATCCGTACAACATTCCTGCTCTGTTGTTGTTCCCGAACGATAAGTATTAGGATCATCTCCACATATACAATAACACTCTCTCGTCAGACAGAATTCGCCTGATTCGCAATCACCATTATCACGGCACCCGCAAAATTCGCCGTTCCACGGTTGATCTTCGGGACAGACGCACTCACTGCCGTTCCATGTCATGAGCGGATCATCACAACAAGCGCCGCTCGCTGTATCACAACTCGACTTATTCGTGTCGGGGCATTCGGTATCATCAGCGCATCCGACACAGGTTGCCGATTCCGTATTACAAATCGGGCGCGGATTGAAACAATCCGAATCTTTCGTGCATTCCCCGCAGGTGTGATCGCCTCGACATATATTTGAGTCACAATCAGCGTTTTTCACACACTCCACGCATGTATTATTTTTCTCATCGCAAACTTGCGACTCTTCACAATCTTCATCATCAGCACACCAGCCTTCGGGACGATTCGAATCGTAATTGCCGTTCACATCTTCCGCATCAAACTGAATGTAAAATTCATTA
>CANQUX010000031.1 GCA_947627155.1 uncultured Alphaproteobacteria bacterium | reverse complement strand
TTTTTGATTTTCTTGTCATTTTTGACTCCCTTTCACTCTACGAATAGCATAAAATAAACGTACCTTTAATGCAACGCGGATTCGGGGGCAAAATTTGCCTTCAAAAGGCAAAAAATCACCCTTTAAAAACAATCGAAAAATCAATGAATTCCGGCCAAAATAAATTTTTTTTGAAAAAATCAAAAAAAAGTGTTGCAAAAATCGTACGTTTTTTTGAGGACAGGTAATTGGGAAAATATGTCGGTTTTTAACGTTATCGCTGGATTTTCCCTCTATCGGCGTGTGGGTTGCGCCGCAGAAAGTGGCGCATCGCTATGGGCCGATAGGGGAAAAATGGGAGAGGTGCCCCGCTGAATGGAAGCCTTAAAGGCGGGGCATAAGGAAAGAGCCGACAGGCGGGTGGCCTCACTCACATAAGGCGTAGTTGTCGAAGTCGTTGCGACCGTCGCTGGCGACGCTACCATTGGTAAGGTAGAAGAGGTACGCGTTGCAGGAAGTACTACTAGAAGTTGTACTTGTATATGCATCATACAACCAATAGCAGTAATTTCCTTTTGTCTCTGTGCCGTTCTCTGCCTTCCTTAACTCCTTTATTACACTACTTACATCACTCGTGCTAGACTGATTACACGTCATCTCTGACCCCTCTGCATGGCAATATCCACTCCTGCATTCTCCTGCACTACTATCGTTATTATACTTAATCTGATCCTTATTACATTGTAATTCGGAAATTGTCACCATGCGTTTATTACCTAACGCCTTGCAGAACCGCTCCGCACTCCACCAGGTCATTCTATTTGTTGACATGATATATTTGCTATTTATATCTCCTTTTTTGTTAATATCCTCTTCTATTTTTCTGCACTCACTTTTATTAGTGCCACCCCCCGCACCAAAGCCTTTGCTCTTATCAAATTCGCTTGTGCAACTATACCCGTAATATAAGTAGCAATACTCTCCCTCCTCGCAATCTTCATTACTCTCGCATTCTCCGATTTTACATCCGTGTGTTTTATCCCACTCGAGGCATGGTGTGCATGTACCATAATTAGCAGAATAATCTGTATCGCACCAATAATGCTGCCCGTCTTCTTTTTCACAATCTTCATTCTTCAAGCATTCAACACACCTCTGATAAGAGGAATTTAAAAACGTACCTTCCGGACATTCGGCAACGCATTCACTGCCGCTCCAATTCGGTTTTTCCAGATCAACATTTTTGCAATAATCACACTTGCGCGTTGTTTCATTCCACGCAGCTGCTGACGCTGAACTGCCACACGTTATACAACTGCCCGATGAAGAACAATGCTCACCTTTACCCGATTCAATGCATTCCTCATCAGCTGTACACTTATCACAAACACCCGCTTTACAAGCAGGCTTACTTGAACTGGTACAATGGCTGTTATCACTGCATGCCACACATGCTTCTATTTCTTTATTCCAATGCTTACTTGATGAGTTACATTTGCATTGCCTTGTTGCTTCATTCCACGGCGCATCATCCGGGCAGTTTTTACACGCACCGTCTGAGCTGCAATACCCTTCACATGTTGATTCATCGCATTCTTTTATACCGCTCGAAACGCCTATCTCTTTGCTCGAAAAGGCTACCACTACTTCATTTTCTTCATTATCACAAGGGTTTTCTGCCGTCTCATAATCTTTACCGTTAATTTCTAGTGCGGCCGTATCGTCCATGCCGTCTAATAACGTGGCTAACGGTTTACACACCCCGGCCGGTATGCCCGATAATGCAAACGAATATCCTACTTCCGTTTTACCCGGCGTTTCTGTTTCTATATCTTCAAATTCAACCGCAACGCCATAACTTTCATTAAATTTTAAGTGTCCACTCTCACCATCATACGGCTCACCCAGCAATAATTCCTCCGCCCCTTGCGCCACTTTCATTTTTGCATCGGTACGCATGAGGTTGATTTCATTCGCTATTTGATTCGCTTGATACCGATTCATTGCCATTCTGTAACCCGCTATACCGCCGATTGAAATAACCCCGATAACGGCTAAAACGCCCAGCATTTCAACCATTGAACGCCCGTCTTGCGCTTGATTTTGAAGTTGTTTTAATTGCTTTTTTTTCATTTTTTCGACTTCCTTTCAATGCAAATAGCATAAAATAAACGTACCTTTAATGCAACGCAGATTCCGGGGTCAAAATTGCCTTCAAAAGGCAAAAATTCACTCCTAAAAAACAATCGAAAAATCAATGAATTCCGGCCAAAATAAATTTTTTTTACAAAAATGCAAAAAAAGTGTTGCAAAAATCGTACGTTTAATTGGGGATAATATAGTCCCGTTAAGGTCAGTCGATTTCTTACTTAAAAAGAACTCTCGTTGAAACGACAAAAACGAAATCTAAAAAAGGCAGATGAAAAAGGCTGCTTATTAATTTTTTTCCACACAACCTTCCTGATGAATACCGTCATTGATTAAATCAATATCCGATTCTTTAAATTCCGAAAGTTTAAATGTTTCACGCGCATTTAAAGTATAAGTGCCGTTATTTGTTGAAACAGCAGTACCGTTAACCGAAATATTATAAACCACGGTATCACAATATTGACTGAGTGCATTTAATCTTTGTACATCAGTTCCGTCAACATCCCAAAACAAAATAATAATGAGCTTTAATTTTCGCCCTTTTTCTTTGCACATCGGCGTAATATCTTCGTTAAAAGCCGCAAAGAAAGTAGAATACGCCGTTTGATATGTCCACGTCGGATCCATAGCCGATTTAATTTCGGCTGCCGAATGTTTACCGTAAGGGAGCATATCCATTTTAGCCCTATACGGACAAGGCTCCCCCGACGGTGTACTGGAACAACCGGTAAAATAAACAGCTGAATAAATATCTTCCGGAATGTGCAATTTTTGTTGCGCTTCCTTTATTTGCCGCATAACATTATTATATTCATCTGTTTTTGTATTTCCCATACTCCCCGAACGATCCGTCATAATAATCAAGCCGACTTCCTGTTCGCAGTAGGGCAAACAAATAGCTTTGCCGGAGCTGGTTTCTGATTTGGCATAATTTTCGGGGCAGACACACTCACTGCCGTTCCATGTCATGAACGGATCATCGCAACAAGCACCGGTGCCCATGTCGCAAACAGGTTTGTTCGTGTTGGCTTTTTGACATTCATCGTCAACAGCACATCTCATACATGTTGCCGATTCCGTATCGCATATCGGGCGCGGATTGACACAATCCGAATCTTTCGTGCATTCGCCGCAAGTATGATCTTTCCGACATATATTTGAGTCACAATGCGTATTGTCCGTACACTCCACACACGTATTATTTTTCTCATCGCAAACTTGCGGTTCTTCACAATCGTCATTTTTGGCACACCAGCCTTCTGGACGATTCGAATCGTAGTTCCCGTTTACATCTGCCGCATCGAA
>CANQUX010000030.1 GCA_947627155.1 uncultured Alphaproteobacteria bacterium | reverse complement strand
TACTCCGTCTTCATAGTTCCATGCACTTAACAGCTCCGTCTTTTCCAAAACAACAGCTGCCCGTGCATCTATTTCTTTTCCCCTATCCACTCTATACTGCTGCATAAAAACCAAATAACGTTCGGTTTTAATTTTGACTTTATTTTTGCCTTCGCGTTTTTGGTGAAAGGCATTATATCAAACTGATTTCAACTTGTCAAGCCTTTTTTTAAATTTTTTTTGTTTTTTTTAAAGAAAAATGACTTCTGTTTGATTTTTAACAATTTTTAGGCTGACATAAAATCAATTTTTCTTATTTTTCCTCAAATATACGTTCAGTATAACATAAAATTTGATGTTTTAAAAGCCCTTTTTTAGTCGATAAATTTTAAAAAAATGCTTTTTACTCTGCCGATGCTGCCGGAAGATGTGTTTCATGAAGTTGTTTTTTGATTTGTTCTTCCATTGCGGGCGTTAAATCTTGTTTCATCATCAAGGCTTTACGGTATTGTGCCAATGCTTCACTCTTGCGATTGAGTTTTTGATAAATATCACCCAAATGCATATTAATAACGGCACTGTCATGCGCTTGCCGAACAGCTGTTTCGGCAAAACGAACGGCTTTTTCATATTGCCCCGATTTATAATATCCCCAAGCGACACTATCGGTAATATAAGCCTTTTGTGGCGCCAGCTGATTAGCTTTTTGCACTAATTCCAACCCTTTGGCAATATCAATTTCTTTATCAATCAATTCATAGCCCAACGAATTGAGCGCTTCCACATTTTTATCGTTTAAAGAGATGGCTTTTTGTAAATCATTGACCATTTCTTTCGGACGATTCATTTGATAATAAACACCGGAACGATCGGTATAGAGTCGGGATAAAAGCGCCGAATCGCTTTGAACGGAGGGAAAACTCATAATTTTACTAAAATAATTTAATGTATCCTGATAATATCCCAATGCGGCGGAAACATTGATTAGCAACTCATAAATTTTTAAATTTAAAGTGTTATTTTGTGTCATATTATAAGAAATTTTAAGCGCTTCACCGATTCGTTTTAATCCGATTAACGCCAAAACTTTCTGATATAAAATATAATCTCTGATTCGCGAACTATGTTTTTCTTTCAATAAAGCATCACAAATATCCAACGCTTCTTGAAACAGTTTGATATCCAATGATTTTTCAGTAATAATAAATTGATATAGCACTTGATTATTCAATGATTTTGCCGTATTCAGTAACAAAAGCTCTTGTTCCGTTCGATCATCATTTTGAGTTAAGTGTTTATTTTGACGGGCAAGCGTTTCCATAGCCACATATAATAAATAAAACGCATCACTCACACCGGTTTGCGGCGTAAAAGCGACAGGTGTTACATTTTTTGCCAAAATCTCTGATAAATAAATGTTATTCGCAAGCGCTTCCTGAAATTGCGTTAATAACTTCGGTTGACTGATCAATTCATCAAAAGACAAAATATTTAAAAAATAATACCAGCTGTTAATCACGGGAACAGGCATATCATTAAATAACAATACTTTTTGCTTGGCTGCTTCCTTATCGTTAAAATACATATACAACATAGCCTGATGCTGAATTTGAACGGCAACCAAAGAATCATCAATATTTTCCAAGGCCTTAAACGCATTTTCTTTTTGATTTAACCCGGCATAAATCCATGCCGACAATAAACTTTTGATAAATTGAGGAGACTCCGAAAAATGATTCTTTACATAATCGAGCGCTTCTTCATATTTTTGTTGCTGAATCAAATCGGCTAAAATAATGTGATTTTGAAAGGCTAATTCATAATCTGACTGTTCCAAATCTCGAGCTGTTTGAAATAACGGTGCCATTTTTCCCTGAATGCCGTATAATAAAAACAACCGCGCTTTCAGATCGGTATTTTGCGAATCCTTTTCCAAAACTTTTTCATAATAATGAACGGCCGATTGATAATTATTTTGAGCAAAAGCCATATTTCCGGCCAAAAACGCCCCTAAATCGGCATCTTCGGGAATGGAACGCGTTGCTTTAAGCATAATGGATTCTGTTTTTTCTTCCTGATTTAAATATGCCTGCATTCTTTCTTGTGCTTTATCTCTTAATGTCGGACCAAACACCACACTGCCCAAAATAACCGCTAAAATACTTAATCCTGCTATTGTTTTAAATTGCATTTATGCCTCATTTGAAAAAATCTTTGCTTTTAGTTTAAAAATATGTTATGAATTTGTCAATTGAAAAAAGAAGAAAAAAATGAATCGGATAAACATTTTAAAGAACCTGTTGTTATTCGGCGTTACCGCTTGTGTAGGGGAAACGCCGGTCAATCGCTTTGAAACAAAAGGCGAAAATGTTTATCAACCGTCTGTAAATACAACAAAAATCGTTTCATCAACCGATACGTTTGTTGCCAAAGCTCTCGCAACGGCACAAAGCGCAACGGATTTATCGGCTTTAAATGTTGCTTTACAAAATTTTGAAGAATGTTCGTTAAAAAAAACGGCGCAACACACCTTTTGCGGTGTCGGAATCTCAAACAAACCAACCGTTTTATGCATTATTGATGCACCCAAAAGTGCTGATGAAAAAACCGGTCAATTGGGCAGCGGTGATTTAGGCATATTATTATTTAAAATGTTGAAAGCCGTTCAATTGGATATTCAAACAAACACTTATTTATGTCCGCTCATTCCGTGGCGACTCCCCGGTGACAGAATACCCACCGAAACGGAAATTGAAGTGTGTTTGCCGTTTTTAAAACGGCGGATTGAGCTGATAAATCCTCGTTTTCTGCTGGTTTTCGGTCAAGTTGCCACGCGCGGGCTTTTCGGATTCGAAAGCATTGCGAAAGCACGGCAACAATCGCTTGTTTATCGGGAAAACGGGCAAGAAATTAAAAGTATTGCCACTTTTGATCCGGCCATGGTATCAAAAGCGCAAACTTATCGCAAAAGCGCTTGGGAAGATTTACAAAAACTGGCGTCTTATATTCAAAATAACTAGAAAAGGAAGAAAAAATGTTAGATATTAAATTTATTCGGGAAAATCCGCAAATCGTTAAGCAGGCACTCATTGATAAATGTCTTGATTTAGATATTGATTTACTGCTTTCTACCGATAAAAAAATCATTCAATTAAAGCAGGCCATGGAAGCCGAGCTTCAAAAGCGAAACGCACTCAGTCGGGAAATGCCGACGGCAACCGATGCGCGTAAAGCGGAAATTAAAGAGCTTTCCAAGCAATCGGGGCAACAAGCAGCCAAAATTGCGGAAGAATTAAAACCGCTGGAAGAATTGTTTCATACGCTCATGGAAAAAACGCCGACCATTCCGGCACCTGATGTGCCCAAAGGCAAAAGTGATGCCGAAAATGTGGTGATTCGTCAAGTCGGCACGCCGCGTGTGTTTGATTTCCCGATTAAAGATCACGTTGATTTAATGGAAATGCACGGCTGGGGCGAATTTAAACGCATTCCGCAAATTTGCGGCACACGCTCTGCCTCGGTGCGCGGCGAACTGTTCCAAGTGGAACTGGCGCTGTGGCAATTCACTTTAAACAAACTGATGGAAAAAGGCTTTTTAATTATGAGCGTTCCGGCCATGACGTTTGACACGGCTCTTTATAATATGGGGCAATTTCCGTTTGATGTGGAATCGGTGTATAGTTTACCGAAAGATAATCTATATTTGGCCGGCACGGCGGAGGTGATTTTAAATTCTTTGCACGCGGGCGATATTTTAAAAGAATCGGATTTACCGATTAAATATGCCGGATTTTCCCCCTGTTTTCGGCGTGAAGCGGGCGCTGCGGGCAAAGATACGCGCGGCATTTTCCGCGTTCATCAATTTACGAAAGTTGAGCAATATGTTATTTGCAAAGCCGATGTGCAAGAATCCGATAAAATGCACGCCTTTTTGTTGAATAATGCCGAAGAAATTATGCAGGCATTGGAAATTCCTTATCAGGTGGTGGCGTGTTGTACGGGCGACATGGGCGCGGGCAAATATCGCATGAATGATATTGAAGCCTGGTGTCCGGGACAAAACAGATATCGCGAATCGCACAGTTGTTCCTCCTTGTTGGATTGGCAAGCGCACCGCACCAACATTCGCTATCGGGAAGCGGAATCGGGCAAGGTGAAATATGCCTACACGCTCAACAATACCGGCTTGGCAACGCCGCGCATTTTGGTTTCGTTTATTGAAAATCATCAACAGGCAGACGGCTCTGTTCGTATTCCGAAAGCTTTACAATCGTATATGGGTGGTAAAGAATTTATCGGAAAGAAATAATAAGACGTTACATAAAAAAACAGAAGGGTATTTTCATACTCTTCTGTTTTTTTTATTACCATTGCCAGTAAGTGTTAGAATATATCGGGGAAGTTACAACCGGAATCGGCATTGTTGACATTGTGGTTTCCGCTGAAAACTCTGTTCTTGTCCCGGCCGGTGTTGCAGTACCGGTTCCGTTCCGATTTGTTGTTGTTATGGTTGAAGCACTCCGTGGATTTGTTCTTCTTGTTGTCGTCGTTGCATCAGAAGCTGTTGTAGCTGTTGAGGTCGGCGACAAAGCCGGAGCCGTTGTTCTTGTTGTCGTTGTTGCACCCGGAGCCGTTGTTGCCGTTGAGGTCGGCGACAAAGCCGGAGCCGTTGTTCTTGTTGTCGTTGTTGCACCCGGAGCCGTTGTTGCCGTTGAGGTCGGCGACAAAGCCGGAGCCGTTGTTCTTGTTGTCGTTGTTGCACCCGGAGCTGTTGTAGCTGTTGAGGTTGGCGACGAAACCGGAACTGTCGTTCTTGTTGTCGTCGTTGTCGGTGTAGCTGTTGAAGCAGACGTTGCCGTTGAAGTTGGCGACGAAACTTGAGCTGTCGTTCTTGTTGTCGTCGTTGTCGGCGTCGGTGTAGCTGTTGAAGCTGTCGTAGCCGTTGAAGTCGGTGACGAAACTTGAGCTGTCGTTCTTGTTGTTGTCGTTGTCGGTGTAGCTGTTGAAGCAGACGTTGCCGTTGAAGTTGG
>CANQUX010000029.1 GCA_947627155.1 uncultured Alphaproteobacteria bacterium | reverse complement strand
TACTCCGTCTTCATAGTTCCATGCACTTAACAGCTCCGTCTTTTCCAAAACAACAGCTGCCCGTGCATCTATTTCTTCCCTTATCCACTCTATACTGCTTCATATCGACAAACCGTTAACGCTTAATTAACGCTTTTCGGCGTCGGTGAAAATCATCTTATCAAATTTTAAAACAAATGTCAAGCATATTTTGAACATTTTTTTTATCTTTTTTACAAAATACTGATTTTATTTATGTTTACCTCATATTTTTTTATGACTTTAATCATCACCCTCCTCTTTTTTTGAAGATTTTATCATCAACCGGACATAAAAAAACTGCCGTTGCCGACAGTTTTTTATGCGGATTCGTTTTAATTATTACTTTTGATGAATCAGGCGATGAATCACACCGGCGCACAAACCGCCCAATGTGGGACAAATCAAGAAAATCCATAAATTTGTCATATTGCCGGACAATAAGGCCGGGCCAAAGCTTCGTGCCGGATTCAACGAGCCGCCGGTAATATAGAATCCCAATGTGAGCAAAATACCGAGCGTTAAACCGATAATTAAACCGGCGCCGTGGAAAGACGTTTTTTTGGTAACTTGCAAAATCACACTGACAAAAATAAACGTTGCCAATGTTTCATAAATAACGGCAGCCTGTATGGAAGCTGAGGCATCAACGGCATTTGAACCCAAGCCGCTTGAAACGCCGCCCGCCATGAATGCCAACAAAGAAGCCCCGGCAATCGCACCGATAAATTGCGCAATCACATATCCGCAAAAAGGAACAAGCTTCATTCTGCCGGACATTAAAAACCCGCAGGAAACAGCCGGATTAACATGGCAACCGGAAACATCGCCCAAGAAATAGGCCAAAGCGGTTAATCCTAACCCGAAGCACATAGAAATTGTTAAGGCATCGACATGACCGTTTGCAAACACGACGGAACCGCAGCCGATCAAAACCAATCCAAGCGTTCCAAACGCTTCTGCTATATATTTTTTCATTTTTTGACTCCTTTCAAATGAATTCAACGTGAAAAGAATACCTTTTTTTAAATCTTTTGTCCAGAAAAAAATGCATACGATTGTAGGAATGAGAAATTATTTCTTTTGAGACTCTTGCCAATCATATACTTTATCAGGTGTTAATATTTTTAAATCTAACAAATGCTTTAAATAAAAACGGTACGGATTCGGCACATAACCGGCAATCATGCGCGGCGGAACGGAATAAAAAGCGGAAGAACCTTCCCCGGCAATATATTTAATCGGCAAATCGCTTAATAAAAAAGCTTCCAACGGAATGGACGTTTCTCCGATCGGAATAAAACCTTTTGTTTTTTCGTTTGTTCCCCGGACACGCGGATGTTGCTTGGAAAACCACACGACATTTTTCATTTTGAGTAAATTTTTCTTTAAATTTGTAACAGCTTTTACCCGATCGGAATTAACAAAGCCGTCATACAGGTAAATTCCCATATTTTTATTTTTCAGTTGTTCCTGATAGTGAAGCGGATTAAATTGAATCAGGTGAAACAATTTTCTTTTTTCCTCCTTCGATAATGTTTTCTTCAATGCGATAAAATCAACCGGCACCAGCGTTGCTATTCCGGGGGGGGGGGGGGTATTTTACGCCCGGCAACGTGCAGATATGTCGGATAAAGATAAGGCAGAATATTCAGCCACGGGCTATAATAAACCGATATTTGTTTTTCCGTTTGATTCGCTTTTATAAAATTTTGAATTGATTTGATAACTTTCTCTGATGAAACCTCACCGTAATTTCTGATAAATGTTCCCATTCCGTCTTCATATAAATGTAATGCTTTTATTTTATTTAACGGTAAAGTTTTTAATATTGCATAAGCATCCCATCCGACATGTTTATAATTCAAGTATAAATAAAATTCCGGATTAACAAAACGGTTCATTATTTTTTTCATTTCATTTTTAATAAATTCCGTATTTTTTTCATAGGGAACAGATAATGTCCATTCTGTCACGTTTGATTGAATACCGTCCGTTAACGGCAAACGATGTTGATATCTGCTCCATGAAATTATTTTAATATCCTTCTCGGGCAATTTAATAAATTCAATCATTTGAAGAAGTGTCGGCGTTGTGGCATAATCTATAAAAATGTGAATTTTGCGCGGTTTTAAACAATATAAATTATTTTTTATTGCCGGAAAAGAACCAAGAAACAAGCAAACATCAGCACGATAACTCATTAAGCAAAGAAACCCGGCAAAAGCAATTAAAAAAAGCTTTAAAAACAACCTCAACCGATACATTTTTCTTGCGCACCTGCTCATATTTAATAAAAAAACGTACATATCATCGTAAATAACATATAAAAATTTAAAAACAAATGCAAGTTTTATTTTGAAATTTATTCTTCTTCCACCGTAATATACCGAAAAACGGGAAACAATTAAAATCAAGGAATTGAAACTTAAATAAAATTTTTTTCAAAAAAAATAAAAAAAAGTTGCAAAAATCGTATGTTTGTTTTATAAAATAATAAAAGGGAGATTTAAAATGCCACTCCACATGAAAAACAAAGCATTAAAGCAAGTTAACCATCAAGTGCAAAGCGGGCGCAGTATGGTTGAAATGTTGGGTGTTTTGGCTGTTATCGGCGTATTAAGTATAGGCGGCATAGCAGGATATAAATCCGCAATGAATCATTATCAAGCCAATCAAATTGCGCATGAAATTAATTTAATGAACCATGACATTCAAACTAAAATAGCGCAAGGCTTCAATAATCTGATATTAGGTGATCCGTATGATAATTCGGAAAACTACGGCCATTTAAAATATAATGAAGAATATGAGGTTGACTTCGGATGCGTGGTCGAAAACGACATTGAAAGCTGTACAGAGGGCTATTTTATAGAATTATTCGGCCTTCCGGAAAATATTTGTTTCCCGCTGGAAAAACTGCTTGCAAATATGAATCATATGCAAGAAGTTATTACAAATGATCATAAAGGCTGTCAGGGCAATGATAACAACTTGCTTTTGATCTTTGCCAACAAAGATTTAGGCGGCACAACCCCAAATAACAAAGTGTGTGAAAATTGCCTCGGACATTGCACCAAAAACAATCAATGTATTGAATGTCAAGAAAATGAAACGTGGGATACAGTGACCGAACAATGTGTCACCGAATGCAGCACCAATGGTGACTGTGTTGACAACAAAGCTTGTTGTGACGGATATTATTGTCATATATTACCCAGTGGCAATACGGACGGAAGCACGGGAACCTGCACGAAAATAGGTGCTGTTACCAGAGGCAAAATCAGAGCGGAAAAACTCTACGGTGCCATCAATCTCACTGCCGGGCAAACATGGTGGAATGCCTGCCGGTGGTGTGAAGCTGCGGCACCGGGGCATCAATCGGGGGCCGACTGTAAGAACAACCGCACCAATCACATGTTTGATTGGCATGATATCAATTGGCGCTGTTATCAAGATGAGCAGGCACCTAATCCGCCTTATGATACAACAAGCAAATATTGTAAAAAAGACGGAGGATATATGGATCAATCGACCGATCCGACAAATAAATCAGTGAGCATTCAAAATTTAAGCAATATTTTTTCAAACAGAGTTTATGTGTGGTTAAAAACTGTGCCGAATACAAACAATTCTTTTGTTTACTTTATCAGTCTCTGGAACGGATTGGTCACCTACGGTACACGTAATCGCGATGCTCGTGACTATATTCCGCTGTGTCGATAAAATAATCTTACTCATAAATAATTTATGGTTCATATTGCATTTTATGCATCAGTCCTTTGTTTTTGCAATAAAACTTTGAGGCTTTTTATTTAAGGAAAACGGGAAAAAATTTAAAAATCTCTTATTTTCAATAATCTGATGCATCAACAGCTTTTCAAACGGCCTCAATTAAACGCCGTTTTTTTTAGGGAAAGAGAAGCAGGGACATATGTTTGTTTTATTCGGTCTTTCTTTTATTTTCGGCGGGAAGTGCCGGCGTGTAGAATATGCGCCGACGCGGTGTGCCGAAAATAAGAAAGGTAGGAAACGAAAATTGTGTCTCTGTCTCTCATTCTCGGCGGATGTGATGCGCTGCGAAAAGTAGCGCATCGCTATGGAGTAACAGCGGAAAAATATATATGTTCCACAGTAAAAAAGGAAGCAAAAAATTCACTTACATAAGACGTAGTCATTTGTGCCTTTTGTATCGCGATAGTTGTGGTTTACATAGCCATCGATAAGGTGCACACCATACACTCTACAGTCATCACTTTTCTCACTTAACCAGAAGTAGTAGTCAGGGCCTAATTTTTGAAATAACGCATCGACAACCGTACTTCTGTCATCGCTGGCATCTGACTCCACCCATTTGCTTTCACTCTTATGACAATATCCCCACTTATTCTGTTTTTCCGGCCCAATCGAGTGAACACATCCTAAATCAACTATACTTGCCATGGTTAATCCGTGACTGTTGCAAAAATCATTGGCACTCCACCAACTCATATGATCCTTTTTCGCTATAAACGTGTTATCGTTTACTGTTATTGTTGCATCAACATGATTACTTTTGCATGTTCCTTTATAGCCTGCTTGATTATGACAATCGGTTGAATTAGTAAAATGACAATATTTTTCAACTTCACCATCATTATTACAATCATTATAATCACGACAGCCGCAAGATTCGCCGTTCCACGGTTCATCTTCAGGGCAATCTTTGCATTCATTGTTGTCCCATAAAGGCTTTTCCGGATCAATTTCCGCACAGCTTTTGCAGGTATTCGTACTTTGCTCACATTTCGGTTTATCAGTCGTGCAATCTTCATCCGTTTCGCATTCCACACACATATGGTTAAGGCAATTCGGTAAGTTATCGGGACAATCGGGATTATCATTACATTTAATCGCCTCCGAATCCGAATCGGCACCGAAGATCACCGTTAATATGTTCTCTTCTCCAAGGCAAGCGCCTTTTTCTCCCTCTGCCGCATCAACCGATTTCCCGTTGATATAAAAGGCAATTTCATTATCCATTTTATCAATTAAATTTGCCAACGGTTTGCAAATACCTTCGGGAATTTTTTGCATTTCAATATAATAGGCATTTGCAACGGCGCAGGAAGCTACATCAT
>CANQUX010000028.1 GCA_947627155.1 uncultured Alphaproteobacteria bacterium | reverse complement strand
TCTTATCCCTGCCGACTTTCGCACAAAAAAAATCCCCGTTCTCACAGGGATTTTTTTATGGCGCACCCGGCAGGATTCGAACTTACAACCTTTTGATCCGTAGTCAAATGCTCTATCCAATTGAGCTACGGGTGCATTCAACGTTTTTCTTTATACACCCCTTTTTTTTATTTTGCAAGTCTTTTTTTCTCTTTTTCCGCTTTTTTTTGAAAAAAATATAATCTCATTTCCCCTAACCCCTTGTTTTATCTGTATTTCATTTTTTTTAAAATCATTATTGACAGCCGTTAAAAAAAATGATATAATAAGTTAAATTTTTGAAAACATTAAGGAGAAATCAACATGAGTACACTGATTAACACATCAATCATCGACAAAAATGCCATCAAAGATGCCATCAAACAATCGGCACAAGATAAAATTATACAAGAAGCCGGAAAGGTAATTGATACGCAAAAAGCCGCAGCAAAAAAAGAAGCAGAAACCGCGGCCAAAAAAAATCCCTCACAAAAAAGCATGTTGCCGAAACAAGATCAAGAAAATATTGATAAAATTATGAAAAATCCTAAAACAGTCGACAAATTGAATGAAATGCTTCAAGATCCGTCGTTTCAAGAGGCATTTTGCTATTCGTCCGACTTTCGAAGCATTGTTTTATCCAATGCCGCATCAACGGGCTTACCTGACAGTCTCGTTAAAAGTTTAAAAGAAACGGCCAAAAATAACGAAACACAAAAAGATATTAAAGATACCAAAGAAACATTGAAAAAAACAACTATTAAATACGATAATGAAAAGCAACGGAAATACTTTGAAGAAAAGAAAAAAATTGAACAAATGGACGAAAATAAACAAGTTATGAACCGCTTAATTAACATTGGTTCGGGGCTTTTCACCGGCGATCGCGCCTGTATGACCGATGCTATGATGAACATTGTCGGTATGGGAGCCAGCATGGGTAAATTCGGCAAATTCGGCGGCGCTTTCCAACTTTTAAGCGGATTTTTAGGAAAAGATCGTTTTTCCAGCTATTTGTCGGGTGATTTCAATAATACCCGCGGACAAGATAACGCCGTTTCGGAACAAGACAAAACAGCTGCTAATAACACGGTTTTAGCCGCTAAAGATGCTATGAGACAATTGGCGTAGCTCGTTTAACACAAACACCATTTTCCCGAAAGAAAGTCAATGCTTTTGCATCGGGATATAAAAAAATCAGCCTTTTTAAGACTGATTTTTTTTATGTTTCACACAGGTTAATTTTTTTTCTATTTTTTTCATTGACTTTTAAGCGTTCATTTGATATAATAAAAGAAAATAAGGAATGTTTCTAATCAGGAAGGAGTTTTAAAATGGACGGTTTAGACAGTTTTATCAGCGGACTGACAGATACGCAAAGAGCCATTAACCGAACACAAAGCGCTGCTAATAAAATCAGCCGAGTTGCCTCAACCAGTGAAAAAGTTTTGAATACAGGAAGTAATCTCACCGGAAGATTCACCGGCATGTCAACAACATCGGGTGCTGCAACTGCCGCTCCGGCGCAAGCTGCTGCCAACGGTGAAATTGACGGCGGGTTGATTGCCCCCGAAGGAACCTGCATTATCCTTCCGCCGCAGGTAACAAAAAACGGTCAAGCCCGTTATCTTGGGAAAGATGCTTATCAAACCGTTGTCGATATGATTAACGGTAAAGAAACGCTGGCCAATGCCCTTGTATTAGATGACAATATGAATCTGTCCTCCAAAGTTTACGACGTTACTTCTTCCGGCGTGTTTTTAAAAGGAACCAAAACACCCGTTAATGTTAAATATGAAAATAACAAACCCGTCGGCGTTTATTTAACCGAACGAGAATATGAATCGTGCGTTAAAGGCATTACGTCAACCGATCAAAACACGCAAAAATTTACAACTTCTTCCGAATTGGGCAAAGCCGAAGATGTCGATAACCGCGCGTGGTATTTGCGCTGGTTAAACGAAATTATTATCGGCACAACCATTGTTCTGGGCGGCGGATTGATTTTTTGGTTAGTCAATCGACAAAGAAAGAAAACGAAAAAAGCCAATAATCAAGTTAACGATTTAACGCAACAAACCGGCGTTTTAACCGATAAAATAGCCGATTTGCAAAAACAAAACACATTGGCGGACAACGCAACAAAAGTAAACGATGCAATTATGGACGCCGCTTCCGGTTTTCTGCAAATAAACAATAATGCAAACGGGCTGGGGTAAAAATGCTTACGGAGAAAACCGCTTCATCGGCCACAACAACGGAAGCTTTAACAAAAACCGTGCGTCATTTGGTGCAAAAAGTTCAGTTATTGCAAAAAGCCGTTTCCAATCCGCCATCGGTTTCTCAAATTGCTTTGGAACAACAACGCCAAGCCATGGCAGAGCTTAAAACATTGGCAATGAAAGAACCGATCGGCGCCATGGGATATGTGACTGCCTGTTGCATAACGGAAACGAATCTCAATCAATTGTTTGATTATCGTTTTGTTCAGGCTGTTCATCCGAATGCCGAAGCCTTAAAAACATTTTTCAAACCGCAAAACATTTTTCCGTTACTGCAAAAATATAACGTGCTTCAAAAGGTTGATTTACCTGTTTTTACGGCCGATTTTCCCGATTTATCCGAAAAACCGTTTTGTCCGGCGCTTTATGATGCTTTAAATCAGGAAAGCAACGGAAATCTTTCTTTTTCGGAGCAATTAAGCACGCTTTTTAAAGAGCGCTATGTTCAATTAAATCCCACGAATCCGATTGATAAACGGGCGCAACATCGTTTACGAAACGTGATTGAGGAATTGGCTCAAAAAAATTATCCCTCTTTGCAATTATTATCGGCGCAGCTGGCCGAGCAGGCAAATAACGAATCGTTAAAACAAGAACGGCTGAATGCAATTTTACGCAATAAATACAGCACGCAAAAGCAAAAAAAACATGCGATCGAAGCTTTGTATTTAAGTCATCAAAAATTATCTCATCAAATTCAACCGAATCGTTTTTCAAAACAGCTGCAACAAAATCGATGATGTTTCAACTGGCTAAAATTTCTTATTTCAGTCATTGCCGTCACGTTTTTATCGCGCACTTAAAATTATAAAATTATTTGTCCAAATTATTTTTTTCAAATAAAAAGTGTTTTTTTGTTGCGTTTTTTGAAAATATCAGGCATATTAAAAGAAAAGGAGATAAAATGAAAAAAACAGCAGAAAACGGAAGAAGTATGGTTGAAATGCTGGGTGTTCTTGCAGTTATAGGCGTATTAAGCATCGGGGGCATTATCGGATATAAACGGGCAATGGAAATGAATCAAGTTAATACGATCATGTTTTCTGCCAAAGAATATGCCGGTGCCATTTATACCGGTAAAGGTGCGCGCAATGAGCAATACGGCAACCCGCAAATACCTTCTGCTGATGAATTAAGTTTAAATCCGCTGCATATCGGCATTCATGTTTCCGATGATTATTTAAAAGAAATCGGTGTTGAGTTATGGTTAAGCTTTTTCAATATTAATCAATGCCGTATGGCTGCTGATTTGGTCCATGAAACATGCATAATAGTCGGTGACGAGTGTCGCAAAAAGCCCAACGGTTTATCCGAGGCAGATGCGGCAAAAGTTGTGGGTTGTTTCAGTCATGTTTTCCCATCAAGATAAGGAGGGTATATGAAAAAAAACGAAGACGGGCGTTCAATGGTTGAAATGTTGGGTGTTTTAGCTATTATCGGTGTTTTATCCGTCGGTGGCATTACCGGTTATTCAATGGTGATGAATCGTTATCGGGCGGAGCGCATTTTCAATCTAGCATCAAGTTTAACGGCCAGTTCAACAGGCGGTAACGTAACAGGTAAGGGAAGCATTTATGGTGCTGTTTTAACATTAAAAGAGAATGGCCTTGTGTGTATTTCATGGAACGGGTTATCAAAAGATGTTCAGAAAATTTTTGAAACGCGTGTTGCGATTTATGAAAAGAAGGACAATTGTATTAATTTCAGAAAACGCAAAACCGGAAGCACTCAAAAATAACCATTTCTTACATATGCAATACAAGGAAGGGGCAAATTTTGTTATTTGCGTCTGACGGGTTTTGACTATATTTTTTTATTTTCCGGGAGCGAATAAAGGGGGATTATATTTTTTCCGCTTTTCGGCACGGAGGATAGAATAAAGGCTGATTTTATTTTTCTCTATTGGCAGGTGATGAGATTTTCTTTATTTTCGGCGGGAAGTGTCGGCGCGTGGAACGTGAGCTGGCACGGTGACAAATAAAGACTGATTTTATTTTTTCCTGTTTACGGGTGATGACTTTTCTTTCTTATTTTCGGCGGGAAGTGCCAGCGCGGGGAACGTGAGCCGGCACGGAGGATAGAATAAAGGCCGATTTTATTTTTTTCCCATTTGCAGGTGATAATTTCTCTCTCTTATTTTCGGCGGGAAGTGCCGGCGCGGGGAACGTGAGCCGGCGCGGTGACAAATAAAGACTGATTTTATTTCCTTCCCATTCGCAGGTGATGAGATTTTCTTAATTTTCGGCGGGAAGTGCTATCCCGTGAAACGTGGGATAGCGCGGTGGGCCGAAAATAAGTGCTAATAGGTGCTAAACGATGAATTTCTACAAATAGTTTCCCCTCTATCGGCGGGTGGGATGCGCCGCTGAAAGAGGCGCATTGCTATGGGCCGATAGGGGAAAAATGAGTGCGGCATTGCACATTTTCTGCCCGAAAGAGAGGAGAGGTGCCCCGCTGAATGGAAGCCGTAAAGGCGGGGCATCGGGGAAAGTGACGGCAGGCGGGCTGGCCTCACTCACATAAGGCGTAGGTGGTGTAGTGGTCGTGCTGGCGACCGTTGACGTCGACGTTACCATTGAAAAGGTGGACGATGTACACGTTGCAGGAAGTACTACTAGAAGTTGTACTTGTATATGCATCATACAACCATAAGTAGCTGCTTCCGTTTGTCTCTGTCCCATTCTTTGCCTTCCTTAACTCCTTTATTACACTGCTTACATCAGTTGTACTACTGCTCCCACACGCCATCTCTGACCCTTCTGCATGACAATATCCCTTTCGGCATTCTCCTGCACTACTATTGTAATCATACTTAATCTGATCCTTATTACATTTCAATTCAGAAATTGTCACCATGCGTTTATTACCACCCAACGCCTTGCAAAACCGCTCCGCACTCCACCAGGTCATATAATCTTTTGATATAATGTATTTACTGCTTGTATCTCCTGATTTGTTAATATCACTTTCTGCCTTCCTGCACTCACTTTTATACTTGTTATGCCCTGCACCAAAACCTTTGCTCTTATCAAATTCAGTTGTGCAACTATATCCGTAATATAACCAACAGTATTCTCCCTCCTCGCAATCATCATTACTCTCACATTCCCCGATTTTGCAGCGTTGTTTTTCTTCATCCCAGTTGTCACATGGAATGCATGTACCGTTATTCGTGTTTGTATCGCACCAATAATGCTGCCCGTCTCCTTTTTTATCACAATCACTGTTCGTTCTGCATTCAACGCATTGATTATTATACGAAATCGGCTTATCTGCAGGACATTCGGCAACGCATTCTCTGCCGCTCCAATTCGGTTTATCCGGATAAACATTTTTGCAAGTAGCACACTTACCCTCGGCGTTACAAATCGGATAACTTGAACTTGTGCAATGGCTGTTATCACCGCATGCCGCACAGGCTTCTATTTCTTTATTCCAATGCTGACTTGATGAGTTACATTTGCA
>CANQUX010000027.1 GCA_947627155.1 uncultured Alphaproteobacteria bacterium | reverse complement strand
GTACGTTTAATTTGTGCAACGCACTTCAAAAATCTTGTTTCGTTTCGCCCGAATCACTTCTTATTTTCGACACACCGCGCTATCCTACGTTTCACAGGACAGCACTTCACGCCGAAAATAAGAAAGAAGAGTTATCACCTGCGAATGGGAAGAAAATAAAATCACTCTTTATTTTTTCACCGCATCGGCGCATATTCCACAAACCGACACATTGCCCGAAAATAAAAAATCCGATCAACAGTTATTTTATCTGTTAAAAAATAAAACACCCTCGCTTATCAAACAACAAAATCTATCGATTACTTTCGAAAAATAACGCTTTTCGGCAAAACAGGCACATCAAAAATGCGAATGTTGCTGTCATCGGTGCGTACGCTGATTTTTTGCTTGCCGTTTGAAAACACAAGCGTTGCCAAAAATTGAAAATCTGCGGGAATAAATAAAGAAACAAAATCGGCCAGCCCTTGCGTGGTTCCCTCTAACTTCATATCCTGCCCCGCCATATCAACGGTTCCCGCAATTTCACCGCTGAATGATTTTTGGTCAATAACCAATTTTTGAATGTGCCAAAAATCCGGCGTTCCCGCTATTTCTCCCGTTACGCGCACACAATCGGACACAGGCGCTTTTATCTTGGCGGCATTTATTTTATATTTTCCGAATAAACCTTTTTGCACCGTTAAATCATCAACGCAAAAATTTAACGGCAGATTCGGAAAATGCACTTGCACATCATGCGCCTTTAAACACACCCGAAACAGGCAAAATTGCGGCGTTATACTTTGATAACTCAACAAAATATTCCTTTTTGCCAACAACGATACACCCGTTTGCGCGCGTGATACAATCAATTTTGCGAGCCCCGAATGAACGGCGCCAGATATTAACAGCAACACGCATACGCCGACAACGGCTTTCAACACCGACTTGATTTGTTTTCGTTTAAGCAATGTATGTTAACCCCTGCAAAACGCCTTCTTTATTACCGACAGAAATAGAACGCGCCGTTGCATTGATTCGCCGGATTAAACCGCACAAAACTTTTCCGTTGCCGCATTCAATAAAATCCGTAACGCCTTTTGATGTCATATATTCAACCGATTCTGTCCATCGAACGGAACCCGTTACCTGCGCAACCAATAATTCTTTGATTCGCTGGGGATTCTGCTCAAATTCCGCCGTAATATTTGCCACCACCGGCACCGACGGCGCCCGCAACGTTGTGTTTTCCAACACTTCCTGCATTTTATCGGCCGCAGATTGCATGAGCGGACAATGAAACGCGCCGGAAACTTGTAATTCAAGCGCCTTTTTGGCACCCGCTTGCATGGCGTCTTCCATGGCGCGCCGAACGGCCTTTTCATGCCCGCTGATAACCGTTTGGCCGTAGCAATTATCATTGGCAATCACGCAAAAATCGTTCGGCCGAGAGGCTTCAATCACAATTTTGGAAACTTGCTTTAAATCAAGACCCAATAACGCCGCCATGGTGCCCGGTGCCGCTTTTCCTGCTTCTTTCATGGCTAATCCGCGCGTTTGCAACAGCTTTGCCGTATCAGCTATACTTAAAGAACCCGCCGCACATAACGCACTGTATTCCCCCAGCGAATGCCCGGCCACACACAGAGCCATATCTTTTAATTGAAGTCCCGATTCGGCTTCTAACGCCTTAACGGCCGCCAAACTCACACTCATAATGGCCGGCTGGGCATTTTCCGTTTGCGTTAACGTTTCCATATCGCCCGATTGCATCAGACGTGTTAACGAAAAACCGAGTGCGTCATCAACCTCCTCAAAAACGGCACGCGCCGCCGGAAAATTATCATACAACTCTTTTCCCATACCGACGCTTTGTGATCCTTGCCCCGGAAAAACTATTGCCATACTCATTTTTCTGCCCTTTCTGATAAAAATAAAACGATTAAAAATTTTAGCTTGTAAATTGAAATGAATTTGATTATACTGATTTTATGTCATTTGTCAAGTCAGTTATTACCGTTGGCGGCGGCACCGCATGCAGTCGCGTTATCGGCTTTGTTCGAGATATTTTAATCGCCCGCTTTTTGGGCGCCAGTATGATGGCCGATGCTTTCTTTGTTGCCCTGCGTTTTCCGAATTTATTTCGCTCCCTTTTCGCCGAAGGAACTTTAAACGTTGCTTTTGTTCCTTTACTTTCCGGCGAATTGCATACCAAAGGAACGGCTCATGCCCGTTGCTTTGCGCGCATGGTTTTCAGCTTTTTATTTTATGTGCTGCTTCTCTTTACGCTCGTTATGGAAATTTTAATGCCGCACTTAATGTTTATTCTGGCGCCCGGATTCGATTCCATTGCCGGAAAAATGGCACTCACCGTCACATTAAGTCGCATTACTTTTCCGTTTTTGCTGTTTGTTTCTATTGTTTCCTTGTTTTCGGGTATGATGAACGCCGTCGGGCGATTTTGGGCCGGCGCCTTTACACCCACCATTCTCAATGTGGTGATGATTGCCTTTCTTTTGTTGGTAACGCCGTTTATCATCAGCCCGTATGCGCCTGCTTATGCTCTTTCTTACGGTGTTTTAACTGCCGGTATCATCGAATTTTTATTTATGGCGCATCAAATTAAAAAAGCCGGTTTGTCCATCGGCTTAATCAGCCCCGTAAAAGCCTTGTTTCATTTATCAACCGGCGTTAAAACATTACTGAAAAAAATGGCTCCCGGCGTGTTGGGCTCGGGCGTTTATCAAATCAATTTGTTTTTCGATACGCTCTTTGTGTCTTTTGTAGGCGCCGGTGCCATTTCGTGGCTGAATTATGCGCATCATTTGTTTCAACTGCCGATCGGCATTATCGGAACTGCCGTGGGAACCGCGTTACTGCCCGTTTTATCAAAGCATATAAAATTAAATGAAACGGAAAAAGCCGTTCATCAGCTCAATCGCGCCGTAGAAATTTCCGTCACCATGTCGGTTGCTTCGCTTGTCGGACTTGTTTGTCTGGCCGAACCGATTGTGCGCATTTTATTTGAACGCGGCGCTTTTACAAGCTTCGATTCCGTTCAAACCGCCAAAGCTTTAACGGTGTTTGCTCTCGGTTTACCGGCTTATATGATTACCAAAACGCTTTCGCCGTTCTTCTATGCCAAAGGAGATACCAAAACACCCGTTAAAATTGCTGTTTTCGGCGTGATGCTGAATGCCGTTCTGGCGTTGATATTTATGCAGTTTTGGGGCTATTTGGGCATTGCGCTTGCAACAGGCATAACCGTTTGGGTCAATGCGATGCAATATTTTATTCGCCTCTTTAAAAAGAAAGAAGTGCGACTCGATTCGCTCTGCAAGTTTCGTCTGCCTCGTATTTTACTCACCTGCCTGATGATGGGTGCTTTTTTAATTATCGCCCGAATCGGATTGAATGCCGTTTTTGATAAATGGAGTGAACAAAGCAATTTTCTGTCGGCTGTTCTTCTGTTCGGTTTAATTCTTTCGGCACTGGTAATTTTTTCCGGCAGTCTTATTTTAACACAAAGCATTTCCCTTGCGGAAATTAAAAGATTTATGCGAAAACCCGCTTCTTTAAAAGGAGAAAAACAATGAAACGGTATTTTAAATCCTCTTTTATTTTGGTTGCCGCCGCTTTACTGGCTGTTTTGGCACAATTATCGCGTGAATACGGCCCCTTTACGTTTTCTTCCGAGAAAACAACGGAAAAACAAGCCGCACAAGGTGTTCGAAACTATCCCGCGCCCGCACCGATGCCACAGGAAACATTTATTTTTCCGCAAACAATGGCCGAAGCCGCGCAGCCGTATAACGGCATTAACATGCACCAAGTGCCGCACGTTTTTGTGGAAGAATTGCCTGCCGATTGGCAAATTCGCTCCAACGAAGACAAAACTTTGTTTATGAAAATCATAACAGCGCAGATTTTAAGAACCAACGCGCATATTTTGGCCGAAAAAAAGCGTTTACACTTTTTGGAAGAAAAATATTTGAGAAATCAACCGTGGACACCCGAAGAAGAAACCTTTTTCAATCAATTGCTTCAAAAATACGATATTTTTCTGGCCAAAAAAAGAGAAGGTCAATTACAAGAGTTAATCGGTAAAGTTGATATTATTCCGCCTTCTATTGCCGTTGCGCAAGCCGCTTTCTTTTCAGACTGGGGACAAAAAAACAAAAAAGCATTGTTCGGGGAATACGGTTGGGTAAACGATCAATATGTTCCGCTGGAATTTAAAACAATTTCCGAAGCCAGCGACAGCTTTGCCCGACAAATTAACTCCCGCTCGCAATTGTTTCAATTCCATGAAAAACGACGCCTGATGATTCCTTATCAAAATGATCGTTATATCAGCGAATCCGTTGTGGATGCCTTATCGCAATTTATGGATTGGGATAAAGAATATCTCAAAAAACTGAAAGAAACCTATTTAAGCGGCTATTTTTTACAATTGGATCATGCCCGTTTCGAACAAAATGCCGAAAAACCGTCCGAAGAACAAAAAAACAAGATGCCGTAAAGATTTTCTCTTGACAAGCAACCGAAAGCAAGATAAAAAAGAAACAGTTTCAACCCCTCAAATGAAAGGAATAAAAATGATAAAATCAGAATTGATTACAAAAGTGGCCGAACGGACTCGGTTAAGCAAAGTTGATGCCGATCGTGTCGTGACAACCGTGTTTGATGAAATTACCCGTTCTTTGGCGGCGGGTAATCGTGTTGAATTGCGCGGATTCGGTGTATTATCCGTTCGCAGTCGTCGGGCTCGTCAGGGACGGAACCCCAAAACCGGTGCTGCCGTTAACGTAGCGGCCAAACGCGTCCCGTTTTTCAAAGCCGGCAAATCCGTGAATGATGCTTTAAATCATAAAGGATAACAAATATGAGCTGGCTCAGTCGGCTGACTCGTCCGACCGTTAAAGTGGCGGCGACACAAAAAGAAATTCCGAATAATTATTGGGACAGATGTCCCGATTGCGGGGCTATGTTATTTCATGCCGAAATCGAGAAAGCCGACTTTGTCTGCCCGTATTGTGAACATCATTTCCGTTTGCCGGTTTTAAAGCGCATGGATATGTTGTTCGACAAGCAGGAATATACCCTTATTCAATTACCCAAAGTCAAGGAAGATCCGCTCAAATTCGCTGATTTGGAAAAATATACCGATCGGCTGAAAAAAGCGCGTAAAAAAACAAAACAGGAGGATGCCGTTATTGTGGCGCACGGGTTTATCGGCAAACATCCGGCTGTTGTGGGCGTGTTTGACTTTTCCTTTATGGGCGGCTCCATGGGAACAGCCGTCGGGGAAGCCATTATAACGGCAGCGCAACTGGCTCTGTTGCAAGAAGCGGCACTTATTTTGGTTCCGGCTTCGGGCGGCGCGCGTATGCAGGAGGGCATGCTCTCGTTAATGCAAATGGCGCGCACAACCATTGCCGTTAAAAAGCTGAAAGCCAAGCGCTTGCCTTATATTACCGTTTTATCCGATCCCACCATGGGCGGTGTGACGGCCTCGTTTGCCATGCTGGGTGATATTGCATTGGCGGAACCCGGAGCTGCCGTGGGTTTTGCGGGAAAACGCGTGATTGAACAAATCGTGCGTGAAAAATTACCGGCAAACTTTCAACAATCCAGTTATTTATTGGAACACGGCATGATTGATCAGGTTGTGCATCGCAAAGATTTACGTTCCGTTATTATCAATATTTTAGACTTATTACTTTAAGAAGCGCTTGCAATTTCTTTTTTCCCGCCTAAATAAACAAAAAAGGGAGGGAACCATGAAAAATGTGCTGTTTTTTGATACGGATTCAATTTTAAAACATTTTATTCAAAAAAAATCGGATGTAACTTTTAATCCCGTCTTGTTTGACGAAAGTTTAAATGCCATTCATAAGCGCCTGATTGATCCTTATTTGAATGCCGAAATCATTTCCGTGTTTGTGCACTCGGAAAGCCTTGATACAAAGCGACTGGATCTTTTTCCCGATCTCAAACTTATTGCCACCCGTTCAACGGGCTACAATCACATTGATTTGACCTATTGCAAAAAGCGGGGCATTGTTGTTTCAAACGTGCCGCGCTACGGCGAATCGACCGTTGCGGAATTTGCCTTCGGCTTAATTTTGGCACTGTCCCGCAAAATTATTTTGGGACGAAACGCCATGGCGCATAATCACATTGAAATTGAAAAATACATCGGTTTTGATTTAGAGGGAAAAACCATCGGCGTTATCGGCACGGGTTCCATCGGTCGACACGTGATTCAAATCGCGCGCGGATTTAATATGCACATTTTGGCCTACGATTTATTTCAAAATCCGAATTTGAAGGAATATTACGTTGATAATTTAAATGATATTTATCGGCAGGCGGATATTATAACGCTGCATATTCCCTCAACACCGCAAAACTTTCATTTATTGAACGAGCAAGCATTTCGGCAAATGAAAAAAGGCGTGATTATTATCAATACGGCGCGCGGTGATTTAATTGATACGCAGGCGCTTTACGGTGCCGTTCGTCAAGGTATTGTCGGTGGTGCCGGATTAGATGTTTTGGAAAATGAAGATTTCCTGTTGCATGATGAAGCGGCGGTGGCGCATCGAACAAATGACTTTGATTTTCTGCTGGATTCGGCCATGAATTTAAAACTGTTGCAGTTTCAAAACGTGATTGCCACACCGCATATTGCTTTTAATTCCATTGATGCCATTAATCGAATCAATCAAACAACGTTTTCCAACATTCAAAGCTTTTTAAGCGGACAAATTCAAAATAATGTTTCCAAAAGTCTTTGAAAAAACAAAAACCTTGTCTTTTTAACCATAATTTAAAATTTTTCTTGCAATTCAGAACAATCTGATATAATATCCTTTTCGATATGAGTAAGAAAGGATGGGGTTTTATGTATTTGAAAAAAATTTTATTTTCAGGGCTTTGTTTTGTTGCGTTTGCCGCACAGGCCGAAACGGTTGACGGTTGGGAAATTCAGGCACAAGCACCTCAAGTTCATCAAAATTTTTTGGAAACAATTGATATGGAAACATATACGGGTGATACGGTTTTAAAAGAAATTACCCATGAGCCGGAAGAAGGATTTGTGTATGTCACCGTTGATTTAAAAATCAATCGCAATTCAAATGAGGGGGAATTATTCGATTCTTCTCTTCTCACACTGAAAACACCGCAAAAAACTTACACACGGTTACCTCGTGAAAAAGATTTTTTGCATGATTACAATATTCCCTCATTTCCTTATTTAAAAGTGAAAAAAGGAAGCCATGACGGAACATTTTTGTTTGAAATTCCCGCAACGGAAAATCAAAATTTGCAACTCTGGTATAAAGAGACGAAATTGGATGTAGCTCAATAATGCATTATTTGCAAATACTTAAAATATTCATTATTTTACTTGCACTTTTTCTGGGAGGAGCAGCTCATTTTAATTTATTAAGCACCCATTGCAAAGGAGTTTATTTTTTAGGCTTTTCAACCCGTCAGGTTTTGTTTAACAACGAACCGCTGGTGCCGCCTTTTTCCGAAACAATAAAAACCTATCATCTTATTTCGTTGAATACCTTTTTACCAAACACGCTCACAAGCGATTATTTTAAAAAAACATATCGGCTCAATGCCATTAATCCCGATGATTACCTTATTTTTTTTGTGGGGTTAAAAGCATATAAAATTAACCTCTATAACACCGAAATTATGCCCTCTTATCAAGTTAAAACCACCCCTGATGTTTCGCCCGGATATTACTTTTTAACCCCCTTTAACGGCAGAAACTGCTCTAAAAGTTATGCCATGATTGTTGATGAAAAAGGCGCTCTTCGCTATTATCGCCGCAACAGAACGGATAATCGCTGTGTTTCGGATTTTAAAAAAATCGTTACAACCGATAACAAAGTCAGATTTACTTTAATGGAACAAGAAAAACCCATGCCGCCGACTGCTTATCATGCGGGAGCACTCATGGTGTTAGATGAAAATTTTGAACCCTTTAAAAGGCTTTATTTAAAACCCTATGGCAATCACGGACAACTTCAAACGGAAAATCACGAATCGCTTTATTTTAACGATCATCATTATATTTTATCCGGCTATTGGGAAACCGAAGTTTATGATCCCGAAACGGATGAACCGATTTTCGTTGCGGCAACCGTTATTCAGGAAATTAAAAATGATAAAGTTGTCTATGAATTCAACAGTACGGATTATCCGCAATTTTTAAAAACAAGCATTTTCCCGAAACCCAGAGCCGGTTATTGGGATTATATGCACTATAACAGCATTGCCGTTGATCCGAAAGACGGCAACTGGATTTTATCTTTTGCCAACCAGTTTTCTTTGGTGAAAATTGATAAAACCCGGGGGGGGGGGTATCTTGGATTATGGGCGGAAAAGCGAATATGTTTGATTTTCAAAA
>CANQUX010000026.1 GCA_947627155.1 uncultured Alphaproteobacteria bacterium | reverse complement strand
TTCGATGCGGCAGATGTAAACGGGAACTACGATTCGAATCGTCCAGAAGGCTGGTGTGCCAAAAATGACGATTGTGACGCTTCAAGACCTATTTGTGATATAGAAAACAACGAATGTGTGGAATGTACAGAAGATACAGATTGCTCAAATAACAAACCGATATGTAATGTTGATTTGGGCAATTGTGAACCGTGTCCGCCGGAAAAACCTAAATGGAACGGTGAAGAGTGTGTGGAATGTTTATCGTCTGCCGATTGCAAGAATCTCAATAAACCAAATTGTAACACGGGGACAAACACATGTGAAGCATGTCCGCCGGAAAAACCTGTATGGTATAACAATACATGTGTGGAATGTGAAACAGATGAAGATTGTTTGGCGAAAGGAACCGATGAGCCGATTTGTAATAACGAGACAAACATGTGCGAGCCGTGTCCCGATGGGCAACAATGGAAAGAATCGGCACAAGGCTGCGTTGCTTATGAATGTCGTACCAATGAAGATTGCAACCCTGACGGCGGATTTGAGAAATACTGCTATTATAAAAATTTAGCCCCGAAAAACAATAAGTATGAATGGAGTGATGGCGAATCTGTCGGCGGAATTTGTAAGGAAGTCAGCAATGCCTTTCAAGGAAGCATACAGTTAAATGGAAATACCTACTATGGCTCACGAGAAAATATGACATGGTGGAGTGCCTGTCGTCTCTGTGCCGCGCGGAAACATGAAGAAGATTCAATTTGTGAATCATCTCCGTCAGGAACAACGGCGGAACCTGATTTCATGTTAGATATATCGGGATTAAATTGTAATCCGTCATGTAATTCACATCAAGAGCATTGTACTTGTTACAAAGATCAGGCAACAAACACATTAGCAGATAGCGTTATTAAACTCAGAGGAATATGGGGTTGTACCGAAACATCATGTAATCCTTATCCATGGTTAAGTAACAGTTATAGTTCGGATCGTGTACGTAATTTAAATCTTAAAAATGGAGATATACATACAGATCATCGTTTCGGCGTTCAGGGTTCTGACGGCGGTGCATTCGGCGACTATGCTGTTTGTCGTTAGTTTGGTTTTTTGACTCCTATACGAAGATATTTGATAACAAATACGATTATGTATAATTAAAGAGTCATATAGTGCCGAAACGGTTTGGGAGGCAGATAACGGCAAATTATTCTTAATTAAAATCCGCTCTTTCATTTTAAAGGGCGGATTTTTTATTGACATTTGCTTTCTTTGCCGTTATGCTCTGTTTTCAAGAGGATTTTCATGTTTTTTAAGTTTTCCCATAATTGGTTGATACCGTTTATTTGTTTTTTAATTACCGGATATTTTATTTTTCACGGGATTCAAGGAAATCACGGTATTCGGCGAATGATTCAGGTACGGCAGGAGGTGCAATATGCCGATATTATCAAGGAAAATGCCGAACGGGAAAAAGAAAGATTGCAAACCAAAGTGAATGCTTTATCCGAAAAATCGCTCGATTTGGATCAGTTGGAGGAATCGGCGTTGCGTATTTTAAATATGGGTGATAAAGGAATTAAAATTATTTTCGAATAGCTTTTTTGCGAATTAAATAGCCCAGTAAAACCAAGGCCGGCACCATTAAGGCGCCCGTAAACAGAAAAAACCGAAACCACCCCATTTGTTCCGCCCACACGCCGCTGTAAACGGAAATAATCGACACGGATACCATCATCAGCGACGTTAATAAGGCATATTGCGTGGCAGCATAGCGTTTGGAACACAGTCCGGATAAAAACGCCACAAAAACCGCACCGCCCATACCGCCGACAATATTGTCAAACAAAATCACCAGCAAAAAGAAAGACATGGAATGCTCGAAAAAGGTGAAGAATCCGAACACAACGGAGGTTAATATTTCAACGCATCCCAAAATCAGCAACAAATTTAAGATGGCATATTTCATCACCAACACACCGCCGACGGCCACGCCTAAAATGGTAATCCACGGGCCGATAGTGCCGGAAACAAGCGCGATTTCCGCTTTTGAAAAGCCCATTTCGCTGTAAAACGGCAACGCCATTCGTCCTAAAACGGCATTGCATAATTTATAAAGCACAATAAAAATTAAAATAAGCGCCCACTGATTTTGCTTCATAAAATCAACAAACGGCGCAACAACCGTTGACTTGAAAAATCCCGCTTGCACCACTTTTTTTTCGGGCAGTTCTTTAATGAAAAAAACGGTAATTAAGCCCGCAAGCAGCAAAACCGCCACGCAGGCATAAGCCGTTTGCCACGATACAAAAGCCGAAGCCGCCACAACGCCCGCGCCGGATAACAACATACCCATACGATATCCGAACTGATAAGCGCCGGCCCCTTCGCCCAATTCTTCTTTTTGAAGCGTGCCGATTCGTAACGCATCAACCATAATATCCTGACTGGCGGCAAAAAACGCAACACCGAACGCAAAGAAATAGGTGAGCAGCGGAATAACAACTTTTTGCCCGTCTCGCACAAGCGAAAAAGCAGGCCCGTTCGATTCGGGCGCACTGAACGCCAGCCCCGCCGTGCAGGTAATAAGCCCCAGCTGAAACAAAATCAGCCACCCTTTGCGATGCCCGAACGCATGCGGCAGAAAAGGCGCCGAAAAGCGATCCAAAAACGGCGCCCACAAAAACTTAAAGTTATAAGGCAACATTACCAACGCAAAAAAACCGATTGCCGCCAAGCTTAAACCGGCATCTTTTAACCAAAGCGACAAAGAATACCCGATGAGGCTATGGGGTAAACCGCAAGAAAAGCCCAAAAACAAAAAGACGGCGACGGCCGGATTTAAATAGCCTTTAAATGCGGTTGACCATTTCATAAAATTATGCCTCTTCTTTGCGCCGTTCGTATTTGCGCCGTTCGTTTGAATCCAAGAACTTTTTCCGCAACCGAATATTATGCGGTGTTACCTCCACCAGCTCATCTTCCTCAATATAGGAAAGTGCCACTTCCAACGGCATAATGCGCGGCGGATATAACAAAACGTTATCATCTTTCCCGGCGGCACGCATATTTGTCAGCTTCTTGCCCTTAATGGGGTTCACTTCAATATCACCCGGTTTGGCATTGGCGCCGATAATCATACCGGCATAAACCGTTGTGCCGGCGGGAATAAAGAGCGGCCCGCGTTCCTGAATATTCCAAAGGGCATACGGCACCGCTTTTCCTTGCTCGGTTGAAATTAAAACACCGTTTCGCCGACCGGTAATCGGGCCTTTATAAGGGGCATACCCGTGAAATAATCGATTCATCACGCCCGTTCCGCAGGTATCGGTTAAAAATTCGCTGTAATAGCCGATAAGCCCGCGAGACGGCGCCACAAACGTTAACCGTGTTTTTCCGCCGCCGCTGGGAATCATTTCCTGCAATTCCCCTTTGCGCAAGCTCATTTTTTCAACGACAACACCGGTATAAGCATCATCAACATCAATCACAACTTCTTCACACGGCTCTAATTTTTGTCCGGATTCATCTTCCCGATAAACAACGCGCGGGCGGGAAACCGATAATTCATATCCTTCCCGACGCATGGTTTCAATCAGCACACCCAACTGCAATTCGCCCCGACCTGCAACCTCAAAGGCATCTGTCGTATCGGTACGCGAAACGCGCAACGCAATATTTCCTTCCGCTTCTTTTTCCAATCTGTCCCAAATCATGCGCGAGGTAACTTTATCGCCCTCCGTGCCGGCCAACGGCGATGTGTTAATGGAAAACGTCATTGCCAGGGTTGGCGGATCAATCGGCTCGGCATGAATCGGCTCACTTACCGAGGCATCGCATAAGGTATCGGACACGGTTGCCTGCGTTAATCCGGCAATGCTCACAATATCACCTGCAACGCCTTCATCAATGGCCTGACGCTTTAACCCGCGAAACGCAATAATTTTTGATGCCCGCGCATTTTCAACAAAATGCCCGTCGCGACTGATAGCCTTAACAGATTGATTGGTTTTGATTTTGCCCGATAAAATGCGTCCGGTTAAAATTCGCCCGACAAACGGATCGGCTTCCAGCGTGGTAACCAACATTTTAAACGGCCCGTTTTCATCACATTGCGGCGCAGGTACATGATCAATAATTTTTTGGAATAACGGCGAAATATCTTTTCGCTCATCGGCTAAATCATTAACGGCCCATCCTTCACGCCCGGACGCAAACAATGTGGGGAAATCAAGCTGTTCTTCCGTTGCCCCCAGATGATCGAATAAGTCAAAAATTTCATTATGCACTTCTTCCGGTCGCGCATCGGCTCTGTCGATTTTGTTAATCACCACAATCGGACGCAACCCCAGTTTTAAGGCTTTACTTAACACGAATTTTGTTTGCGGCAACGGCCCTTCGGCAGCATCTACCAACAAAATCACGCCGTCCACCATTGATAAAATGCGCTCGACTTCCCCGCCGAAATCGGCATGCCCGGGCGTATCGACAATGTTAATGCGAACGTTATGCCACTCTACCGACGTGCATTTGGCAAAAATCGTAATACCGCGTTCTCTTTCCAAATCATTGGAATCTAACGCACAAGTGACAATCTGTTGATTTTCCCGATAGGCGCCGCTTTGTTTTAAAAACGCATCGACAAACGTTGTTTTGCCATGATCAACGTGTGCAATAATGGCAATATTTCTCATTTCCTGAATCATTTTTTTACCCTTTAATTAAAAACATTAAAAATAATGAGGCATTATATTCTTTTTTTTCAAAAAGTCCAGTAAAAAAATTTTTTAAGAATATTGTCCGTTTTAAGGGGGTGAATTACGGCTGACACAGGGCGTGATCTGCCATATCTCCGTGGGGATTTGCCAAATGTATTCTTCCGCCTTTACCTTTTATTTCCGTTCCTTCAATAATTGTTCCTTCCTTTTGACCGAGAACCATTTCAAATACACCGCAGGGTGATGAATTTCTCTCCAACCAGATATCAATGTTTTGCATATCATAGTCATCATCTTTTCTGGTTACACCGAACATGCTTCTTAACTCATTTACCGTTGATGAAAGATTATCCAAATGAACAGTTATATTATCATCACCATTTTTGTAACAATATTGTATTTTTGTTGCATCAGGTGAAATGGGCGGATTACATTTAAAATCAAGAGTGTTCCAAACAACCATTTGTCCGTTTCCGTGTCCCAATCGGTTGGCTGCCTCACAAAACCGCTCGGCACTCCACCAATTCATTGTATTGTTTGATCCGTAATAAGTTTTTCCGTTCACTGTTCCATGAATTAAATCACCCTCCACTTTTCGACAAGAACCGCTGAAATCTTCTTCATCTTCCCATTCATTCTCACAGGAAGCCCCCTTAATTTTATAACAATATTCATCTTCGGCACAGTGATTGTTTTCTCGACACCCCTCTTGACATTTTTCCCCGTCCCAAAACGAATTTTGCGGACATGCTTCACATGTGTTTGTGCTTTCATCACATTTTGGTTCATCGGGATTTGTGCAATCTTCATATGTTAAACATTCTACGCACTTATTATTATACCATAAAGGCGTTTCAGCCGGACACGGTTCACATTTGCCTTCTGTGGTGTTACAAATCGGATTTTCCGTGCCTTTCGCCAAACAATCTTCATCTGTTTCGCATTCCACACAAATATGTTCATCGGTTTTGCATATGGGTGTATCGAAAGTGTCTGCACAATCAGTATCTGTCATACAATCAACACAAGCCGTGCCGCTCCATATTTTTCCTTCCGGACAGCTGATACATTCGTTATTTTCGCAGTGTTGCGTATTGCTTTCGCAATCTAAATCATCCAAACATTCCACGCATCTTTCGTTCTCGCAAAAGGGTTTTTCATCAGGGCAATCGTCATCTTTTGCACACCAACCTTCCGGACGATTCGAATCGTAATTGCCGTTCACTTCTTCCGCATCAAATTCAATATAAATTTCATTGGCTTCATCACTGGTGCATAAATCATATTTTTCATAAACTTCTTTGTTAATTTCCATATACATTAAGCCATCCATGCCATTAACAAGTGTTGTAAGCGGCTTACAAACACCCTTTGAAATGTTTCCCACGGCAATATAATAAGCATCTGCTTCGCGACAATTGTAAAGCTCATTTTTACTCTCTTTATTACCTCTGATGATACAATCATAATCAACGGGATAACGATCATATTGTGTTGATAAATGCCCGCTGTAATTTTCATCATCAGGCGTTTCATCATAAGGATCCCCCAATAACAATTCTTCATTTCCCAAAGCGTATTTAACTTTTAAATCGTTACGCATTAAGTTAATTTCATTGGCTATTTGATCTGCCTGGTAATAGTTCATGGCTAATTTATAGCCCACAATCCCGCCGATTGATAAAATGGCAATAATGGCTAAAACGCCCAGCATTTCAACCATTGAACGGCCGCTTTGTGATTGATTTTCAAATTGTTTTTTTGATTGCATGGTCATTTTCCGACTCCCTTTCACTCTACGAATAGTATACAATTAAACGTACCTTTAATGCAACGCGGATTCAGGGGTAAAAATTACCCTCAAAAGGCAAAAAATCACCCCTAAAAAACAGCCGAAAAATCAATGAATTCCGGCCAAAATAAATTTTTTTTGAAAAAATCAAAAAAAAGTGTTGCAAAAATCGTACGTTTAATTTGTGCAACGCTCTTAAAAATAAACCATTACTTTTCACCCGCTGATAGAGGGAAAATTGCTTAACAACACGATTTTCACCCATGAAAGAGAAAAATTATCTGTTTGCCTTGCTTCCTTTCTCTGATTCTCGGCGGGTGTGGGACGTCGCGAAAAGTGACGTCCCGCTATATGCCGAGAATCAGAGAAAATATCAATATTGCCGCTTTTCGTTTCTTATTTTCGGCACACCGCGCTATCCCACAATGGCGGGATAGCACTTCCCGCCGAAAATTAAGAAAATCTCATCACCTGCGAATGGGAAAAAAATAAAATCAGTCTTTACTTTATCCCTCTATCGGCTCACATTCCACGCGCCGACACTTTCCGCCGAAAGAGAAAAATTTTAAATATCAATTTTATGTTTGTTTTTTCTGGGAAAAACATAGTCTATCCGTTCATATTCATTTAATTTTCTTCGAAAATATGATAACACAAACAATCGCGTTGCGGAGGATAATCCTAAACGTCCCCGAGTCCGATCCAACGCAGAACATATTTCATGTATTGTTACTTTTTCACGTAAACATATATCCGCCAACGATGTCCACGTTTCCTGTTCCAATCTCATACTCGTTCGACGGCCGTTCACTTTAACATTTTTGCATATAAACATACATTGCTCCTTTCAATAATGCTATACCAAAGTGTTAATGATAATTGATTTATGCACAAGGAAAAAAATAATTTATGTTAATATTTTTAAAAGAAAATCAGAAAATTACATAAAAATACAACTTAAAGTAATCATATTCTGCAAATTGAGAGGGCAAAAAAAGAGAAATCGGATGAAAAATTTTCGAAAGGATGATAGAGAAGCAACAAAAAAAATATATATGCATGATTAACTGATTGTTTCATAAAGAAAAAAACGTTTAATGCGATTCGAAATATGCAAAAATAATGTGGTGAGAATAAATAATATTTATTGATTCTCTTTCCCCAAATAAACGTACGATTTTTGCAACACTTTTTTTTGATTTTTTCAAAAAAAATTTATTTTGGCCGGAAATAATTGATTTTTCGATTGTTTTTTAAGGGTGATTTTTTGCCTTTTGAAGGCAATTTTGACCCCTGAATCCGCGTTGCATTAAAGGTACGTTTAATTGTATACTGTTTGTATAATGAAAGGGAGTCGGAAAATGACAAAGCAACTCAAAAAACAATTTAAAAATCAGTCACAAACAGAATATATGCAAAACAATCAACCGCAAACTATGTGCGGGGAAGCAGGAAAGAAAAATAGAATCAACCCACGCTCGCAAAGCGGCCGGAGCATGATTGAAATGCTCGGCGTGCTGGCTATTATTGCTATTTTATCAATCGGCGGAATCGTGGGCTATAAATTAGCAATGAACTATTACCAGGCTGCACAAATTGCTTATGAAATGAATATCATGCGTACCGATGCCAAGGTGAAAATTACACAAGGTACGGAAGAATTATTGCTCGGTGATCCGTATGACAGCGGGCATATTCATTTTAATAATTACGATACCGATTTCGGATGTAAATATGTTGATGAAAACGATTTTATTTCCGAAGAAACCGTTTCCTGTCGAATTGCAAATGCTTATTTTGTTGAATTACCGAAAATTCCGAACGGCGTATGTCAACCGCTTACACGTCTCATCAACGGTATGGATAGTTTAATTGCTTTTTATGTAAACGGTTCGGAATATGAGGAGGGGGGAAATTGCCAAGAGGGAGAGAATGATTTATATGTCATATTTACGGCGGAAACAATGTCAAATTTAACACATTGTGAAGGAGAGAATGATTGCGAATCGTTGGAAAACACACCTTATTGTAATACCAATCGGCATGTGTGTGTCGAATGCGAAGAAAGTAATGATTGCGAAGAGTTTGAAGTTTG
>CANQUX010000025.1 GCA_947627155.1 uncultured Alphaproteobacteria bacterium | reverse complement strand
CTATCGGCGGATGTGACAGACGGCTTTATGTCGTCTGTCGCTATGGGCCGATAAAGGAAAAGTGAGCGGTTTATTTTAAGGAGTGTTGCACAAAATAAACGTACGATTTTTGCAACACTTTTTTTTGATTTTTTTAAAAAAAATTTATTTTAAGCGGAAATAATTGATTTTTCGACTGTTTTTTAGGGGTGATTTTTTGTCTTTTGAAGGCAATTTTGAGCCCCGAATCCGCGTTGCATTAAAGGTACGTTTAATTTATGCTATTCGTAGAGTGAAAGGGAGTCAAAAATGACGAAATATGCAAGAAAAAATCAGCTAAACTACGCAGAAATGCAAAGAAATAAAGAACAAATCGTGAGCGGGGAAGAAGAAAAGAAAAATAGAATCAAAACACGCTCGCAAAGCGGGCGGTCAATGGTTGAAATGCTCGGGGTGCTGGCTATTATTGCCATTTTATCAATCGGTGGAATCGTGGGCTATAAATTAGCCATGAATTATTATCAAGCTGATCAGATTGCCAATGAAATTAACTTAATGCGTAACGATTTAAAGGTTAAATATGCTTTGGGAAATGAAGAATTGATATTGGGAGATCCTTATGATGATACACCCGAAAATGAAGATTACAGCGGGCATTTATCAACACAATATGATCGTTATCCTGTTGATTATGATTGTATCATCAGAGGTAATAAGGAGAGTAAAAACGAACTTTATAATTGCCGCGAAGCAGATGCTTATTATATTGTCGTGGGGAACATTTCAAAGGGTGTTTGTAAGCCCCTCACAACGCTTGTTGCCGCCATGGACGGCCGTTTGGAAATGGATATCAATGGTACTCCATACACAGGAGGTGATTCATGTACCAGTGATGAAAATAATGAAATTTATGTTGAATTCGATGCAGAGGATGTGAATGGCAATTATGATTCGAATCGTCCGGAAGGCTGGTGCGGCAAAGATGGTGATTGTGACACTTCAAGACCTATTTGTGATATAGCAAACAACGAATGTGTGGAATGTACAGAAAATGCGGATTGCTCAAATAACAAACCGGTATGCAATATTGAGCTGGGTAATTGCGAATCGTGTCCGCCGGAAACGCCCAAATGGAACGGCGAAGAGTGTGTGGAATGTACCACAAATACGGACTGTTTGGCCAAAGGAACGGAAAATCCGATTTGCAACACAGAGACAAACACATGTGAACCGTGTCCGGCTGAAACGCCTTTATGGTATAATAATAAATGCGTGGAATGTACCACAAATGCGAACTGTTTTGAAAAAGGAACCGATGAGCCTGTTTGCAATGCGGAAAACACATGCGAACCGTGCCCGGAGGGAGAAGCATGGAATGATGAATTTAAAGAATGTGTGGCGATTTCTTGTAAAGAAAACAGTGATTGCAATACCAAAGGTAAAAATCACTATTATTGCCATTTTGCAACAACAACAAGTTGTTCCGGGCAAACAGGCTTCGGCACTTGTGTTGATAAAGATAAGAATAAAGTAGTAATAGGACAATATGTAGCAAAAAAATCTTCTATGACTCGTCAAAGTACCAAAAATTTCTGCGCCATGCATGGAAAACGCATGATAAAAATAGCAGATTTAGATTGTGCGCATAACAGCAGTATTGATCTGACAACCAGAGGCTTTTTCTATTGCCATAAAGATATTGCTCAAGATGTCAAGTCAAGTGCGGAAGAAGACAGAAGCCCGTTGTTTGAAACGTTATATAAAGCATTAAGCATTGTATCGCCGACAGGTCCGGATAGAGATTGGTTTTTTGTGGATGACAGTGATCCTGATTCTTGTTTTGCATACGATATAGATCTTTATAGCGGGAAACTAAGTCCTTATTGCGGGAATGATCATTCACATTTTGCTCTTTGCATTTAATGACAGATTGACTTTGTTGTCTTCTTTGCTTGTCGAGGTGACGAAACATCATCACTTCTAAAATGTTGATTGATATCAGCCATTCCAGCACTTATCATAAAAAAACTTCCCTTTTTTGAAAGAGAAGTTTTTTTATTTTTAAGCAAAAAGAAATTTATAAGGCGCTGATAACAAATACAACACCGTTTTTTTCAACGCCGACAATTCTTGCTTTGTCGCCGGCTTTTAAGTTTTGTTTACACACAGCCAGCCATACCGAATCGCCGATTTTGATTTTTGTTTCGCCGTTACGCACATTATTCAATACAACAACCGTTTTTCCGACATGTTGTCCGGCTAAATCATTTAAATGCGGATATTGATCATCGGAACGATTTAAAATGACCCGATAAACAAAAAATCCGATTAAAGCCATCACCGCCGATAGGCCGCTGAACATAATTAACTGTTCTGTGAGCGACACTTCGTTCATATATTGCACGCCGGCAACCGCCAACGCCGATAAACCGAACCAAATTAAATAAATGCCGGGCGAAAACAGTTCCAATAAAACCAGAAAAATACCCAAGGCTCCCCATTCGATAAATGTCATTGTTAAGCTCCTTTCTTACCTTTGTTTTGTGAATTCAATACTTCTTTGGCAATTTCGGCAATGCCGGCAACCGATCCCATAACGTTGGTCGTATCAAGCGGCAACATTAACAGTTTTTGGTTTGGTGACGTCACAATGCCTTGCAACGCTTCAATATATTTCTGCCCTAAAAAGTAATTAATGGCTTGCATATTTCCTTTGGAAATGGCTTCGGATACCATTTGCGTTGCATTGGCATCGGCCTTTGCCATTCTTTCCCGCGCCTCGGCTTCGCGAAACGCTGCCTCCCGTTTTCCTTCGGCATCTAAAATGGCGGCTTGCTTTTCGCCCTCCGCTTTTAAAATTTCGGCTTGACGATAACCTTCGGCATCTAAAATATTGGCCCGTTTTTCCCGCTCGGCTTTCATTTGCCGTGCCATGGCATCAATTAAATCTTTGGGCGGCGTAATATCTTTAATTTCAACCCGCGTGACTTTCACACCCCAAGGAATGGTCGCTTCGTCAACCACCTCCAACAACCGATGATTAATCATATCGCGTTGCGACAGCAGCTCATCAATTTCCATACTGCCCAAAACCGTTCGGATATTGGTCATAATTAAGTTTAAAATGGCCAACTCCAAATTACCGACCTGATAAGCCGCGCCGACCGCGTCTTGAATTTGATAAAACAACACGCCGTCGACTCGTACCATGGCGTTATCTTTGGTAATCACCTCCTGCGACGGCACATCAAGCACTTGCTCCATTTTGCTGAGCTTTGCCCCGACGGATTCCACAATCGGAACCAAAAAATGCATACCCGGTTTGAGTGTGCGGGTATATTTTCCGAAACTTTCCACCGTGTATTCATAGCCTTGACGCACAATAATCATACACTTGACCATAACGGCCAGCATTAAAATAACCAGTATAACTGCGAAAACCATAATTATCTCCTAATCATAATTCATTCTCGGCGGCAAATTTCTTAAACGAACCAAATACGGTTTATAAACCTTATCGCGTCCCAAAATATGCCCCAAAAACCACGTACTCAGGAAATCCGCCGACTGTCTGGCGATATGTCGCCGCGCCGTCAACGTTTTTGCCTGACTGAAAGTTTGCCTCAATTCGGAGATATTGTCAATAAATTTTTGATGACTCTTCATATGCGGGATTAAATCGGGGAAAGAAATTCGTTCCATAACGTCTTCTTCCTGCGGAAAATGCGTGCGCGCATATTCATAACAGCTTTCAAAAATATCATCGAATCGGGAAAAATCATCCGAATCGGCAGCCGCCTGCGCCGCATTCACCACTTTTAAAAATGCTTTATGCTCATCATCTAACGGCGGATACGAAAGCTCCATTTGTTGCCGCCATGCAATTTGTGCCATATTTCCCTGCCTTTCACGGGCAGAAAAAGCTTACACATTAAACAGAAAATGAACGACGTCGCCGTCCTGCATAATATAGGTTTTGCCTTCCTGCCGCAATTTACCGTTTTCACGCGCGCCGGATTCCCCTTTACAGGCAACATAATCATTATATGATACAACCTCCGCCCGAATAAACCCGCGCTCAAAATCCGTGTGAATAATGCCCGCTGCCTGCGGTGCCGTTATACCGCGACGCATTGTCCACGCATGCGCTTCTTTCGGGCCGGATGTAAAGAAAGTCTCCAACCCCAATAACCGATACCCTGCTTTTATAATGCGGTTTAATCCGGTTTCTGTCAAGCCCAACGTATCCAAAAATTCTTTTTGTTCGGCATTATCCGTTAACTGCGCCACTTCGGCCTCAATGGCGGCTGATATAATCACGCAGGCGTTTCCCTGCTGCTGCGCCATTTGCGCCACTTGTTCGGAATAGGCATTGCCCGTTGCCGCCGATGTTTCATCAACGTTACAAACATATAAAACGGGTTTTCCCGTTAACAAACATAACTGCCGAAAATATTTCAGCTGATCATGGTCCGTCGGCATTGCCGCGCGAGCCGGTTTTCCGTTACGCAACGCCTCTAATGCCGGCGTCATAACCTCCAACCAACTTTTCGATTCTTTATCGCCTGCCTGCGCTTTTTTTTGAATCGGCACAATGCGCTTTTCCATATTTTCCAAATCGGCAAGCATCAATTCCGTTTCCACCGTTTCGGCATCTCGAACGGGATTCACCGATCCTTCCACATGCACAATATTCGAATCGTCAAAGCACCGAAGCACGTGAATAATGGCATCAACCTCTCGAATATTCGCCAAAAATTGATTACCCAGTCCCTCCCCGCGCGATGCCCCGCGCACCAAACCGGCAATATCCACAAACTCCAACTGTGTCGGCACAATTTTTTGGGCTTTATCAATGGATTGCAACACCTCTAACCGCGCATCCGGCACGGCAACCCGACCGACATTCGGTTCAATCGTACAAAACGGATAATTGGCAGCCTGCGCCTGTACCGTTGATGTTAAAGCATTAAATAATGTTGATTTTCCCACATTCGGCAATCCGACAATGCCGCAATTAAATCCCATTTTGTTTTTCCTTTCCCTGTAACTTATTCATAAAACAATCGGCCTTTTTTGCAATCAATAACGGCAGATTTTCGGTAATTAAATCAATTTGAGCGTCTAAAATTTGCTTTTCCGCCCCCGTAAACTTTGATAACACAAAATCAACCACCTGTTCTTTAAGCGGCGGCTTCGAAATGCCGATTCGAACCCGCATATAATTCGCGCCCATATGCAAATCAATGTTTTTAATACCGTTATGGCCGCCCGATCCGCCCCCCGTTTTCACTTTAACCCGTCCGACGGATAAATCCATATCGTCATGAAACACAATCACATTATCAAGCGCTATTTTGTAAAAATCACAAACGGCGCGCACCGATTCACCTGACAAATTCATATACGTTTGCGGCTTTAAAAGCAACACTTTTTCGTTTTGAATAACGCTTTCGGCCAGAACACCTTTAAATTTTTCTTTAAACGGCGTAAAAGAATAGCGGCGGGCAAAAGCGTCCGCCGCCATAAATCCGACATTGTGGCGAGTTGAGGCATATTCCGAACCCGGATTTCCCAAACCGACCAACAAAATCATTCTTATTTCTTTTCAGCCGGTGTTGCAGCAGCCGTTGCGGCACTGGCAGCAGCCGCGGCAGCGGCAGCGTCTTCGGCTTTTTCTTCCGCCGTTTCAGACATTTGAGCCGAAACAATGGTCGCAACCGTAAAGTCTTCCTGCGCCGTCAATTTAACACCTTGCGGTAATTGAATTGAAAAGGCGGTAATGGAATCGCCCAATTCGGCTTTGGATAAATCAATTGTAAAGGCTTCGGGAATATTATCGGCTTTACATTTGGCTTCAATTGTTCTGTGAACAACGTTCAACAAGCCGCCCAATTTAATACCCGGAGCAATGGCTTCATTTTCAAACCGCAAAGGAATATCCAACGTTAATTCGGCGTTCTGACCGATGCGCAGAAAATCAATGTGCATCGGCTTGGAAGAAACGGGATGTTTTTGAATATCCTGACACAAAACATGATTATTTTGTCCGTCAACAACCACGTTAAATTGCCGTGTCCATAAACCTTTTTTGCCCATTTCGGCAACAACGACTTTTTCTTCCAGAGCAATAATTAACGGCTCTTTTTTATCTCCGTAAATAACGGCAGGAACAAACCCTTCACGACGTTTTGCGCGAGAGGCCCCCTTACCAGCTTTTTCACGTTTAACTGCATTTAATTGTGTAATTTTCATTGTATAAATCCTTAAAAATAAATAAAAAAACGAAGGAAATCCTCCAGGGGTGAAAAACCTTCGACGTTTTCCTTAAAACGCGAGGGGAGTTTACACCTTTTTGATTTGAATTGCAAGAATTATTTTCAAAAAAAGCGAAAAATGCGGTTCAATCAAAAATAAATCTTGCATTTTGGGAAAAAATGCGGTAAGAAAGAAAAACGCAAGCGGAATGTAGCGCAGCCTGGTAGCGCACACGTCTGGGGGGCGTGTGGTCGCGGGTTCAAATCCCGCCATTCCGACCAATAAAAGCCTTTGAAAAAGCAAAGGCTTTTTTCTTTTTTTCGAGGGGGTAACTGTATTTGCTTTCTTTCTTATTTTCGGCGGGAAGTGCTATCCCGCAATTGGGGGATAACGCGATGAGGAGAAAAGAAGACAATTCGGTGGCATAGAATGGTAAAAGATATGTTGCTTTAGCACTTTCTCTTTTTTTTGGGCGGGAAGTGGCGATGCGTAGAATATGCGCCGGTGCGGTGACAGGATAAAGGCTGATTTTATTTTCTTCTCATTCTCGGCGGATGTGGGACGTCGCGAAAAGTGACGTCCCGCTATGTGCCGAGAATGAGAAAATGGCAGGGAAACTTATACTTTTTAAGGTTGGCACCGATATTTTCCCCTATCGGTGGGTGGAACAGACGGCTTTATGTCGTCTGTCGCTATGGGCCGATAGGGGGAAAGGAAGAGGTGCCCCGCTGAATGGAAGCCTTAAAGGCGGGGCATAAGGAAAGAGCCGACAGGCAGGCTGACCTCACTCACATAAGGCGTAGACGGTGGTGTTATGGCGAACGGTGTAGTAGACGCGACCATTATTAAGGGGGATGTAGTACCCGTTGCAGGAAGTACTACTAGAAGTTGTACTTGTATATGCATCATACAACCAGTAGCTGTGATTTCCTTTTGTCTCTGTCCCGTTCTCTGCCTTCCTTAACTCCTTTATTACATCACTCACATCACCATAATAGCTCTCTCCTTCTCTTTTATTTTGCGTTTCACACGCTTGTTCTGTATCACTTGCATGGCAATATCCATATTGACAGTCTCCTCCGCTATATTGAATGTTATGCTTACATTGTAACTCCGAAATTGTTACCATGCGTTTATTACCTAACGCCTTACAGAACCGCTCCGCACTCCACCAGGTCATATCATATTGTGACATAATGTATTTACTGCTTGTATCACCTGACTTGTTAATATCATTTTCAGCCTTTCTGCACTCACTTTTATAAGTGCTACCCCCCGCACCAAAGCCTTTGCTCTTATCAAATTCGCTTGTGCAACCATACCCAAAATGCAAATAGCAATACTCTCCCGGCCCGCAATCATCATTACTCTCGCATTCCCCGATTTTGCATCCGTGCGTTTTATCCCACTCGGGGCATGGTATACATGTACCATAATTAGCGGAAGAATCTGTTTCGCAATAATAATGCTGCCTGTTACCTTTTTCACAATGTTCATTATTCAAGCATTCAACACATTGATTAATACTACTATACAAAAACGGCTTATCTGCAGGACATTCGGAAACGCATTCACTGCCGTTCCAATTCGGATTATCCGGATAAACATTTTTGCAATAATCGCATTTTTGCGCTGTTTCATTCCAAACAGCCTCGTAATAGTATTTGCCACACGTTATACATTGACCTGTGGAAATTTTACAATGCTTATTTTGTGCCGTATCACATTGTGATTCTTCCGTACAGGCACTACATACGCCTTCTATGCAAGCAGGCTTACTTGAACTGGTACAATGGCTGTTATCACCGCACACCGCACAGGCTTCTATTTCTTTATTCCAATGCTTACTTGATGTTTTGCATTTGCATTGCTTTGTCGCTTCATTCCATGGTGCCTCTTCCGGGCACTCTTTACACGCACCGTCTGCGCTGCAATAGCCCTCACACGTTGCTTCATCGCATGCTTCTTCTTTTTCACCGCCCGAAACGCCTAAATCTTTGGTTGAAAAGGCTACCACTACTTCATTTTCTTCATTATCACAAGGGGTTTCTGCCGTCTCATAATCTTTACCGTTAATCTCTAATGCGGCTGTATCGTCCATGCCGTCCAATAAGGTTGCTAACGGTTTACACACCCCGGCCGGTATGCCCGATAATGCAAATGAATAGCCCGTTTCCGTTTTACCCGGTGTGTCTGTTTCTATATCTTCAAATTCAACCGCAACGCCATAATTTGCATTAAATTTTAAGTGTTTTTCATCATCGTACGGCGAACCGAGCAATAATTCCTCCGCCCCTTGCGCCACTTTCATTTTTGCATCGGTGCGCATCAGGTTAATTTCATTTGCAATCTGATTCGCCTGATACCGATTCATTGCCATTCTATATCCTGAAATGCCGCCGATTGAAATAACGCCGATAACGGCCAGAACGCCAAGCATTTCAACCATACTGCGGCCTTGTTGCGCCTGATTTTGAACTTGTTTTTTCTTCATTTTTCATCTTCCTTTCAATGCAAATAGCATAAAATAAACGTACCTTTAATGCAACGCTGATTCCGAGGTAAAATTACCCCTATAAATCGCCAAAATAGCCTTGTTACAAACAATTGATATTGCATTAAAATTCCCTCACATTAAATTTTTTTTGAAAAAATGCAAAAAAAGTGTTGCAAAAAACGTACGTTTTTTTGATGCATATTCAAAAAAAATCGCCTTGATGAGAGGCGACCGGAAGTTGCTAACTATCTCTTTGATCTAGTGCGATATATTGACCAAAAGGCTATTTTACCGCCTTCCGGTCGTTTGATTATTTGCCTTATTATTAAATAAGGCTAAAAATCTATCCTTTTTCAAGGATACAAAGAGAGAGGTTAGCATACCTCGGGGCACACATCACTTGCCTTGCCTTTGAGTATAAAGGCACTCAAAACTAATGTCAAGCAGAAAAATTTGCATCATTTATTTTTCCCCCTATCGGCCCATAGCGATGCGCCACTTTTCGCGGCGCATCCCACCCGCCGATAGAGGGAAAAGTTTACAGCAAACTTATTGTTTCGCGCCGAATCACCTTATTTTCGGCACACCGCATCGGCGCATATTCGACGCGCCGGCACTTCCTGCCGAAAATAAGAAAGAGAAATCATCGCTTGTAATTACGAAAAAAAATAAAATCGGCTTTAATTCTGCCACCGCGCTATCCCACGTTCCACGGGATAGCACTTCCTGCCGAAAATAAGAGAAAAAGCGAATATATCCTCTCTAAAAAACAAACATCGACCGAAAAGAAAGCACATACAGTCGCCACAAAAAAATAAATTATCATCAACCGAAAAGAAAAAATCTCCTCGCCTGTCAATCGAAAAAAATATATCAACCTTTATTTTATCATCGCGTCAGTGCATATTCTATACGCCACCACTTTTCACAGAAAAAAAACGGCAGAAAAAATAAATTCGATATCGGTTAGGAAGAATTTTAAAAAAATGCACGCAGCTGAACAAAATAACGGAACGGATTTATTGACGTACGCAATTAAAAAAATCCCTCTTAAAAAAAGAGGGATAATAACAGTGGGGCGGAGGATGAGACTCGAACTCACGACATCTGGTACCACAAACCAGCGCTCTAACCAACTGAGCTACATCCGCCAATGTGAAGAAACTTTTATCAGAAACTTTTTGTTTTGTCAAGCAAAAAAGATATCCTGTTAAATTTTTAATACAAAAAACACAATAAACATAAACAATAACATAACGGTCGGAAAAGTTTTTACATGATTTAATGAAAAAAAACTTGCCATTTTTTTAAAAAGAATGTATAAGTTTTTTGTTAATGCATTTCAGGCATTGCGGAGAGATGGCAGAGTGGTCGAATGCGGCAGACTCGAAATCTGTTGTGCGATTTTTTCGTACCGTGAGTTCGAATCTCACTCTCTCCGCCAAAAAAACAAAAGTCTCACAAATCGGTGTTTTTTTAAAGCCTTTCCGGTTTCATTTTATTTTAAATGAATAATCGGCAATAATACTTATTTGGTACAATCAATTTACCGACAAACCGGAAAATGGAAACCGCCATCCTCGTCATGACCATATGTGCAGTAGTTTACGGCGCCGGCAGCACCTCCCCAAGGAACCAGCCGCACCACACGTCCTGTTTCCGGATTCGGACCTAAATCGGTCAACCAGGTTGAGCCCTCAGTTACATTATTTATAACTTCTCCGATTTCTTTAACACGCTCCGGAATATCATTTGTCAGACGCTCATAGACGCTTGTCGATGTTTTATGACAATAAAACGTTGTATTATTAAGAAAGGTTTGTTTTATACCTTCTTTATTTGCACATTGATAAAAATCTAAATCTATCATATTGGGTGATTGATAATTGTTTTCCGAACAACGTGTTCCGTCTTTTCCGGCTCGTGCTTCGCATAAGCGACATGTATTCCAATAGGTATAACTGGTACCCGTTGAAATCCATACATCCACATTTCCCGAAACCGTTTTATGAATAGGTAAATTAAATTGTTTACATGCTCCCGTTTCACCATCGGTTTTATAATCTATTTTAGTTTTATGACAATAATACTCTTTTCCGAATGTTGTAAAACACAAACCGTTATCACGGCACCCGCAGGATTCA
>CANQUX010000024.1 GCA_947627155.1 uncultured Alphaproteobacteria bacterium | reverse complement strand
GTTTTGTTTTGTCTCGGGTGCCACTCCTCCTGTGTCACCCTCTTTTTTATCCTTTATTGAATCCTCCTCTTCATACAACACCTTATGCCCCGCCTTTGAACTCCCATTCTGCGGGGCTCCTCTTCCTTTCCCCCATCAGCTGAATCGGCGAAAAGTGCCGCCTCCCGGAACGTAAGCCGGCGCGGTGGGCCGAAAATAAGAAAGGCAGAAAGCGGCAATGTTGATATTTTCTCTGATTCTCGGCACATAGCGGGACGGCACTTTTCGCGCCGTCCCACACCCGCCAAGAATCAGAGAAAAGAAGCAAAGCCAACAGATAATTTTTTCTCTTAACGCTTGAAAATCGTCTTATTAAGAAATTTTTCCCTTAATGGCTGAAAATTGTGTTGTTAACGGCTCTTTCCCCTCTATCGGCGGGTGGAATGCACTGCTGAAAGTAGCGCATCGCTATGAGCCGATAGGGGGAGAAAAGAGAAGTACTTTTTCAAATTTCAAGTCATTTTTCTGATACCTCATTGACGACAAACCGCATAGCCGCCGAAATCAAAAGCATAATCTCCGTCATTTCGAGCATTATGCCATATATAACCGCTATCCATATCAATGCCATACACATATTCATTGGAAAAAGAATTACTTGCCCAAAAATGATACGGACACATGAGGTTGCCTCCTTGATATCCTTTTATATTAGGATCGCACCCTTTTGTTTTTCTTAATTCATTGATGGAATCGGATAAATCTTCTTTGCTCACACTTGAACCTATGGAGATATCCGTTCCGTTCAGATAACAACAGCCACCTTGTTTACTGTTTATATTAACCGCAGGATTACACTCTAAAATTGAAGCGTCTAACATAAAATCCGGCGTTGCTGTTGTCGGATAAACGCAATCCGAATCATCTCTGCCGGCATTTGCCGCACAGAGCCGACACGCACTCCACCATGTCATGCTTTCATTTGATACAATATATTCTTGATTTTTTATCGTGGCTGTAATTGATTGAAATGCGCCGTTGACATCTTTACATGTGCCACCCTGTGTTTTATCGTTCCATTCCCCGGTACAGTCGGTTTGTATTCCATTTGCTTTAAAATAGCAGTATTTTCCGTCCGTACAATCTTCGTTGGTGCGGCATTCATAAGCAGCGCACCCGTGTGCCGATTCTTTCCAACTTTCGCCCTCGGGACATGGTTCACATTTGCCTTCTGTGGTGTTACAAACCGGATTTTCCGTATCTTTTTCAAAGCAATCTTCATTGGTTTTGCATTCCACACAAATATGTTCATCGGTTTTGCATATGGGCATATCGGGATCTGCACAATCAGTATCTGTCATACAATCAACACAAGCCGTGCCGCTCCATATTTTTCCTTCCGGACAGCTGATACATTCGTTATTTTCGCAGTGTTGCGTATTGCTTTCGCAACCTGTTTCAGGCGTGCATTCCACACATTTTTTATTTTCGCAAAACGGTTTGTCATCAGGGCAATCGTCATCTTTGGCGCACCAGCCTTCCGGACGATTCGAATCGTAGTTTCCGTTCACTTCTTCCGCATCAAACTGAATGTAAAATTCATTATTTTCATCACTTGAACATAAATCACCTTCTTTATAAACTTCGTTGTTAATTTCCATATACATTAAACCGTCCATGGCGCTGACAAGTGTTGTTAACGGTTTACAAACACCTTTCGAAACATTCCCGACTTTAATATAATAAGCATCTGTTTCTCGACAATTATAAAATTCTGCTTTGTCTTTGCGTATGCAATCGTAATCAACGGGATAACGGTCATATTGTGTTGATAAATGCCCGCTGTAATCTTCATTTTCGGGTGTATCATCATAAGGATCTCCCAATAACAATTCTTCATTTCCCAAAGCGTATTTAACCTTTAAATCGTTACGCATGAGATTGATTTCATTAGCGATTTGATCTGCTTGATAATAATTCATGGCTAATTTATAGCCCACAATCCCACCGATGGACAGAATAGCAATAATCGCCAACACGCCAAGCATTTCAATCATTGAACGTCCGCTTTGAGAGTGTGTTTTGATTCTATTTTTCTTTCCTGCCTCTCCGCGCATAGTTTGCGGTTGATTGTTTTGCATATATTCTGTTTGTGATTGATTTTCAAATTGTTTTTTTGATTTTCTTGTCATTTTTGACTCCCTTTCACTATACGAATAGCATAAAATAAACGTACCTTTAATGCAACGCGGTTTCAGGGGTAAAATTACCCTTAAATTTTGTTGAAATGGCCTTGTTATAACCGTTTGATATTGCATTTGTTTTCCCCTTAATTAATTTTTTTTTGAAAAAATCAAAAAAAAGTGTTGCAAAAATCGTACGTTTAATTGAGGAAAGAGAAACAGGGAAAAACCGTTTTTTTTAATCTATGCGATTGGTCTGTTAAATTCATCTTATATTTAAATACTTATGTTTTATTTTTTTCAATTTTTTATTTGTTTTCAAAAGGTAATTTAACTTTTTATCTGCTCAATTTAATAGAACGTTTTTGTTCAGGTGGAAAAAAGATAAAAATTATCAATATCTTGAAACAAAAATAATTTAATTATCTATTGTTTTCAATATGTTATATGATTTAACAAAAAATACATTTTTATGCATATTTCGATTGACAAAAACGTTGGTTTGTGTTTTACTGTGTTTGTTGAATAAACTAATATTAAAAGGAGTTTTATAATGAAATATTCAAAAACAGCGCTCATGTATCTATCGCATGAGTATGGACATATTTTAAAAAAGTGTGCATTATTAAATGCCGCGCTTTTACTTGGCACATTGGTTGCTTTACCGGCCAACGCTGAAGAAGGGCAAACATCTCGCAATCATAATGCACTATTTTATACTTCAGATAGTTCAGATTCAAAACTAACAAAAAATTCTGATGTAACAGATGATTTAGTTAAATTCGCTCAGGATGGAGATAAGGTTACAATTGAAGCAAAGGATTGGGAAAGTGATGCCTATGGTGTTTATATTAACACGGATAAAGAGCTCGGCGCCTCTTCTACACCGCTAAAAGCCATAATTACTGACAGTCATTTTACAAATAATACAGCTAAAAATGATGGTGCCGGCGGTGGTGCCATGTCTTTATGGCATGATGGTAAAAACGGCAAACCTGAGGATCAAATTCAAGTTTTGAATTCTGAATTTACAAATAACACTGCTTTCTTAGGTGGTGCGGTAGCGCTTTTTGCATTGAACGGCTTTGATGAAAATCACGAAGGAAACACGCTTTTTGACAATGATGAGTTTACGGAAAACACCGCTAAAAGTAAAGGTGGTGCGCTTTATATCGAACATAATAATGTAACCATTAACAATGGCACATTTACCAATAATAGTGCCGGTGAACAAGGTGGTGCTATTTATGTAGAGAAGAAAACAAGTAAAGACAGTTTAACCTTTACCGGAACAACCGTATTCAGTGGTAACAAAGCCGGTGATAAATATAATGATATTTATAACAATGGCGGTTCAATCACTTTCAAAGATGATGTCACGTTGTACGGTGGTATTGCAGGTACCGGCTCTGTAACGTTTGCAAATGGTGCTTCTTTAACCGCAACATTAAAAACAACAACCATTGTTGCAGATTCCGTTACATTCAGCGGTGAAAACACAATCAACCTCATCATTGAAAACGGATTGGCAAATGCCGATTATGACTTCATTACTGCTACCAGCTTAACGGGAGAGGAAGATGTTAAATTTTCTAATACCGTTTATGATTTGGATTTAACGAAAGACGGAAAAATCAGCGTTAAAGTTAAATCAGCCGGTGAACTTGTTGAAAGTCTTAATGTGCCGGTGTCCGAAGAAGAAGCCGATACAATCGGCGCATTGCTTGAATCCAATAATCACGGTACGGATCTCGGCAATCAAGTGACTGATGCCATTTCCACAGCGTTGCAAAACGGTCATCAAGCCGAAGCCGTTCAAGCTGTCCAAGAATTAGCACCGACCACTTCACAACAAGTGATGGGCGTCACGCAAAGCGTGAACGAACTGTTGACCAACGTGACCGGTACACGGATGAGCGCTTTGGGTAAAGCCGGCGGTGACGCTTTCGTGGGCGGTTCCGTTTGGGTGCAGGGTTTGTATAATCACTCCGAACAAGATTCATCGGCAGGCAGTGCCGGATTCGATGCCGATACGGAAGGTATTGCATTCGGTGTTGACGGCAAAGCCAACGATGCAATAACCATCGGCGCCGGTTACGGTTATACCAAAACAAACGCCAATTCGGACGGACGTAAAATTGATGTAGACGGCCACAATTTCTTCGTCTACGGACAATATAAACCCGAAAAATTCTACATCAACACGTTGTTAAACTACGGTTTCAGCAAATACACGGAAAAGAAATCTCCGATGGGTATTATCATGAAATCGAAGTATGATGTGAACTCTTTCGCAGCCAATTTAATGACGGGATATGACTTCGACAACGGGATTACGCCGGAAGCCGGATTACGTTATGTGTTGGCTGATCAAGAATCCTACAATGACGGCGCACAAAATGTTTCTACGGATAAGAACGATGTGCTGACGGCAATCATGGGTGTGAAATATACGGCAAACGTGAAGGCGAACGAGTGGAAATTGGCTCCGAGCGTGCGTTTGGCGGCCACTTATGATTTAATGAGTGATAATTCCAAAGCGAACGTGAATGTTATCGGCGGCGGCAACTATCAAATCACCGGCGAACGGTTACATCGCTTTGGGGTCGAAGCCGGAGCGGGTGTGACTGCAACACTCCGGAATGTGGATTTAACTTTGGATTACAACGGCGGTTTCCGCAAAGATTTCCAAAGCCATACGGGAATGTTGAAAGCAACGTATCACTTTTAATTTCTTCTTGTAACCTAAAAGTTCGGGCGAGGTGTTTTTCACTCCGCCCGTTCTTTTTATGGGGGAAACCGATATCTGATTTCCGGCTTGCTTTTCTGTTGACGAATGATAGGATTATTTCTTGGTTAGAAAACAAATGATGCAAATTTTTCTGCTTGACATTGATATGAAAAGCTTTTATTCTGAAAATAAGGCAAGTGATGTGTGCCCCGAGGTGTGACAACCTCATCAAAGGTGTCCTTGGAAAAGGACAGATTGCGAGTCTTGTTTTTTTATAAACAAGGTAAGTAATTGAACGACCGGAAGGTGGTAGAATAGCCTTTTGGTCAATATATCGCACTATTTCCTTTGAGTAGTTGTCAACTTCCGGTCGCCTCTCATCAAGGCGATTTTTTTTTGAATCTATATCAAAAAAACGTACGATTTTTGCAACACTTTTTTTTGATTTTTTCAAAAAAAAATTAATTGAGGGGAAAACAAATGCAATATCAAACGGTTATAACAAGGCCATTTCACCAAAATTTAAGGGTAATTTTACCCCTGAAACCGCGTTGCATTAAAGGTACGTTTAATTGTATACTATTCGTAGAGTGAAAGGGAGTCGGAAAATGACAAAGCAACTCAAAAAACAATTTGAAAATCAATCTCAAACAGAATATATGCAAAGTAATCAACCGCAAATCGTGAGCGGGGAAGAAGAAAAGCAAAATAGAATCAAAACACAATCACAAAGCGGCCGGTCAATGATTGAAATGCTCGGGGTGCTGGCGATTATTGCTATTTTATCAATTGGTGGAATTGTCGGCTATAAATTAGCTATGAACTACTATCAGGCCGCACAAATTGCTTATGAAATGAATATGATGCGTACCGATGCCAAGGTGAAAATTACACAAGGTACGGAAGAATTATTGCTCGGTGATCCGTATGACAGCGGGCATATTCATTTTAATAATTACGATACCGATTTCGGATGTAAATATGTTGATGAAAACGATTTTATTTCCGAAGAAACCGTTTCTTGTCGAATTGCAAATGCTTATTTTGTTGAATTACCGAAAATTCCGAACGGCGTATGTCAACCGCTTACACGTCTCATCAACGGTATGGATAGTTTAATTGCTTTTTATGTAAACGGTTCGGAATATGAGGAGGGGGGAAACTGTCAAGAGGGCGAGAATGATTTATATGTCATATTTACGGCGGAAACCATGTCAAATTTAACACATTGTGAAGGAGATAATGATTGCGAATCGTTGGAAAATACACCTTATTGTAATACCAATCGGCATGTGTGTGTCGAATGCGAAGAAAGTAATGATTGCGAAGAGTTTGAAGTTTGTGATCAGGAAACGGGAAGATGCGTCAATGATTGTACGAAGGGCGAATGTAACAGTGGTTTTTGTGAGGACGGCATTTGCAAACAATGTCGCAACATGGGAGATTGCGATAACGGTTTGGCCTGCATAAACAATCAATGTGTGACTTGCGAAAGCGAGTCGGATTGTGAAGGAAAACATTGCATCGATGGTTCATGTGTTGACTGCACGGAGCCGACACCGAAATATAACGCCGTCGAAAATAAATGTGTGCAATGTGAAACAAATGACGATTGCCTTGAAAAAGGAACGGATAAGCCGATTTGCAATGAAAATAATGAATGCGAACCCTGTCCGGAGGGTGAAGCATGGAATGATGAGTTTGAAGAATGTGCCGTTATTTATTGTGCCACGAATCAAGAGTGCAATACAAACGGCAGAAACCATTATTATTGTAATTTTGATTATACCCAAAATTGTGCAGATCGAAGTAAGGTTCAAGGCTATTGTTTTAGTAAGACAGGGATTCAAATTGATGACTTTTTAGGAAAAAATCGCGATATGAGTTGGGAAAGTGCACAGAACTTTTGTGCCAGTCATAATATGCGAATGCTCAGTGTCACAGATTTGAAATGCGCAGATAAGATAGAAAGAGGAATACAGGGCGGATGTCATCAAACATCAACAGGAACAACAGATCGGATTTCCGGCAATATATCAGAACCGTTTCAACAATTACAGCAAAAATTGGGAACTGTGGATTGCTGGATATCTGAAAGGTATGATGATTGCCATGAATCAGGCATACTCCTCTCAAATGATGCATTGGTCAATCTGTCCGAACATCGTGGCGGTCATTTCCTCACTTCCGGTGCCTATGCCGTATGTGCCCCGTAAAACGGTCATTAAAAACAGCACTTGTTTATTCTTCGGAAACCGAAACAGATGAGCGATTGTCGTTCGTTACAAAAAAAACTTTGTTTTAAAACGATATGGCGGTTATTTTGGTCGGATGATTTAAAACCAACGTGATTTCCTGCGAAAATTTATCATATTGATATAAACTTGTTCGGCCGCTTTTACAGGTTGCAAAAAACAAACTGTTGCCCGTTTCGTTAAATCCGATGGCCGTTACATCAAAAGCAATAAATTGACGTAATTGCCCGATTTTAAAATCAATCCAATGAACCATATCATTCGTATAAACGGCATATTCCGTTTCATTGGGCGATAAAGCAAAATAAGTCACGTTTTCAAAAATAACGCTGCTTTCTTTCATCAAGCGTTTGGCAAAATGATTTTGCGTATCAATATAATATAATGCCCCGCTTTTGGCAAAAAATACAGGTAATAACGCCCCCGGAAACGAATCGTTTAAATGAAATTTTGTTCGCGCTTTTTTATAAATGAAAATATCGGCCGTTCCTTTCGGATTTAATAAGTCAGCCCGCAAAAAAGCAATTTGCGCATGCGCCGTATTCCATAGCGCCGGATAGTAACAATAGCCCGATTGCGTCATTATTTGCATGGATTTTTGTTGTTGAAAATTGGCAAGCGTCCACAAAAAGTGTGTTTGTTCGCCGTCTAACTCAACGCCGGTAATAACCGTGTGATCCGATGAAAAGGTTGCAAACGGCGGTATGCTTTTCATTAAAACCGGCCGTCCGTCGCGCATAACGGCCCAAAGCTGATGATTGTCATCCGTAAAAAATATCCGATAAAGGGATAAAATTGAATTTGTCATTTGCAATCCTTGTAAAAACAGTATATATTATTTTACATAAATTGCAACTTGAAAAACGGAGTAAAAAAAATGACTTTGTATGAAAACTTTAAACAGCTTGAAAACTATATGAATTCTTGCATTATCGGGCAATCCGATTTTGTTAGGAAAATGCTTATTTCTTTGCTTTCAAACGGTAACTTTTTAGTGGAGGGTGCTCCGGGGCTGGCTAAAACAAAGGCCATTAAAACATTGGCTCATGCCATTGACGCCAATGAAAAGCGTATTCAGTTTACGCCTGATTTATTGCCGTCGGACATTACGGGAAGCGATGTTTATCGGCCGGAAACGAATCAGTTCTATTTTCAAAAAGGGCCTATTTTCAGCAATCTTATTTTAGCCGATGAAATTAACAGAGCACCGGCAAAAGTGCAATCCGCCTTGCTGGAAGCCATGGGCGAACGGCAGGTGACGGTGGGCGCCACAACCTATCGTCTGCCCGATTTGTTTATGGTGATGGCAACACAAAACCCGATTGATAACGAGGGAACCTATATGCTGCCGGAAGCGCAGCTCGATCGCTTTTTGCTTTATGTAAAAATCGGCTATCCCGATATCGAGTCGGAACGCAAAATTTTAAAGCTTGTTCGAAAAGAGGAGAAAAAAGAACAATTACCCGAAATTGAAAAAATTACCGAACGCATGATTTTTAACGCCCGTCGGGAGGTATCAAACGTTTATATGTCGCCCGAAATTGAAGAATATATCATTCAATTGGTTATGGCAACGCGTCATCCGGCGGCTTACGGCGATGATTTGGCAAAATATATTGAATTCGGCGTTTCACCGCGCGGCACCATTGCACTGGATATTTGTTCGCGCGCCGTTGCCTGGTTGAATAATCGCGATTATGTGATGCCCGATGATGTGAAATCCATTGTGCATGATGTGCTGCGTCACCGTATTTTACCCACGTTCGAGGCCAGAAGCACCGGCATGACTTCCGATAAGATTTTAGAGCTGTTATTGCCTCGAATTCCCATGTTATAAAGGAGAAAAATGCGCACCGATTCCGCTTTTGTTTATGCCAAACTTGATCATCTTCTGCGCTTAAAAAAACAAGCGCTGCGGTTTCAGCTGAAAGAAACGAATCGGCAGGCGTATACCGGCTGGGGATATACAAAATCGCCGTTTAAATCGAAAGGGCTTGATTTTCAAGAAGTCCGCGCTTATCAACCCGGTGATGATATTCGGCAGATTGATTGGCGCGTAACGGCTAAATACGGCAAACCGTTCACAAAATTATATACCGATGAAAAAGAACGGCAGGTGTTTTTAATTTGTGATATGCGTTCCAGAATGAAGTTTGCTTCCCGCGGGCGGTTTAAATCGGTTGTGGCGGCCTATGCGGCTGCTTTATTATCTTATTTGGCGGAAAACAAATCGGATCGGCTGGGATTTACCGTTTTAACGGCAGAACAGATTGAAACAACGAAAGCCTACGGAGCAAATGAAATTTTAAATGGTTTATTGCATACATTGGAAACGGCTTCCGATCCGTCAGAAATGGCATCGGATCAACTGTCACTGCATCAGGCTTTGCAAAAATCAACGCCGCTTGTTCGTGCCGGATCGCTGGTTTTTATATTGAGTGATTTTTCGGATTGGACGCCGGCTTGCGAATCAATTTTACGGCGATGGGCACAAAAAAGCACCTGCGGATTGATTCATATTTATGATGAATTGGAAAAACACCTGCCGAGCGGCATTTTCCCGATTTCCGACGGACGGGAAATCACTTCGATTGATACAAAAAGTCATCGCTTTCAAACCGATTATGCCGATGTGTTTTTAAAACGGGAAGAAGCGTTGAAAAGTTTAGCCCGAAATTATGATATCGGCTATTTGCCCGTTCGCACCGATGAAGATATCATCTCAAAAGTTTTTGCTTATTGTGTCGGAGAAAAAAACAATGCCTGATATTGATTTATCCCCGTTAAAAGATGTTCATTTGCCCGCGGAACCCTCTTTTTTCCCGCCGGCTGTCGGGTGGTGGATTGTGATAGGCGGCGTTTGTCTTGTTTTAACGGGTATTTTATTGTCAATTTATTTTCTCAACCGATCGCCTAAAAGATATGCGTTGCGTATTTTAAAAAAAATTGAACAACAAAATGCCGATTTACCAACCCTCGGCGTGGAATTGGGTGTTTTGTTAAAACGCGTTGCGCTGGCCGCTTTTCCGCGCGAAAAAGTGGCTTCGTTAAGCGATACGGAATGGGCTGATTTTTTACTGCAACACGGAAATAATGCTTTATCGGCCGAACAGGCAAAATTCATTGCATCGGCCGCCTATTTACCCAAACAAAAAGCTGTTGCAATTCAAACGGAAAAATTATATACTGCCGTTAAAGAGTGGATTTGTTGTGTTTTAAAAAAGGAGCATCAATGGAAAACAATGCGCAAGCAATAACAGAAAATCAGGAACAAACAATATTACCGCCGCTGGTTGAAGAAACGCTTTCTTCTTCCACCGAAAGCCGCGCCGGTGTTTCTTTTCTGGTAACGGTTAATTATCAATCGTTAAGCGGCAATATTAAAAGTCGCGATTTTTTAATTCGGCGCATTATTAAGCATCAAAACGAATATTATCTGGACGGTTTGGCAATGGATGTCAAGTCTCCGCGGTTAATTCGGGTGGCGCAAATATCGTTTATTAAAGATAAAGCCGCCACAAACGGATACAGCAATCCTTATCGCTTTTTGCAGGAAGTATTGGGTGTTGAAATCGATAATGCTTTGTTGCCGGAAGATATGTCCGATTTTGCGAAAGCCATTAAAGAAACCGGTGATGAATTAACGGTTTTAATGTTTTTGGTTGCCGTTGACGGTATTCGCAGCAGTACGGAACGGGAAAAAGTGTTGGCTTATGTTAAAAATCGCGTGCCGTATTTGAATTATGACGAATTGCAAATGAATGATTATTTAATTTCCATGGCGCCGGATGAAGATAGTTTTTCAATGGCGTTTCAACGCGTGATGCGGAAAGGAATTATGGTTGTACAACCGTTAATGGTGGCTATTTTGGATATTATTATGGCCGACGGACAGGTGCATGAAAAAGAACGGGCGCTTTTGGCGCGCATGATTGATACTTTAAAGCAAGCCGGTTACGAATTTCAATTGCCGGAATAAATTTTGCTCTTTTTAAAGAAGAATTGTCATCTGAAAATTCCGCGCAGAAATTTTCATTTGCATAAGGCAAAATCTGCAACATCGTAAACAACATTTGATTTTCCGTGTTGTTCTATTTTACCGTTTTCCAATGTAACACCATAGGCAAAACAATTCGGATCATCAGAAGATAAATCTTCCAACCAATACCACGCATTTTTTCTTTGTTCACCCATTCCTTCCAAGTTTCTTGCCGCTTTTAATGTTTGAATAACGGTACTCATTTCGGAGTCACTGCATTCTCCGTTTAATTCTGTTGCATAGCAATAATCCTCTGTTACGGTTCCTCCCAAGTTTTTATTACAACAGCGTAAATCAGAAATTTTCAGCATATTTCTATGATGTCGCGCACAAAAACGCTCCGCAGTCCATCGATTCATAGAAATTTTTGACATGACATACTTCGATTCGTTTATATTTGTTTGTGTGTATTTATCGAGTTTTTGACATTGAAAAGTTGTACAAATATCCCTCTCGGTCATTTGACCGGTGCATGGTTTAGAACAACCAAGGGCTTCACAAAACTCATCAACTGCACAATCATCATTATTTCTGCACCCGCAGGATTCACCGTTCCACGGCTGATTTTCAGGGCAAGGCTCGCAAATGTTTTCATTCGTATTGCATTGTGGTTTATCAAAATCTGTGCAATCCTCATTTGTATTACATTCCACACACCCTTTTGCTTCATTCCATTTTTTATTATCAGGGCAGCTCACGCATTCATTGTTTTCACAATATTCCGAATCACCGGTGCAATCCGTATTATCCAAACACTCTACGCACCCTTTACTTTCACCGCCCCACACTTGATCATCAGCGCATGTTTTACAAACGTTGTCTTCACAATATTCTGTGTTATAGGGACAATCATCATGTACCACGCATTCGACACACACATGCCGATTGGTATCACAATAAGGTGTATTTTCCAACGATTCGCAATCATTATCTCCTTCACAATGTGTTAAATTTGACATTGTTTCCGCCGTAAATATGACATATAAATCATTCTCTCCCTCTTGGCAATTTCCCCCCTCCTCATATTCCGAGCCGTTTACATAAAAAGCAATTAAACTATCCATACCGTTAATAAGACGCGTGAGCGGTTGACATACGCCGTTCGGAATTTTCGGTAATTCAACAAAATAAGCATTTGCAATTCGACAAGAAACGGTTTCTTCGGAAATAAAATCATTTTCATCAACATATTTACATCCGAAATCGGTATCGTAATTATTAAAATGAAGATGCCCGTTGTCATACGGATCACCGAGCATTAATTCTTCCGTCCCTTGTGTAATTTTCACCTTGGCATCGGTACGCATCATATTCATTTCATAAGCAATTTGTGCAGCCTGATAGTAGTTCATGGCTAATTTATAGCCCACGATTCCACCGATTGATAAAATAGCAATAATGGCCAACACACCCAGCATTTCAATCATACTCCGCCCGCTTTGTGAGTGTGTTTTGATTCTATTTTGCTTTCCTGCTTCCCCGCGCATAGTTTGCGGTTGATTGTTTTGCATATATCCTGTTTGTAATTGATTTTCAAATTGTTTTTTTGATTTTTTTGTCATTTTTGACTCCCTTTCACTCTACGAATAGCATAAAATAAACGTACCTTTAATGCAACGCAGTTTCGGAGGTTAAAATTGCCTTCAAAAGACAAAAAATCACCCTTAAAAAACACTCGAAAAATCAATGAATTTCGGCCAAAATAAATTTTTTTTACAAAAATGCAAAAAAAGTGTTGCAAAAATCGTACGTTTAATTGGGGAAAGAGAATCAGGGAAAAACCGTTTTTTTTTAATCTATGCGATTGGTCTGTTAAATTCATCTTATATTTAAATACTTATGTTTTATTTTTTTCAATTTTTTATTTATTTTCAAAAGGTAATTTAACTTTTTATCTGCTTAATTTAATAGAACGTTTTTGTTCAGGTGGAAAAAAGATAAAAATTATCAATATCTTGAAACAAGAATAATTTAATTATCTATTATTTTCAATATGTTATCTGTTTTCGCAAAAAATGCTTTTTTATACACATTTCGATTGACAAAAACGTTGGTTTGTGTTTTACTGTGTTTGTTGAATAAACTAATATTAAAAGGAGTTTTATAATGAAATATTCAAAAACAGCACTTATGTATCTATCGCATGAGTATGGACATATTTTAAAAAAGTGTGCATTGTTAAATGCTGCACTTTTACTGGGAACACTGCTTGCTTTACCGGCAAGCGCCGCAGACAGAGTTGTGGTGAATGCCGGAGCATCTGAAACCATTACAGATAATTTAACAAATCTTAATAATCCAACACTTACCGGTGGTGCCGCTAACAACAGCGGGTCATTAACCGTTGACGAAGGTGTTTCTTTTGAAGGGAATACAGCGCATGCCGGCGGTGCTATTTATTCTGTCGGTGAAAATGCACAACTGACTATTGGTGATAATGTTTCATTTACAAACAATAGCACTGCTGAAAACCAAGATGCCGGCGGTGCCCTTTATGCAATGGGTAATTCAACACCGACAAAAGTTACCATTGGTGATAATGTTAATTTTTCTCACAACACATCTCATCAAAAAGCCGGTGCCATCTTTCTTGAAGATGTTGATTTAATAATAGGCGATAATGCTACTTTTGAAGGAAATACATCCACTCAAAATGCCGGCGCTATTTATAATTGGAATTATTTGGCTAAAAATGCCAAAACAACCATTGGTGATAACGCAACATTTAAAAATAACACCGCGGGAACAAACGGCGGCGCTATTGCAAATTATGACGGCGATATAACACTTGGAAAAAACAGCGTATTTGATAGTAATCATGCTAACAAAGATAATGGTTACGGCGGTGCAATTCTTAACAGCAGTTTATCAAGTTCTGCAAAATTAACTCTGGGTGACAACGCAACATTTAAAAATAACAGTGCTTTTCAAGCCGGTGCTATTTCCAACAGCGGAACACTGACAATCGGGAAAAACAGTGTATTTGAAAATAATACGGCCGTAAATGCCGGCGCGATTGACAGCGAAGGTCAAAATACGTCACTGACAATTGGCAGTGGAAGCAAATTTTTATCCAACTCCTCCAGCAACTATGCCGGCGCATTGTTATTCAGACACGGCACATTAACGGTTGAAGATGATGTTGAATTTTCAGGCAATCAAAGCGGCACAAGCGGCGAACAACACTCGGGCGGCGCCGTTGTTATCGATTCCAACGATGATAGTGCTACCGGTACGGCTGTTTTTGGAAACAATGCTAAATTTACCGAAAATAAATCCACCAAAAGTGCCGGTGCGCTTTATGTGTATGAATCAAAAGGGAAACTTCAATTAACAATGGGTGATAACGCCCTCTTTGCTTCCAACGAGGCCGGTGCAAACGGCGGTGCTATGGCTATTTACGGCGCCACAAACGGTGTGTCAATCGGTAAAAATGCAAAATTTGATTCAAATACGGCAACTGACAATGGCGGTGCTTTATACCTGACAAATTGGGATGGAGAAAATCATAAAGCAAGTGCAGCATTTGCAGACGGTGCTACCTTTACTAATAACAGTGCTGCAAACGGAAACGGTGGTGCCATTTATAATGCAGGCACTTTAACCTTTACCGGTTCATCAGTGTTTAGCGGCAACACCGACAGCACGGGTGCGAACGATATTTA
>CANQUX010000023.1 GCA_947627155.1 uncultured Alphaproteobacteria bacterium | reverse complement strand
TACGGGAATGTTGAAAGCAACGTATCACTTTTAATTTCTTCTTGTAACAACCCGAGTTCGGGCGAGGTGTTTTTCACCCCGCCCGTTCTTTTTTTTGCGGGAAATTTTGGTTGGAGTTGACAGCAGGTAACACGGCTTTTTCCGCTGATAATTATTTTTCACCTGTTTTTTCTTGTTTTCTTAATGAATAGCATTGTTGATTAGCTTTTGTATGACTTTAACTTCATGGATAAAAGGAATAATTTTGAAAATATGCTAAAATTTAATATTTTTCAACTTAAAGTAGATAATAAGTTATTTTTATATCAAAAAAAGAGAAGTTAATTACTATTTTTGAATATTTTTTTGATTATAAATTTTCTATTAAATGCTAACTCATCAATATAGTATGATGTTTTAAACAGATAAGAAAACAGGTGAAATTTAATGACCAACACATAAGGCATAGGTGATATTTGGGTGATTTATATTGCCATCAACGTATCCCGTGTGAAGATGCACATGATACATCTTGCAGAAATTTTTATTACCTGCAGCGTTGTATTCATAAATATCTTGCAACCAATACATTATTTGTTTATTATCATTATTTTGCGTCAGTAGCTCCTTAACCACACTACTTACGTCCTCATCACTTTCGTCGAGTTGACCATATCTCATCTCCGATCCGATTTTATGACAATAGCCCCAAGTGTAAGTTCCTTCTTCACCGGTCTTGTTGAAAGTGTCATTACATTTCAAGTCAGAAACTGCTGCCATCTGCTGCCCATGAGCCATACAAAACCGCTCGGCACTCCACCAATTCATGTATTGATTTGAGGTTGTATACGGATTGTTATCCGCCGTATATGCCGATATTGATTTGCACTTAAATTTACATCCCGTTGTTTCACTGTAACAATCACTGCAATCTGTGCTCAGGCAGAATTCGTTCGATTCGCAATCACTATTATTTCTGCACCCGCAAAATTCGCCGTTCCAGGGTTCATCTTCAGGACAAGCTTTGCATTCGTTATCCGCCCATAAAGGTTTTTCCGGATCAATTTCCGCACAGCTTTTACAAGTGTTTGTATTTTTATCACATTTTGGTTTATCAGTCGTGCAATCTTCATCCGTTTCACATTCCACACACATATGGTTAAGGCAAATCGGTAAGTTATCGGGACAATCGGAATCATCATTACATTTAATTGCTTTCGAATCCGAATCGGCACCGAAAATTACTTTTAATGTGTTGATTTCTTCACCGCAAGCGCCTTTTTCTCCCTCTGCCGCATCAACCGATTTCCCATTGATATAAAAGGCAATTTCGTTATCCATTTTATCAATTAAATTCGTCAGCGGTTTACAAATACCTTCGGGAATTTTTTGCATTTCAATATAATAGGCGTTTGCAACGGCGCAGGAAGCTACATCATCGGGCGTGGACGTTTCCGTTTCCATATAAAGACAATCAAAATCGGTTTTATATCCGTTAAATTGAATATTTCCGCTGTCATACGGATCACCGAGCATTAATTCCTCCGCGCCTTGGGCAATTTTTATTTGTGCATCGGTGCGCATGATATTCATTTCATGGGCAATTTGATTGGCTTGATAATAATTCATAGCCAATCGAAACCCGACGATTCCGCCGATTGACAAAATGGCAATAATGGCGAGTACACCGAGCATTTCAATCATTGAACGGCCGCTTTGTGATTGATTTTGAATTTGTTTTAATTGATTTTTTTTGAATTGTCTTGTCATTTTTCGACTCCCTTTCATTATACAAACAGTATACAATTAAACGTACCTTTAATGCAACGCGGATTCAGGGGTCAAAATTGCCTTCAAAAGGAAAAAAATCACCCTTAAAAAACACTCGAAAAATCAATGAATTCCGGTCAAATTAATTTTTTTTTGAAAAAATCAAAAAAAAGTGTTGCAAAAATCGTACGTTTAATTTGTGCAACACTCATTAAAATAAAACTCTTTTTTGCTTGACATTATTTTGAATATTCCTATACTTTTAGACAGGGTAACTGATGTGCGCCCCAAAAGTGTAAACTTTTCTTGTAAAGAATAGATTTTATGCTTTTTTTATAAAACCGGATGACCGGAAGATGGTAAGATTTAGTATTAACATTATTTCGAATGATAATTACCATCTTTCGGTCGCCTCTCGTTAAAGTCATTATTTTTTCTTTATTGTTCACAATATTTTCCCCCTCTCAACAGGCAATGACTCTTTTCTTATTTTCGGCGGAAAGTGCTATCCCGTGAAACATGGGATAGCGCGGTGTGCCGAAAATGAGAATTGGCAGGAAAAATATGCTTTTTTTAATGTCGCTGACAATATTTTCCGCTCTATCGGTGGGTGGAACAGACGGCATTTTGTCGTCTGTCGCTATGGGCCGATAGGGGGAAAAGAAACGGTTTATTTTTTAGGGTTGTTGCACAAATTAAACGTACGATTTTTGCAACACTTTTTTTGCATTTTTTTAAAAAATTTTTATTTTGGTTGGAAATCATTGATTTTTCGACTGTTTTTGAAAGGTTGATTTTGGCGTTTTGAGAGCAATTTTGACCCCTGAATCCGCGTTGCATTAAAGGTACGTTTATTTTATGCTATTTCTATCAGCAACGGGAGTAAAAAAATGATGAAATATTCAATAAAAAATCAATTCAAACAAGCCGAGATGCAAGGAAATGAACTACAAATCGTAAGCAGGGAAACGGGGAGTCGGAAAATGACAATGCAATTAAAAAAACAATTTAAAAATCAATCCCAAAGCGGGCGGAGTATGGTTGAAATGCTCGGGGTGTTGGCTATTATTGCTATTTTGTCAATCGGAGGCATTGTCGGGTTTCGATTGGCAATGAATTATTATCAAGCCAATCAGATTGCGCATGAAATGAACATCATGCGGACTGATGCCCAGATAAAAATTGCACAAGGGACGGAAGAGTTAATGCTCGGGGAGCCTTATGATCCTGTCAACGATTCCCTCGGACATATTCAGTTTAATGAGGCCTATCTTGTTGATTTTGATTGTATTTATATGAAAACGGAAACATCAGAACCCGAACCTGCTTTTTGTACCGCTGCAAACACCTATTATATTGAATTGCAAAACATTCCCGAAGGTGTTTGTAAACCACTCGCGAATTTAATTGATAATATGGATAACGAAATTGCTTTTTATATCAACGAAAAATCGATGGACGGAGAAGGAGAAGAGAAAGGTGCTTGCGGTGAAGGGAACAATACATTAAAAGTCATTTTCGGTGCCGATTCGGATTCGGAAGCAATTAAATGTGACACCGAAGGTGATTGCCCCATAGAACAACATATTTGCCATAAACATGTGTGTGTGGAATGCAAAGAAAGTAATGATTGCGAAAAGTTTGAAGTTTGTGATCGGGAAACGGGAAGATGTATCGATGATTGTACGAAAGGTGCATGTAATAGTGGTGTTTGTGTGGACGGCGTTTGTAAAGAATGCAAAAACATGGGAGATTGTGATAACGGTTTGGCCTGCATAGACAATCAATGTGTGAGTTGCGAAAGCGAATCGGATTGCGAAGAAAAACATTGCATAGATGGTTTATGTGTTGACTGCACGGAGCCGACACCGAAATATAATGCGACAGAAAACAGGTGCGTGGAATGTAAAACAAATGACGATTGCCTTGAAAAGGGAACGGAGAAGCCGATTTGCAATGAAAATAATGAATGCGAACCGTGTCCGGAAGGTGAAGCATGGAATGATGAGTTTGAAGAATGTGTTGTGACTTCGTGTCAGGAAAACAGCGATTGTAATATCAACGGTAAAACCGGATATTATTGTTATTTAGATTTTGGTTATTCATGTGAGCAAGAATTTAATTCGGCAGAAGGTTTTGGAGTGGGAAAAGACGGATATAAAAGTTCATGTCGAAAAGCAGAAAAAGATGCACGAGAAGGAAAAACAAGTCATTATATCATATCAAAAGTGAGCATGGATTGGTGGAGTGCTTGGCGTTTTTGCGATGCATTGGGCAGAAAGCACGCCACGCGAGAAAGTATTAACTGCGGAAGCAAAGTTGACGGAGATTTCTTTTGTACAAGTGACATAATGAACAAATTAGTTGCCGATTTTTATCGGGCGGGGTGGTTGGATAAAGATGAGGGAACGTGTAAAGTTTATGCGCCCAGTTTTGATTATGGTAATGTGTTTCCCTATTCGCCCGAAACGCATGCAATAGGAAGCGGGCAAGCTTTATGCCAACCTGAATAATTTGTTTTTTTGAAATAAGTTCATTCAAATTCAGAGATGGAACAAATCTTTATTTTATAGGAATGAAATATCCGTAAAGTATTTGATTTTTAATTAAAAATAAGTTATTTGAAAGAAAAATATTTTTTCTTCTTTTAAAAAAAATAAAAAAAAATGAAAAAAAATACAAAAGAGGGGTTGTTAAATACAATGTTATGACCTATATACATCATATCAGTTTTAAATTTTAACAAAAAGGAGAAGAAAATGTCTAAAATTTTAGGAATTGATTTAGGTACAACAAACTCTTGTATGGCCATTATGGACGGAAAAGATCCCAAAGTGTTGGAAAACCGTGAAGGCGCCCGCACCACGCCGTCCATGGTTGCTTTTACGGGCAAAGGCGAACGCTTGGTCGGACAGCCGGCAAAACGTCAGGCCGTAACCAATCCGACGGGAACGTTGTTTTCCATTAAACGCTTAATCGGTCGGCGGTATGATGATAAAATGGTGCAACGCGATAAAGGTTTAATGCCCTATAAAATTGTTTCCGGCGATAACGGTGATGCGTGGGTTGACGTTTCCGATAAAAAATATGCACCGAGTCAAATTTCGGCATATGTTTTGCAAAAATTAAAAGAAGATGCCGAAAGTTACTTGGGTGAAAAAGTCACACAAGCCATTATTACGGTACCGGCTTATTTTGACGATTCACAACGTCAAGCCACCAAAGATGCCGGCAAAATCGCCGGATTGGAAGTGTTGCGTATTATTAACGAACCGACGGCGGCCGCTTTGGCTTACGGTATGGATCAGAAAAAATCGGGCACGATTGCCGTTTATGACTTGGGCGGCGGTACATTCGATGTTTCGATTTTGGAAATCGGCGACGGGGTGTTTGAAGTGAAATCAACCAACGGCGATACGTTCTTGGGCGGTGAAGATTTTGATGCCCGCGTGATGGATTATTTAGCCGATGAGTTTAAAAAAGAAAACGGTATTGATTTAAGAAACGATCGAATGGCTTTGCAACGCTTAAAAGAAGCGGCCGAAAAAGCGAAAATCGAATTATCTTCCGCAACGCAAACCGATATTAACCTGCCGTTTATTACAGCCGATGCAACGGGGCCGAAACACCTCAACATTTCTTTAACCCGTGCCAAATTGGAAAGCTTGGTCGAAGATTTGTTGGATCGCACCAAAGGGCCGATGGAAAAAGCCTTAAAAGATGCCGGCTTAAATAAAGGCGAAATTGATGAAGTGATTTTGGTCGGCGGTATGACGCGTATGCCGAAAGTGCAGGAAATTGTGAAAGACTTCTTCGGGAAAGAACCGCATAAAGGCGTGAATCCCGATGAAGTGGTGGCCATGGGCGCTGCCATTCAGGGCGGTGTGCTCAAAGGTGACGTGAAAGATGTTTTGTTGCTTGATGTGACGCCGCTTTCGCTGGGTATTGAAACATTGGGCGGGGTGTTTACGCGTCTGATTGACAGAAACACGACTATTCCCACAAAGAAAAGTCAAGTCTTTTCCACGGCCGAAGACGGACAAACTGCCGTTACCATTCGTGTTTTCCAAGGCGAACGGGAAATGGCGCGCGACAACAAATTGTTGGGTCAGTTTGATTTAATCGGTATTCCGCCGGCACCGCGCGGTATGCCGCAAATTGAAGTCACGTTTGATATTGACGCCAACGGTATTGTTAACGTGTCGGCCAAAGATAAAGCCACCGGCAAAGAACAGAATATTCGTATTCAGGCCTCGGGCGGCTTAAAAGACGAAGATATTGAAAAAATGGTCAAAGAAGCCGAACAACATGCCGAAGAAGATAAAAAAGTGAAAGAGGCGATTGAAGCAAGAAATCACGCCGATGCGCTCATTCACGAAACGGAAAAACTCTTGAAAGAAAACGGCGATAAAATCGGTTCTTCCGACAAAGAAGGCATTGAAAAAGCCGTTCAGGAGTTGAAAGACGTTTTAGACAGTAACGATGCCGAAAAAATTAAAGAGAAAACAAATGCTTTAACGCAAGCTTCTTTAAAACTCGGTGAAGCCATGTATAAACAATCGGCTGATGCGGCAACGGCTGCCGGTGCCTCCGGCGAAAGCAGTGCCTCAACCGATGAAAAGAAAGATGATACGGTTGTTGATGCGGATTTTGAAGAAGTTAAAAAATAAAAAACCGTCACTTCATTTTGAAAGGTCTTTTCCGATAACATAACAAAATATGTTCGGGAAGGACCTTTCGGTGTTCATCGGGTTTGATTGAAAACGGGACAGGGGTTAAATATGGCACAAAAAGATTATTATGATATGTTGGGCGTTTCCAAAAATGCGTCTGCCGAAGAAATTAAACGGGCGTTTCGTGTGAAAGCAAAGGAATGCCATCCGGATATGCATCCGGGAGATGTGAATGCCGAAGTGCAATTTAAAGAAATCAACGAAGCATATGAAGTTTTAAAAGACGATCAAAAACGGGCAGCGTATGATCGTTACGGGCATGAAGCCTTTACGAGCGGGCAAGCCGGTTTCGGCGGGGGCAGCGGATTCGGCGGCTTTGATTTTGCCGGTGCCGGTTTTGAAAATATTTTCGAAGAAATGTTCCGCGGGTTCGGCGGCGGAGCACGCGGCGGTGCTACCGACGGTAATTTACGCGGCGCCGATGTGCGATATGATATTTCCGTAACCTTACAGGAGGCTTATGAAGGCGTTAAAAAATCCATTACGGTTGATACCGCGGTTGCGTGTGAAAAATGCGGCGGAAAAGGCGGTAAAAAATTGGGAACCTGCCCGACATGCGGCGGATACGGGCGAATTCGGCAACGGCAGGGCTTTTTTGTGATGGATACCGATTGCCCCGATTGTCACGGAACGGGTAAATCGGTGCAGGAACCGTGTTCCGTTTGCAAAGGAACGGGATGTGTTCGTAAAAAACGCACGCTTGAAATTACCATTCCCAAAGGCGTGGATACGGGCGTCAGAATGCGTCTTGCCGGTGAAGGCGATGCCGGCAGAAACGGCGGGCCTGCCGGAGATTTATATGTGTTTGTCGTGGTGAAAAAACACACAATTTTTGACAGAGAAGGTGCCAATTTATATTGCGAAATGCCCGTACCGATGACAACGGCGGCTTTGGGCGGAACGGTAAATGTACCCTCCATGGACGGGAAACCGATTCCGACGGAAATTAAAGCCGGTATGCAATCGGGACATCAGCTTAAAATCAAAGGCAAAGGTATGCCTTTATTAAGAAGTGATCAGTTCGGGGATTTATTTGTAACGTTCCGGGTTGAAACGCCCACACATTTAAGTGCCAAACAAAAAGAATTGCTCAAACAGTTTGCGGCCGAATCCAAAGAATCAAATCAGGAAGCCTGTAATGACTTTTTGTGTCAGATTAAGAAAATCTGGAATGATTTTACAAGCTAAGAAACCGTTTTTTTTATTCTTTGCGTAACGGTCTGGCCAACATTTCTTTTAAAACCTCGTGAATGGGCTTTTTATGATATAAAACAGCTTCAACCGATTCACAAATCGGTAAGTCGACTTGAAGTTGGCGCGCCCGTTTCATCACCGAAGAGGCCGTTGCCACACCCTCAACCGTTTTGGTGCAGGTTTTTAAAACGCTCTCGGCATCACCCGCTTCACCGACGGCAAAGCCGAACGAATAATTCCGTGATTGGCGGCTGTTGGCCGTTAACATTAAATCGCCGATACCGCAAAGACCTAATACGCTTTCCTTCTTGCCGCCCAACGCAACGGCAAAACGCGACATTTCCGCCAATCCGCGCGTGAGAAGCGCCGCACGGGCATTATCGCCTAACCGACAGCCGTCGGAAATACCCGAAGCAATGGCCAACACGTTTTTAATGGCACCGCACACTTCCGGCGTGATCAAATCGGCGGAAGAATACGGACGAAAATAATCGGTTTTCAAATAACGGCATACTCTGTCCGCCAACATTTGTGAAGGGGAAGCAATGGTAACTGCCGTGGGACACCCTTTGGCCACTTCCGTTGCAAAATTCGGCCCCGATAACACAACCAACGGGGTTTGCGGTCGAATTTCATTCACAATTTCACTTAACAAACACCCGGTTGAGAGCTCAATTCCTTTGGCACATAAAACAACCGGCGTTACGGTTTTTAAAAACGGCGCCATTTCGGTAAAAACAGATCGGGTAAATTGCGCCGGTGCAACAAGTAAAATACAATCGGCCCACAAAAGCACTTCTTTCATATCATTGGTTGCTTTAATTGTGTCGGGAAGTGTTGCCGTCGGTAAAAATGATGTGTGATGCGTTTCGTTAATTTCGCGAACCGTTTCGGGTTCAAGCGCCCATAATCGCACATTATTTTTTGCTTTTGCAGCCGTTACGGCTAAAGCCGTTCCCCATGCTCCTGCACCGATAACACCGATATTTGCCATGTACACTCCTTTATTTTTCTGTTTCTTTTAAAGCCATTTCCTTTGCGGTCACATAATCGAATTTGCCGGTTCCCAAAAGCGGCGGTTGATCGGTGACGATAATACGGGACGGCAATCCGAGTTCGGTAATGCCTGCCGCTTTAAAGGCACTGACCAACTCCTCGCGCGTGATATCCTTGCAGGTGGTAATCAAAACAATCTGTTCGCCTTTTTTGGCATCGGGAATGTTAACGGCACCCGAAATAAAATCGGGATATCGTTTTTCAACAACCATTTCCACTGCCGGCAATGATACCATCTCGCCGCCGATTTTGGCAAAGCGTTTGCAACGGCCTTTAATAGATATATAGCCCTCTTCATCCACAGAAACAATATCTCCCGTATCATACCAACCGTCATGCGGCGGATCTAATTGAAGCGGCGCGGTATGGCGCATATAGCCTTGCATAATATTCGGTCCCTTCACCCACAATTCCTGCCCTTCGGTAATGCCTTCGACCGGCTTTAATTTGTAACGCATACCGGGCAAAAGGCGCCCGACGGAATCTTTTTTCGAGTGCAAAAACGTATTGACGGCAATAAACGGCGAACATTCCGTTGCGCCGTATCCTTCCAAAATACGAACACCGAATTTTTCCGCCCAAATGCGCCGTGTTTCTTCTTTTACCTTTTCGGCACCCGAGGCTACAATACGCAAGCTGTTGAAGTCATACGGATTGGCGCACTTGGCATAGCCGGCCAAAAAGGTATCCGTTCCGAAGAAAACGGTTGCTTTCACCGATGCGCAAATTTCAGGAATAATCCGATAATGCAGCGGCGTGGGATATAACACCGTTTTAATGCCCAGTAACAGCGGTAAAACAACGCCGGCGCCCAGTCCGAAAGAGTGGAACATGGGCAAACAATTTAAAAACACGTCATTCGGATACACGTCAAAAATAGAGGGTAATTGATAACAGTTGGATAAAATGTTTTTATGCGATAAAAAGACGGCTTTCGGAAACCCTTCCGTTCCCGATGTAAACAACACGACGGCGGTATCATCGGGCGAGACTTTTCGTTCGCATGTTTTTTGATAAACCGTTTTCGGACATAAGGCCCCCGCCATACCGATGAGCTCATCTTTCGGCTTTAGAGAGGGTTTTAAATCTTCCAAATAAACAACGCGAATTTTATTTTTTTCCAATGCCTCGATCAAGTGTTCCAATTTAGCCATATTCACAACTTTGTGTGCCGTAATAACGGTTCTTAACCCGATTGTTTCGCAAGTGGACACAACCTGTTTCGGGCCGGATGTAAAGTTAATCATGGCCGGTATTTTACCGAAAGCGTGTAAGCCGAAAAAGGCAATGGCACAAGCGTTGGATGTGGGAATCATTAAGCCGACGTATTTTTCATCACCGACGGCACGTTGCATTAAGCGCCCCAAAATGAAAGCTTTCAAGAAAAACAGGCAAAACTTCACGGGTTTCCGCGATGTATCTTCCATAATGGGCTTTAAATATCCCGCCATATGCATGGAATCGGAAACGGCTTCAAACAAGGTTCTGTTTTTATCATAGCTGTCAAACGTCATTTGCATTAAAATATCATGCAATCGTGAGCTTGATTTTTCCCGAATTTCTCGCGTGGTCATTTCTTCGGGGAACTGAAAACTTACCGGTTCCAAAATATTTAAGGTAATTTTCGGCAACAGTTTAAAAACAAATTTTGTGCCTAAAATGCGAGAAAAAACGGCATTTGAAGCCCCGTCAATTCGAATCGGCAACAACGGCGCGTTACTTTTCACCGCCATCATGGCCGGTGCCTCATAAATTTTCATACGCGTATTGCCGCCGTCAATAATGCCTTCGGTTAAAATCATGCAAAGTTTATTTTCATTTAATTGCTCCACCATATATTTCACGGCAAACGGACTTTGCGGATCGAGCGGACGCACATCCGTTAAATTGGTCATAAACTTAACAAGCGTTTTTTCAATCAGCTGATCACTGACGGCAAACGTAATTTCTTCATCTAAAAAGGCGGAAATTAACAATACGTCCATATAAGAAGTATGATTGGGAATAATCAACGCTTTTTGTCCGGCTTTTTTTAAGTTTTCAATTCCCTTCACCTCCACTTTAAACAAAGCACTTAAAACCCGGCGGAAAACCTTTTTTCGCGCATCCATCGGAAGCAGCCGAATCATATAAACGGCAATCAGCAAATTGGCAACGGCATAAATGAGCAAAATATTCAACACACCGAAAGATAATATTGTTAAACTTAACGTAATCATTAACGAAGCCACAACGGCGCAGGCGTTCACCATATTGGAAAAGGCCATCATGCGCCCCATCATAAATTTCGGTGTTTTTAATTGAATTAACGTGTAAAACGGAATCATATAGAAAGCCGCCAACGCACCTAACACCAAAACATCAATCATAATGCACCAGTAATTAAAACCGGTGGTGAGCATTTGAAAAACGGTAATATTTTTGGCCAATATCAGGTGTTGCGCATTGGAGCTTGCAAAAATAAAGTTAAATAAAAAGAGCGAAATCAGCAAACAAACAACACATGTATGCGCGCCCATATTATTTTTACGCGAAAAACGGGCATAAAGAATGCCGCCTAAAATATATCCGACAGTAAAAATGCCGGCGGATAAAAACATAACAACCGACCAGCGGGCATGTAACACGGTTCGGCCGTAATCGGCAGAGAAAAAGAAAATCACCGTTGAAATCATCCAAAACCAAGCAATGCCGACTAAATAAGTCCACATATCAAAGTGGTGTTTCAATTTTTCCGACACGAAACCGAAAGCCCTATAAGGGTTGCGATAAATAACGGTCTCCTGATCGGCCGGATCGTTTTGCTCAATTTTTAAAGAAATCATAAAACTGATAACGGACAAAATAAATCCCAGCAGGCAAACAGCCATATACGCCACATCAAACTTTAAAATGCTGGTTAATAACAGGCATGACAAACCGGAGGCGAAAATAACGCCGATTTTCATTAAAACGTTACCCGCATTTAATTTTGCAGGTGCGATTAATTCGGTAATTAATGAAGTATCCAAAACCTTTTGACAGGCATTGATGAGCCCCATGGCAATTAAAATGCTTAAAAATAAAACGGGAGAATTTAGCAAAATGCCGATCAGCGCCATTCCCATGATGCCGATTTCACATAACCGCACCATTTGCAAACATTTTGCTTTTGAATATTTATCGGCAATTTGTCCGATATAGCAGGTTGCAAAGCAAAACGAAAGCGCATACAAAACAACGGCCATAATCATAAAAACGGGATTAGGCTGTGTTAATTTGTATGTTACCAAAAAAAGGAAAACATAGCGAATAAATCCCTCATTGATAGCCGACAAAAAACGGGAGGTCAATAACGGTAAAAATTTTTTATTTTTAAATAATTGCGCAAACATATGAATACCTCGTTTTAATAAAAACAAGTCTTTATAGCACATAAACGTTTATTATTCAAGAAAAAAGCGCAAAAGCATACAAATGATGATTTTAAAACCCGTTTTATAACAAAGGCAAAACGTTTTTTTTAAGGGGTGTTTATTTTTTGGGGAGCCATTCGGGGGGCTTTCTTAATTTTCGGGTGATGGAATTGTTTTGAAGGGGGATATGTTTATTTTTTGGAGGAAAGAGGAGTTTTTTATTTTTATTTTCGGCGGGAAGTACTATCCCGCTATTGTGGGATAGTGCGGTGTGCCGAAAATAAGAGAGAATAAATCAACAAATACCGAATAAAACAAACATATTTTCCCTGATTATCTTTCCTCAATTAAACGTACGATTTTTGCAACACTTTTTTTGCATTTTTGTAAAAAAAATTTAATTTAAGTGGAAATAATTGATTTTTCGACTGTTTTTTAAGGGTGATTTTTTGCCTTTTGAAGGCAATTTTGACCCCCGAAACCGCGTTGCATTAAAGGTACGTTTAATTTATGCTATTCGTATAATGAAAGGGAGTCGAAAAATGACAAGACAATTCAAAAAAAATCAATTAAAACAAATTCAAAATCAATCCCAAAGCGGGCGGAGTATGATTGAAATGCTCGGCGTGCTGGCCATTATTGCTATTCTGTCAATCGGTGGAATCGTCGGGTTTCGATTGGCGATGAATTATTATCAAGCCAATCAAATTGCGCATGAAATGAACATCATGCGCACCGATGCACAAATAAAAATTGCCCAAGGCGCGGAGGAATTAACCCTCGGTGATCCGTATGACAGCGGAAATATTCAATTTAACGGATATAAAACCGATTTTGATTGTCTTTATATGGAAACGGAAACGTCCACGCCCGATGATGTGGCTTCCTGCGCCGTTGCAAATGCCTATTATATTGAAATGCAAAAAATTCCCGAAGGTATTTGTAAACCGCTGGCGAATTTAATTGATAAAATGGATAACGAAATTGCCTTTTATATCAATGGAAAATCGGTTGACGCGGCAGAGGGAGAGAAAGGCATTTGCCTTGGAGAAGAGAATATATTAACGGTGATCTTCGGTGCCGATTCGGATTCGGCGGCGATTAAGTGTAATGATGATCCCGATTGTCCCGATAACTTACCGATTTGTCATGAACATTTGTGTGTGGAGTGCGAAACGGAGGAAGATTGCCCCTATAACACACAATATTGTGAAGGAAATGCTTGTCAAACGTGTCCCGATAATCAAATATGGGGCGGTGCAGGAAAAGGTTGTGTGGAATGTTTAACATATGAAGATTGCACAGATCCCGAAAAACCGAAATGTGAGCAAACTACAAACAAGTGCAAAAGCTGCTATGAAATTGATCCGGAAAAGCCTTTGTGGAATGGCACAAATTGTGAAGCTTGTCCCGAAAACAAACCTTGGAACGGTGAGTTATGCGGTTGTGAAGACAATGATGATTGCGCAGAAGATGAATATTGCAACACAACAGGAACTTCTTATTGTGTTAATGGAGAGAATATAAATGCAAATCAAGGTACCTGTACAACCATTTTATATGAAGAGAAAACCATTGAAGGCAAAGGAACATATTATAAATTGGAAACAAGCGTTCCCTTAATAGACTGGTGGAGTGCCGTGCGCTTTTGTCAAGCATTAAGAGACAAAAAACATGTGAGTAGTGGTACTTTATTAAACTTGAATGAGTTAGTTTGCACATCGGAAAACGGTGATTGTCCTGATCCGCAATTATGGCAATTATTGCATACTTTCGGCAAATGGGGAAGAGATATGTGGACATTAACCGGTGTCAATGACAATTTGTGTGATATGTGTTCCGTATATCTTTACGATGGTTCAATATTATGCGATAATCGCAGGTATGGCAGTGTCGCTTTATGCAAGTAACCATTCAAAAATATGCTTATTTTATCAAAGATTCGGTAAGACTTAAAAAAGGATGATAAATTTTTTACCTTTTCTCAAAAAGCGTACGTTTAATTGAGGAAAGAGAAACAGGGAAAAAACGTTTTTTTAATCTATGCGATTGGTCTGTTAAATTCATCTTATATTTAAATACTTATGTTTTATTTTTTTCAATTTTTTATTTGTTTTCAAAAGGTAATTTAACTTTTTATCTGCTCAATTTAATAGAACGTTTTTGTCAATCGAAATATGCATAAAAATGTATTTTTTGTTAAATCATATAACATATTGAAAACAATAGATAATTAAATTATTTTTGTTTCAAGATATTGATAATTTTTATCTTTTTTCCACCTGAACAAAAACGTTGGTTTGTGTTTTACTGTGTTTGTTGAATAAACTAATATTAAAAGGAGTTTTATAATGAAATATTCAAAAACAGCACTTATGTATCTATCGCATGAGTATAGCCATATTTTAAAGAAATGCGCGCTATTAAATGCGGCGCTTTTAATGAGCACAATGTTGTCGTTGCCGGCTAATGCAGAAGCTGCAGATACTGTAAATAATAACTTTCATAACGCATTCTATTATAAAGACGGAAAAATTGTAACATCTTCTGAGACTACAGATAAAGTTACTCTTGAAGAAACAGATGATGGTCTTGAAATTCATGCAGATGGTTGGACAAGCAAAACGTATGGTGTCTATTATGACAATGTAAAAAACAACCCGGTTGCAACCAAAATTAACAACAGTAATTTTACAAACAATGAAACCTCAAACCCCACCGGCGCTGGCGGTGCTTTATCTTTATGGCATGACGGTCGTTCTATAGAATCGCCAGAAGATCAAGTTTTGAATTCTACTTTTGATAGCAATACTGCACAAGCTAAAGGCGGTGCAGTGGCACTCTTGTCGGATAGTGGGCTCGTTGCAAACTACGAAGGAAAAGCAACCTTTGACAATGTTATTTTCAAGAACAATAAAGTCACGAACGGAACAGGCGGTGCTATTTACATTGAGCATACCAATACAACCATTAAAAACAGCGAATTTACAAATAACACAGCCAGTGAAAAAGGCGGTGCTATTTACAATAAAGGCGGTAATCTGACCATTACAAACACGACTTTCAGCGGTAATACGGCCAAAGAAGGTGGCGATATTTATAGTGAAGGCGGCTCTATCAAATTCACCGGAGATATCACGTTAGATAACGGTATTGGCGGCAGCGGTGATATTACCTTTGCAAAAGGTGCTTCATTAACCGCAACGTTGCAAGCAACAACCATTTTGGCAAAATCGGTCACATTTGAAGGGGAAAACACAATCAATCTTCAAATTAAAAACGGTTTTGTCAATGATAGCGAGCATTATGACTTTATTACTTTTTCTGGCGATAATGCAAGCAAAACTGTTACAAATAAAGATAATGTCACATTGTTCAACCCCGTTTATGACTTAGCCTTAAATGAAGATGGAACAGTAACGGTGAAGGGCGTCCTGTCGGCTGATCAAATTGTCCAAAAACTTGATGTGGCGGTGTCTGAAGAAGAAGCCGGTACAATCGGCGCATTGCTTGAATCCAATAATCACGGCACGGAACTGGGCAATCAAGTGACTGATGCTATTTCCACAGCGTTGCAAAACGGTCATCAAGCCGAAGCCGTGCAAGCAGTTCAAGAGTTAGCACCGACCACCTCGCAACAGGTGAT
>CANQUX010000022.1 GCA_947627155.1 uncultured Alphaproteobacteria bacterium | reverse complement strand
TTTCAGGAAAAAATAAATTTTTTTTGAAAAAATCAAAAAAAAGTGTTGCAAAAATCGTACGTTTAATTGGGGAAAGATAATCAGGGAAAATATGTTTGTTTTATTCGGTCTTTCTTTTATTTTCGGCGGGAAGTGGCGGCGTGTAGAATATGCGCCGGCGCGGTGGCAGAATTAAAGCTGATTTTATTTTTTTCCTAATTACAGGTGATGAGATTTTTTTCTTAATTTTCGGCGAGAAGTGCTATCCCGTGAAACGTGGGATAGCGCGGTGTGCCGAAAATTAAGAAAGGTAGGAAACGAAAATTGTGTCTCTGTCTCTCATTCTCGGCGGGTGTGGGGCGGCGCTATTGTGCCACTCTGCTATGGGTCGAGAATGAGAAAAGCAGAAAAAATACGCCAGTTTTGAACGTTATCACTGGGTTTTTCCTCTTAATTTACATTTGGCACTTTTTCTTAATTTTCGGTCGATGTTTATTTTTTTGTGGGGATATATTCGGTTTTTCTCTTATTTTCGGCGGGAAGTGCCGGCGTGTAGAATATGCGCCGGCGCGGTGTGCCGAAAATAAGTTCTAATTGGCGCTAAACGGTGAATTTTCTGCAAATAGTTTTCCCTCTATCGGCGGGTGTGGAACGCCGCGAAAAGGGGCGCATCGCTATGGGCCGATAGAGGGGAAAGGGAGAGGTGCCCCGCTGAATGGAAGCCTTAAAGGCGGGGCATAAGGAAAGAGCCGGCAGGCGGACTGGCCTCACTCACATAAGGCGTAGTAGATGCCGCCGCGGGCGCGATTGCGGTCGGAGACGACACCATTGTCAAGGCAGACGTAGTACGCAGTGCAGGAATTACTACTAGGAGTTGTATTTCCAAATGAATTATACAACCAGTAGTAGCGATTTCCGCTTGTCTCCGTCCCGTTCTCTGCCTTCCTCAATGCCTTTATCACATCACTTAATTCACTTCCACTACCATCCTTAGCATAACAATATCCTGTCGTTGTTCCTCCTAAATTCGTATTCTTGCAATTCAAATCGGAAATTGTCACCATGTGTCTATTACCCGGCAACGCCTTACAGAACCGCTCTGCGCTCCACCAGTTCATTCTGCTCTTCGACATCACATATTTATTCGGGTGCTCTGTATCCTTATTATCCGCTTTATACTCCGATATCTTCTTACAACTATGCGAGATGCAAACCTCGGTGATTGTCTCACTACTACTAATACCATAACTGCTACATTCATTGCAACTGCTGCTCAAACAAAATTCATCATCTGCGCAACTATTACACGGGTTTTCAATGCATGCTCCGGCCGAATCACTCCAATATTTGCCCTCATCACACTTGCATTCCTTGTTTTCTTCGTCCCATGTGCCACCCGTACTCTCATCACACGTTATACACCGATTACCGTCCCAATATTCATTTGCTCCTGTACACGTACAATCTCTTTCCGTGTCATTCCAGGGCGCTTCCTCCGGACATGTAATGCAATCCGTTCCCGTCCAATTCTTATTTTCCGGGCACTGACATGTACCATCTTCGTTACACGTTCCTCCCGGGCAGGTATCCTCATTGCATTCCGGCTCATCTTGCGGTTCATCGCCTTGTTCTTCCGGCGGTTCCGGATTACCGCTTCCACCGCTCACCCCGCCTATATCTTTGGTCGAAAAGGCTACCATTACTTCATTTTCTGTTTCAGAACAGGGATTTTCTGTTGTAGTATAGTCACCACCGTTAATCTCTAATACGGCCGTATCGTCCATGCCGTCTAATAACGTTGCTAACGGTTTGCATACCCCCTCAGGAATGTTTGATAACGTAAACGAATAGCCCTCTTCTCTACCTTCTTCTCCATCCGATATTATAACCGAAGAATCTACCTTAACGCCATAACTTTCATTAAATTTTAAGTGTCCGCTCTCACCATCATACGGCTCACCCAGCAATAATTCCACGCCGCGCGCAACTTTTATTTTTGCATCAGTACGCATGAGATTAATTTCATTCGCTATTTGATTCGCCTGATATCGATTCATTGCCATTCTGTACCCTGCAATGCCACCGATTGAAATAACCCCGATAATAGCCAACACGCCCAGCATTTCAACCATTGACCGCCCGTCTTGCGCTTGATTTTCAATTTGTTTTAATTGTTTTTTCTTCATTTTTTCGCTTCCTTTCAATGCAAATAGCATAAATTAAACGTACCTTTAATGCAACGCTGATTCGGGGGTAAAATTACCCTCAAAAATTGGTAAAACAGTCTTTTTATAACCGTTTGATATTGCATTAAAATTACCTCACATTAAATTTTTTTTGAAAAAATGCAAAAAAAGTGTTGCAAAAAACGTACGTTTTTTTGATGCATATTCAAAAAAAATCGCCTTGATGAGAGGCGACCGGAAGTTAACAACTATTTATACGAGATAGCGCAGTATATTGACCAAAAGGCTATTTTACTGCCTTCCGGTCGTTCGATTCTTTGCCTTGTTTATAAAAAACAGGACTAAAAATCTATCCTTTTTCAAGGACACGTATAAAGAGGTTGTTAAGCCTCGGGGCACACATCACTTGCCTTGCTTTCAGAATAAAAGCTTTTCATACCAATGTCAAGCAGAAAAAGTAGCATCATTAAACTTTCCCTCTATCGGCCCATAGTGATGCGCCACTTTCGCGGCGCATCCCACCCGCCGATAGAGGGAAAAAAGAGAATACCACATACAGATAATAGAGTGATATATCAAATAAATAACTTCACTTTCGATTCTCTGCCTTTCTTATTTTCGGCACACCGCGCCGACGCACGTTCCACGCGCCGACACTTCCCGCCGAAAATAAGAAAGAAGAGTCATTGCTTGCAATTAGGGAAGAAAATCAGTCTTTATTCTGCCACCGCGCCGGCTCACGTTCCACGAGCCGGCACTTCCCGCCGAAAAGAAGAAAGAAAGCAAATACAGTCACCTCAAAAAAAATAAATCATCACCAACCGAAAATTAAGAAAAAGTGCCGAATTTTACCCTTTTCCCCCCTATCGGCCCATAGTGATGCGCCACTTTCAGCGCCGCTCCACACCCGCCGATAGGGGAAAAACACACTCGTCATTCGCTAACCGAAAAACAATTCCATCATCACCTTGAAATTAAAAAAAATGCCACATTACTTTTCTCCCTCGCCAACAAGGGAAAATGTTAAACCGAAAGACCTGTTTGTTGCCAAATCAGGTTAAATAAAACGTGTTCTCATTAAAAAATCTTTATGACATGCGCTCTTTGGAACTCTTTTGCCATAAACCTTCCAAATCATAAAGCGTGCGCGTTTGCGGGGTAAATAAATGAACGATAATATCGACAACATCAATTAACACCCAATTTCCCTCGCCGTTTTCTCCCGATATTTTCACGGCATATCCCGCTTTTTTCAAATCCGTCATTAAATTGTTTGCCAACCCGAAAATATGACGCGCCGACGTGCCCGATGCCACCACCAAAAAATCAGCCAAACTGGTTTTTCCTTCCAAATCAATAACGGCAATTTCTTCGGCTTTGCCTTCATCTAATTTTTGAGTGATAAACGTTAATAATTCTTTGATTTGCTCTTTCGATAACGCCCCTTTTACCTTCGGCGCTTTGGCTTTTAAAGGAGTTGCTTTTTTAACCGGCGTTTTTTTCTTTTCTTTTGTTGTTTGAACCGTTTTTTGAGATGATTTTTTTGTTTTTTCAACCATTTAACTTTCTCCTTGACACACTAAATTTCGCACAAAGCGCAACACTTCTTTCACGCCCGTATGCGCCACGCCCGACATGGTGAAAACCGGCTTTCCGATTGCCTTTTCCAGCTTTTTTGTTTTGCTTTTCACTTCTTCGGGCAATAACGCATCAATTTTATTCAACACAACCGCTTCGGGCTTGTTTAACAAACCTGCTCCATATTTTTGCAACTCTTTTCGAATGGTTTTATAGGGCGTAACCACATCTTCGGCCGTTCCGTCAATTAAATGAATTAAAGCCCGGCAGCGCTCAACATGTTTTAAAAACCGAACCCCGAGTCCCACACCCTCCGAAGCACCTTCAATCAGCCCCGGAATATCGGCAATTAAAATTTGCGCCTCATCAATATGCGCCATACCGAGATTCGGATAAACCGTTGTAAACGGGTAATCGGCAATTTTCGGCTGCGCCCGGCTGACAACACTTAAAAACGTTGATTTTCCGGCATTCGGAAGCCCCAGTAAGCCCACATCGGCAATCAGCTTTAATTTAAGCCACACCCAACATTCTTCACCCGGCGTGCCTTCATCGGCCTGACGCGGCGCCTGATTGGTGGAGGATTTATAAGAATCATTTCCCCTGCCCCCTTTGCCGCCGTGTGCCGCAACAAACGTTTCACCGACTTTTGTTAAATCGGCCAACACGGTTTGATTATCTTCGGCAATAATTTGTGTTCCTGTGGGCACTTTAATCATAAGATCTTCACCTGATGCCCCCGTGCAATTTCGGCCGGCACCGTTAAACCCGCGTTGCGCTTTAAAATGTTGCTGATAGCGAAAATCAATCAACGTGTTTAAATTATCGGCCGCCACAAAAACCACATCGCCGCCGTCACCGCCGTTTCCGCCGTCCGGCCCGCCGAATTCCAAAAACTTTTCATGCCGAAACGAACAGGCGCCGTTGCCGCCGTCACCCGCTTTGATATATATTTTAGCTTCGTCTAAAAACTTCATAATAATCCTTAAATTTTAACCCGAACCGCAGTCAGTATATCAAACTTTTGCAAAAATAACCAGCTTTTTTTGCATAAAAAGCAAAAATCATTACCAAAGTGATTGTTCATAATCGGTTTATTTTTCGGAAGTTTTTTCCTTAACGGGCTTTAACGCCTTTGTTAAGGCATATTTCAACACCTCCTGCGCCTCGGAAACGGGAATGATTTTCAAACCTGTTTTCACGTTCTCGGGAATTTCTTCCAAATCTTTCACGTTTTCTTTCGGAATCAGCACCGTTTTAATGCCGGCGCGCAACGCAGCCAACAATTTTTCCTTTAAACCGCCGATGGGTAACACCTTTCCGCGCAGCGTGATTTCACCCGTCATGGCAATATCTTTTCGCACGGGAATTTTCGTAAATGCCGACACCAGCGATGTCATCATGGCAATACCGGCCGACGGCCCGTCTTTCGGCGTGGCACCCTCGGGCACATGCACATGCACATCGTTTTTTTCAAAGGCTTTGTTATAAATGCCGAAGGCATTCGCGTTCGCCCGCACAAACGAATGCGCCGCACCGACGGATTCTTTCATCACATCACCCAATTGTCCGGTTAATTGCACGGCGCCTTTACCGGGCATAATAACCGCTTCAATCGACAAAATTTCTCCGCCGACTTCCGTCCACGCCAAACCCGTTGTTGTGCCGATTTGATCCTCTTTTTCCGCCAAACCGAACGTAAACTTTTCCACACCGGCATATTTTTTCAAATTTTTCGGCGTTACCGTCACCGATTTAACGCCTTCCAATTGAATTTCCTTCACCACCTTACGGGCAATGTTGGCAATTTCACGCTCTAAATTACGAACACCGGCCTCACGCGTGTAGTTGCGAATGAGTTTCAAAAGCGTTTCTTCTTGAATCTTTAATTCTTCCGGCTTTAATCCGGCCATTTTCAATTGTTTGCCGATTAAATGACGCTTGGCAATTTCAACTTTTTCATCTTCCGTATATCCCGACAGCTGAATAATTTCCATTCTGTCCAACAACGGACGCGGCATGTGCAACGTGTTCGCCGTTGTAATGAACATCACATGCGATAAATCATAATCCACTTCCAAATAGTTATCATTAAACGTGGTATTCTGCTCGGGATCTAACACCTCCAATAACGCCGATGACGGATCACCCCGATAATCATTGCCGACTTTATCAATTTCATCTAACAAAAACAACGGATTAATTGTTTTAGCGCGCTTCATGCTTTGAATGATTTTACCGGGCAGCGATCCGATATAGGTGCGCCGATGCCCGCGAATTTCCGATTCGTCATGCATACCGCCCAGAGAAGTCCGCACAAAATTCCGTCCCGTTGCCCGTGCGATGGATTGTCCCAGCGAGGTTTTACCCACGCCCGGCGGGCCGACTAAACACAAAATGGAGCCTTTTAAACAATTCGTGCGTTTTTGAACGGCTAAAAATTCCAAAATACGCTCTTTCACTTTTTCCAAACCGTAATGATCTTCATCTAAAATACGTTTAGCCTCGTTTAAATCGGTTTGCAAAATTGATTTTTTCCGCCACGGAATGGCAACCAACCAATCCAAATAATTTCTGATGACCCCGGATTCGGCCGACATTTGCCCCATCATCTGCAATTTTCGAAGCTCGCTTAATGCTTTGTCTTTGGCTTCTTTGGGCATACCGGCTTTTTTGATTTTCTTTTCCAAAGATTTAATTTCATTTCCTTCTTCCGAATCCCCCAATTCTTTTTGGATGGCTTTCATTTGCTCATTCAAAAAATATTCCCTTTGGCTTTTTTCCATTTGCCGTTTCACGCGCTTGCGAATTTTGCGTTCCACCTGCAAAACGCCGATTTCTTTTTCCATATCGGCATAGAGTTTTTCCAACCGCCCCTGCACGGATTCGATTTCCAGAATTTTTTGCTTATCTTCCAACTTTAATAACACATGCGTGGCCACAATATCGGCAAACTTTTCGGCATCGTGTATTTGCGTAACGGCAACCAACACTTCGGGGCCGATACGCTTATTCAACCGCACATAATTTTCAAACTGTTCCTGCACGGAGCGCATTAAGGCTTCCACTTCCGCCTCATTTCCGAATTGTGACGGCAGAGCGCTGATTTGTGCCTCAAAAAAGGCCGTGTTTTGCGTCCACTCAATGACTTTGGCACGACAAATGCCCTCCACCAAAATTTTAACCGTACCGTCCGGCAGTTTTAATAATTGCAAAATATTGGCAAGGGTTCCCGTTTTATATAAATCACCCGTATAAGGCACATCAACCAACGCATCGACCTGCGCCGTTAAAAACACCTGTTTATTGTTTGCCATGGCGTTTTCCAGCGCCGCAACCGATTTATCCCGTCCGACAAACAACGGCACAACCACATGCGGAAAAACAATAATATCCCGCAACGGCAATACCGGATAAACACCCTCTGTAATTAACTCTTCACTCATTTTCTGCCCTTTGTTTTATAATATAATCGAATGATATATATGTATGCATCTTTTTATCAAATGTAAAGAGATGCTTTCTCTTTTTTTTATTTTTTATCAAAAACAAACGTGGGTTTTTGCTTTTTTTCAATTGTTTCTTTATCAACAATCACTTCGCGAACACCCTTTAACGTGGGCAATTCGTACATGGTTTCCAACAAAATGTTTTCCATAATGGAACGCAACCCCCGCGCACCGGTTTTTCGCTCAATCGCTTCATGTGCAATGGCTTTTAAGGCAGCCGGCGTGATTGTTAACTTAACATTTTCCATTTCACACAAGGCTTGATATTGCTTGACGAGCGCGTTTTTGGGTTCTTTTAAAATACGCACCAACGCCGCTTCATCTAACTCTTCCAAACTGACAATCACGGGCAAACGACCGATAAATTCGGGAATCAAACCATATTTTAACAAATCATTCGGCTCTAATTTCTCCAACAATTCACCGATATTTTGTTCTTCTCCCGATTTTGTATCGGCTCCGAACCCGATGGCATATTTTGATTCGCGTCGTTCGATTACTTTTTCCAAACCGGCAAAAGCGCCGCCGCAAATAAACAAAATATTTTGCGTATTGACTTTAATATATTCCTGATTGGGGTGTTTTCGTCCTCCTTGCGGCGGTAACGAGGCAACAGTTCCTTCAATCATTTTCAAAAGCGCCTGTTGCACCCCTTCGCCCGACACATCCCGCGTGATGGACGGCCCGTCGGATTTTCGAGAGATTTTATCAATTTCATCAATGTAAATAATGCCCATTTCCGCTTTGGCAACGTTATAATCGGCATTCTGCAATAATTTCAACACAACATTTTCAACATCTTCGCCCACATAGCCGGCTTCCGTTAAAGTGGTGGCATCGGCAATGGCAAACGGTACGTCTAACGACCGTGCCAACGTTTTTGCCAACAATGTTTTACCGGAACCGGTGGGACCCAACAACAACACATTCGATTTTTCAATTTCCACATCATTATTTTTTTGATTGGATAACAACCGTTTATAATGATTATATACGGCAACGGACAACACCTTTTTCGCCCGTTCCTGTCCGATCACATATTCATCTAAAATCTGATGAAGTTCCTGCGGCTTTTTCAGATGATTGCCGTCAAGCGCAACACCATCGGACGCGGTTGTCGCATCGGCATTTTCTTTCGATGTTCCTTTACCGGCACCGTTTTCGTCTCGAATAATTCCGCGGCACAACTCAATGCATTCATCACAAATGAAAACCATCTGTTCTTTGCCGCCCGGACCTTTCATCGGCTTTCCGGCAATTAAATGACGCACTTCGTTCTGATTTTTATTACAAAACGAACATTTAATACCCGTGGTCGTGTCGTCTTTTATCATGACAGCTCCTTTTATTTTTCACCTGTTTCCGGATGCGATGAAATAACCGCATCAATCAGACCGAAATTTTTAGCTTCCTCGGCCGTCATAAAATTATCGCGTTCCATGGCTCGTTCAATCGTTTCCAATGATTGCCCCGTTTGTTCGACATAAATTTGATTCAAACGCGCTTTAATCGATAAAATTTCTTTGGCGTGAATTTCAATATCGGTTGCCTGCCCTTGAAAACCGCCCGACGGCTGATGAATCATGATACGGGCATTCGGCAGCGCAAAGCGCCGTCCTTTGGCACCGCAACACAAAAGCAAACTGCCCATGGAGGCGGCCTGCCCCATCACAACCGTTGAGACCGGACACTTAATGTAATTCATGGTATCCAAAATCGCAAGTCCCGATGTGACAACGCCGCCCGGAGAGTTAATGTAAAATGAAATTTCTTTCTTGGCGTTTTCCGCTTCCAAAAACAACAATTGCGCACAAATTAAACTCGCCGTTTCATCATCAACCTGCCCGGTTAAAAAAACAATTCGTTCTTTGAGTAACCGGGAATAAATATCAAATGCCCGCTCACCGCGACCGGTTTGTTCCACAACGGTCGGCACAAGCGTATTTAACGACGGGTTTATCAATTGTGCGCACATGTTTCATCCTTTACTTTGTTTTTTTGGTTTTCTTTGTTTTCGCATCGGGATCATAGGAATATAATTCCTCCGGCGACAAAACTTTTTCGTTTGTTTTTACCTGTTCTAAAATATAATCAACAACTTTTTCTTCAAACAAGGGGGCTCTTAACGCTTCCAATGCCTGTTTGTTGTTTTGATAATATTCGAACACGGCTTTTTCCTGACCGGGATAACGACGTGCCTCAGCCATAACGGCTTTGGTTAAATCTTCCTGCGACAAAGTAATATGTTTTTCATTGGCCACTTCCGCCAACAACAAACCTAACCGCACGCGTCGTTCGGCAATGTCATGATATTCTTTTTTAAGAACATTTTCAGATTTTGACTTTTCTTCTTCATCTAATCTGTCTTGTTTTTTGGCTTCCTCCAATTGTTTCCAAATAGCATTGAATTCCATATCGACCATACCGTTCGGCACTTCAAACGAATGCGTGGCCGCCAAAGCATCCAACAACGAGCGTTTTGTATAAATACGCGCCATTTGGGCATATTCTTTATTAAGTTCCGCTTCAATGACTTTCTTCAAATTATCAAGCGATTCGGCGCCGAATGATTTGGCAAAAGCATCATCAATAACCGGATCGATATATTTCCGCAATTCTTTAATATCAACCTTAAACAAGGCTTTTTTGCCGGCCAATTCTTTGGCATGATAATTTTCGGGGAAAGTCACATTTACATCAACCGTTTCGCCGACTTTTTTACCTGTCAACTGTTTTTCAAAGCCGGGAATAAAGGTATTCGATCCCAAAGCCAGATAATAGTCTTTACCGTTACCGCCTTTAAATTCTTCACCGTCAATGGTTCCTTTAAAATCAATAACAATCACGTCACCGTTTTTCGTGGCACGTTTTTCAGTGACAACTTCCGTTGTTTTGCGTGCCGCCGCCATTTTCTGCAATGTTGTTTGAATTTCTTTCTCGGTCGGTTTGGAAGAAATTTTATCAACGGTTAATGTTTTAAAATCAACGGGTTTAATTTCGGGCAAAGCCTCCACATCGATTTTAAATTCCACATCGGCATTATCTTCAAATTTGGTAATTTCCACTTTCGGACGCAATGCCGGTTTAATTTTATGATCAGCCAATGTTTTTTCGGTATAAGATTGAATTAAATCATCCAACACTTCGCCTTTAACGGCAGTACCGTATTTTGATTTAATTAAGGCAATCGGTGCCTGTCCGGGGCGGAAACCGGCAATTTTCGCCTCTTTTTTAATTTCTTCTAATTTTTCATTTTGTTTTGTTTCAAATTCTTTTGCCGGAATAACAACCTGAAAAGAATGTTCCAATTTAGATTTTGTCATTTTATATCAATTCCCTTTTATATCAAACAGATAATGGTGCGGTCGAAGAGACTTGAACTCCCACGCCTTTCGGCAACGGCTTCTAAGACCGTCGTGTCTGCCGTTCCACCACGACCGCACGCTTTCAGACATCAACATATAACACATCTTTTTGAAAAAGGAAAGCATTTTTTCCATCTTTTGATAAAAAAAGCGCTCAAAGCCCGAAAAAAGGGCTTTTAACAGCATATTTTGCTTTTGTTTAAGAGGAATAAACCGATTTTTTACTCTATGCGGAACGCGCACTGCCGTTTTTTTGAAAATAAGCGGCCAATTGTGCACGGGAACCTGTCATTGCATTTATTTCCCTGGAATCAACTTTACCGTCATTATTTAAATCAAATGCTTTTGCAAAAGCTTGTTGTTCCGCATCATCAATAACATCGTTATTATTTAAATCAGCTTCTTTAACATACTCACCGTTATTTACTTTTCGAATAATCGGTGCCGAAACTTTACTATTTTTACATGCCAATTTGCTCCGAGCACCTTCGGCACGTATAAAAGCGATTAGTTGTTCAGGCGTTTTAAATGCCCTGATTTCATCTTTTGTTACCACACCATCTTTGTTAATATCAAGACACAATAAACCTCTTTTTAACTCTCCATATTGCGTACATGTTTGATCATTATTACATATTCCGGGAGTTACATTCACCACATCTTTGAACTCTTTCCACTGTTGAGAATTAAAAGGTTGACCAAACTTTTGTTCCAAATCATTTTTAAATTCTTTCTCATCCATATTTCTGGCCTTCTTCACGGCAAAAAATTTTACGCAGCGTGAAATAAGATAAACCGGCGACGCTATAAATTTAGTAAAAACACTGACAACAGCAGAGGCATTAACAGCTCTTCCACCCCATTTTTCAACCTTTTTTTCCCGAGGCCCCATTTCCGCTCTTTTATCATCACCATCATTGCCAATAGCCGCATCAACCATACCCGAAACACCCTTACCGTTCACACCGGCTCGAACCGTTTCGGCGCCATTCTCTACAGCTGTTCCCAATTTTTCATCAAAAACCGAAACGGCCCTTCCGACAGAAGCTACATAACCCAGTCCTTTGGATAATCTGCTTTCACCCTGCTTCTGATTATTTTCGGTTTCGCTCATATTTCCTCGCTTATTACCATTCTTTGTTTATTATACACTTTTTTTCTTTATAAGGCAACAAAAAAATTAAACACGAATGAGTCAATTTTACTTGACAAATTTTAAAAGATAATATATAATCTATAACAGACAAAAAAGAGGAATAAGAGATAATATAATGTCCATTATGTTAAAAACGCCGGCGGAAATAGCGCTGGAAATTGCGCATCGCGCCAAAACGGCTCGTCTTAATGCCAATTTATCCCAAAGCGGTTTGGCCGAAAGATCGGGTGTGAGTTTAGGCTCGTTAAAGCGATTCGAATCAACGGGGCAAATTGCCTTGGAATCGCTTTTAAAAATTGCATTAACGCTGAATTGTCTGAACGATTTTAACGCCTTGTTTTTAACGCCCGTTTCGCATATTTCTTTATTTTCCCCGCATGCCGAAAAAGCCCGGAAGCGCGGTTTATTAAAATAAACGGGGGAAAATGATTCGCTTAAATGTTTATTTAAATGCCTATCAAAAGCGTCAATTCGTCGGGGTTTTGGAGCATCGTGAGCGCATTCTGTTTGAATATGCGCCAGCGTTTTTAAAAACGGGCATTGAGTTATCGCCGTTTATGCTGCCGCTCAAAAGCGGGGTTTTTGTTGATAACGAGCAAACGTTTGACGGCTTATTCGGGCTTTTTAACGACAGTTTGCCCGACGGATGGGGCTGTTTATTATTAGACAGATATTTACAAAAGCAAGGTTTATCCTATTATGCCATTAATCCGCTGCATCGGCTGTCGATTATCGGCACGCAGGCCATGGGGGCTTTGGAATATGATCCGACGCCCACGGAAAACGAGCATTTCAAAGATATTTTGCAATTGGATTCGCTCTCCAAAGGGGCGGTGGAAATTATTCAAGGAGCCAGTTCCGAATTGTTGGACAGCTTAAAGGGCTTAAACGGCTCGGCAGCGGGGGCGCGTCCGAAGATTGTGGCGTTGGTGTCAAGCGATTACAAAACCATTGTGAGCGGGCGCATGGCCATGAAAGAATTTCAACCGTGGATTATTAAGTTTTCATCAAAATATGATAATCCGAATTTAGGCGCTTTGGAATATATTTATTCGGTTATGGCCAAAAAGGCGGGTGTGGATATGCCCGATACGCATTTATTTGAATCGAAAGAGTGCGCAGGGCATTTCGGCGCGGCGCGGTTTGATCGCAGCGGGGCCGATAAAATACACATTCACAGTGCGTGCGGGCTGTTGCATGCCTCGCATCGAATGCCGACGCTGGATTATGAAAATCTCATGCGATTAACGGCGCATTTAACGCACGATATGCGTGAAGTGGAAAAAATGGTTCGGCTGATGATTTTTAACGTGAAAGCGGGAAACAAAGATGATCACACGAAAAACTTTTCCTATATGATGACGGCCGATTATCGCTGGAAAATGACGCCGGCTTATGATATAACGCCCTCGGCGGGCATGAACGGCGAGCAAACGGCCATGGTAAACGGCAAAGGGCGGCACATTTTAAATGATGATTTAATTATGACGGCGCGGCTGGCAGGTGTGAGCGAAGCCAAAACGAAGAAAATGATTGAAGAAGTGGAAGCGGCGCTTTCCGATTTTCCGCATTTATTAAAGGAATACGGCATTCAAACGAATCCGCGTGTTTATTTTTAAGCATTTATATTTTAATCGGTATCAGCCTTTTTGCGGGCGATGAACTTTTTTTCTTTTCGGCGGGAAGTGTGCGGCGCGTGGAATATGCGCCGGCGCGGTGTGCCGAGAAGAGAAAACAGAAAGCGGCAAGAGTGATATTTTCTCTGATTCTCGGCACATAGCAGGACGGCACTATTGCGCCGTCCTACACCCGCCAAGAATCAGAGAAAGAAATCAAGGTCAACAGATAATTTTTTCCTTCAAGAGCTGAAAATTGTGTTGTTAACGGTTATTTCCCTCTATCGGCGGGTGGGACAGACGGCGGGGAAAAGCCGTCTGTCATCACCAGAGCCGATAAGGCAGTTCTATAACTGACACGCCTGTTCGGTGCCGGAGCCGATGAGGCGGCGGGGCCTCACCGACACAAGGCGTAGCCGCTGTAGCTGCGATCGCGGTTGAACACATTGCCATTGTCAATGCGTACGCTGTTCGCGTAGCAGGAAGACCAATTATTTTTCAACCATAGGTAGTAAGAACCGCCAAACATCGTCTTTAACTGACCAACCACATCTGATATATTACATACTTCCTTATTATTCACAGTCTCACAATCCTCTCTCGTGTGGTTCACTTTCGTTTCATGGCAATAACCACTGCTTCCACTTTTCGGCATATTTATTGTGTCTGCGCATTGCAACATATCATACCCTGCCATAAAGGTTAAAGCTGTATCGTTTTCCGGTGAGGCACAAACCGAATCATCGGCATTGGCATTTGCCGCACAGAGCCGACACGCACTCCACCATGTCATACTCCTACCTGACCCGTAATAGGTTGTACCGTTAATCTCCGCTTTTTTAGTTAAATTAGCACTCACTTTAAGGCACTGCCCTGTATAGTTGCCACCTCCTTTTCCATATCCCTTACTGCTATCAAACTCCGAATCGCAACTCTTGCCACTATTCAGGTAGCAATAATAGCCACTCCTGCCACCTTGATTACAATCAGCATTTGTTTGGCAGTTGATGGTCTCACACATGCTTGTTTGAGTATTCCACTTTGTACCGCTCCCACAAGCCACGCATTCACTCCCACTCCATTTTGGTTTTTCTTGTCCATAAACATCATAGCAAGTTTTGCATGTTTTTGACGAGGAATCCCAAGCCGGCGTTGTGCCGCTGCAAGCAACGCAGCTGCCGTCGGCTTTGCAATGGTTGCCTTCTCCGCATTGCGAATCGCTCGTGCAGGCTTCGCAAACACCGGTACTTGTATTGCAAATCGGTGTTTCCCCAGAGCAACTCTCCGGTGTGCAGGAAGGTGTTGTTTCGGGTTGAATCGGCACACAATCATTATCTTTCCACGTTGTCCCATCCGGACATTCACAACTCTTGCTGCTGCTGTTCCATTCGGTAGGCTCTTCGCACTCGCCGCACCGGTTGTTAATGCAATGCAGCCCTTCTTGACACTCCCCTTTGCTGCAATCATCGGTACACCGCCCCGTTTGTTCATCACACACTTGATTGTCGGGACAGTGGCTGCTTGTCAGGCAATCAACACAGATTCCGGCTTGGCAATACCCCCCCCCCCCCGCAATCCGCGGCACTGCTGCACCCCGTTGACGGTTCACTTGATCCGAAGGCATTGGCCTGAGTATCTAAAGCATTAAATTCAAAAGCCATGGGAACCGTGCTAATTTTGTGATTGCTTATTTGACAACCGCCTTTGCCGGTGGGGGTTGAAATTTTAATGGAAAAAGAAGATAAAACATTTTGCATTTCCCATAAATGCGTACATGTTTGCGGCGGTACACTGCTCAATTCAACTTTATAGTGATGTTGGCTGCTCGCCGTTGTTGTTACTTTTAATCCGTATTTGGATAAATATTCTTCTAACATTCGCTTCACTTCTTTTGTGTGAGAATCACTGGTGTTAATGGCGGCCGATTTTTTTGCCGTTAATAAAGCATCGCGAATCTGGCCGGCCCGATAAGAAGCCGTTGCATATTCATATCCGTTAAAGCCGCCGACGGATAACACACCGATTATAGCCAACACCGCCAGCATTTCCGCCATTGAACGACCGTTTTCCGATTTATTTTTCATGTTTATTCCTCCCGAATGTTATATCTGTTTTTTATTTTAAAGAATTCAGCTGATAAAAGCAATCTTTTTTTTATAAAAATAATCTTTTTTTTCAAAAACGCCTCAAAACCAGATAAAAGTTGATTATTTTTGCATTCTGTGATAAAATGATATGACAGGAGAAAAAAATGGGCGTACATTTTACATTACAAGATCCGAGCGTTACAAAAGCCATGCGCAAAGAATTCGACAGACGAAACATGAACCAAAAATTCGTTAAATGGCTCTATCGTAAAGGTTTTTTAGCGCCCTATGCCGATAAAATCAGTTTGGAGAGATGTCGGCGCGGTCGAATCCCTGCCGGATTCGATGTTCATCACATTGTGCCGTTAAGCGGCGGCGGCACAAATCATGTTTCGAATTTTTGCTTAATCGAGCGTTCATTGCATAAGTTTATTAACAAAAAATGCTTTGAACCGGCCGTGCGGCATCTTAAAATCGGGGAAAGCGTTGAAATTGAGCTGCCCGATTTTCCGAAAGTGGCGCTGCGTCGCGATTTTAACGGATTTATTGATAAAAAACTGCAACACGACAGAGATCGACAGAAATTTTATCGCTATTTGCGCCGATATGAAAGATAAAGTATTGAAAATTTATGTTTTTATTAAAATGCATCACTAGCTGTATTCATTTGAAAGGCGCGCAAAATAAGTAAACTGCGAATCAGCCGACAGAAATAAAGATTTCACAAAAAAAATCCCTGTTCTCACAGGGATTTTTTTATGGCGCACCCGCCATCGATTGCACTCTCTTGCGAGAGTGTCTTCACTCCGTTCAGACCGCCTCCGGCGTCCGCTCCGTTTTACTCCGCGACCGAACTTCTAAGTTCTTATCCCTGCCGACTTTCGCACAAAAAAAATCCCCGTTCTCACAGGGATTTTTTTATGGCGCACCCGGCAGGATTGCACTTTCCGAGGGAAAGTGTCTTCACTCCGTTCAGACCGCCTCCGGCGTCCGCTCCGTTTTACTCCGCGACCGAACTTCTAAGTTCTTATCC
>CANQUX010000021.1 GCA_947627155.1 uncultured Alphaproteobacteria bacterium | reverse complement strand
TTTTTACTCTCTTTATTACCTCTGATGATGCAATCATAATCAACGGGATAACGATCATATTGTGTTGATAAATGCCCGCTGTAATTTTCATTTTCGGGTGTATCATCATAAGGATCCCCGAGCAACAATTCTTCATTCCCCAAAGCATATTTTACCTTTAAATCGTTACGCATGAGATTGATTTCATTAGCAATTTGGTCGGCTTGATAATAATTCATGGCTAATTTATACCCCACAATCCCCCCGATGGATAAAATAGCAATAATTGCCAGCACGCCGAGCATTTCAATCATTGAACGGCCGCTTTGCGATTGATTTTGAACTTGTTTTTTGAATTGTCTTGTCATTTTCCGACTCCCTTTCACTCTACGAATAGCATAAAATAAACGTACCTTTAATGCAACGCTGATTCAGGGGTAAAATTACCCTCAAAAATTGGCAAAATGGTCTTTCTATAACCAATTGATATTACATTAAAATTACCTCGCATTAAATTTTTTTTGAAAAAATCAAAAAAAAGTGTTGCAAAAATCGTACGTTTTTTTGAGGACAGGTGACCGAGAAAATATGCTCATTTTATTCGGTATTCGTTGATTTACTCTCTCTTATTTTCGGCGGGAAGTGCTATCCCGCTATTGTGGGATAGCGCGGTGGGCCGAAAATTGAGAAAATGGCAGGGAAAATGTATCAAATTTTAACGTTGTCGCTGGATTTTCCCTCTATCGGCGGGTGGAATGCGCCGCTGAAAGGGGCGCATTGCTATGGGCCGATAGGGGGAAAAATTTAATGATGCAAATTTTCTGCTTGACATTGGTATGAAAAGCTTTTATTCTGAAAGCAAGGCAAGTGATGTGTGCCTCGAGGTGTGACAACCTCTTTAGATGTGTCCTTGAAAAAGGATAAAATTCCCTTATTCATAAGGGAAAATTGGTCAAATGGCCGGAAGGCAGTAAAATAGCCTTTTGGTCAATATACTGCACTATCTCATCTAAGTAGTTGTCAACTTCCGGTCGCCTCTCATCAAGGCGATTTTTTTTGAATATGCATCAAAAAAACGTACGTTTTTTGCAACACTTTTTTTGCATTTTTTCAAAAAAAATTTATTTGGAGGTATTTTTAATGCAATATCAATGGGTTATGAAAAGGCTGTTTCAACAATTTTTGAGGGTAATTTTGCCCTCGAATCAGCGTTGCATTAAACGTACGTTTAATTTATGCTATTCGTATACTGAAAGGGAGTCGGAAAATGACGAAACAATTCGAAAAACAATTTAAAAATCAATCTCAAAGCGGGCGGTCAATGATTGAAATGCTCGGTGTGTTGGCCATTATTGCTATTTTATCAATCGGCGGAATTGTCGGGTTTCGATTGGCTATGAATTATTATCAAGCTAATCAAATTGCTCATGAAATGAATATCATGCGCACCGATGCGCAGATAAAAATTGCCCAAGGCGCGGAGGAATTAACCCTCGGTGATCCGTATGATAGCGGAAATATTCAATTTAACGGATATAAAACCGATTTTGATTGTCTTTATATGGAAACGGAAACATCAGAACCCGAACTTGCTTCCTGCGCCGTTGCAAACGCATATTATATTGAAATGCAAAAAATTCCCGAAGGCATTTGCAAACCGCTGGCGAATTTAATTGATAAAATGGATAACGAAATTGCCTTTTATATCAACGGGAAATCGGTTGATGCGGCAGAGGGAGAGAAAGGTATTTGCCTTGGAGAAAATAACATATTAACGGTGATCTTCGGTGCCGATTCGGATTCGGAGGCGATTAAATGTAATGATGATCCCGATTGTCCGGAAAACTTACCGATTTGCCTTAACCATATGTGTGTGGAATGTGAAACAGATACGGATTGTATTGAAAAAGATACAAATAATCCGATTTGCAATAAAAATACGCACATGTGTGAACCGTGTCCTAAAAAGTCATTTTGGAACGGAGAAAAATGTCAAGAGGGGTGTCGAGAAAATAAGCACTGCTCCGAAAATGAATATTGTTATAAAACGAAAGGAGGAACTTCCTGTGAGCATGAATGGGAAAATGATAAAGATAGCGGTTCCTGTCGAAAAGTGAAAAATGATTTAAATTCCAAAACAATGACGGTAAACGGGCAAACTTATTACGAATCAATTGTTACAATGAATTGGTGGAGTGCCGGGCGGTTTTGTGAGGCATTGAATAAAACACCGGTTACCCGTGCTAATCTCGGGTGTGAAAATGTGTCGGCAGAAAATTATGAGTATTGTAACAGTGAAATTATGAATAAGCTGAAAGGGTTTGTTGTAACCAATGATTATTGGCACTGGTTAGACGGTTATGGCACCTGCTATGCTTACGACATAGATTTGCAGAATGGTCAGCTTAGTAATCCCTTATACAACAAGAAGAACGAATTGAACGAGTTTGCCTTATGCAAATGAGGAGAGGCTAATCTTTTTTCCCGAAATGAGATTCGGTTGCTCTTTTTCCACTATCGGCCCATTGGGACAGACAACGTAACGCCGTCTGTCCCACTCGCCGATAGAGAGAAGCAGTGATTTATTTTAATGAGTGTTGCACAAATTAAACGTACGATTTTTGCAACACTTTTTTTTGATTTTTTCAAAAAAAATTTAATTTGGCCGGAATTCATTGATTTTTCAACTGTTTTTTAAGGGTGATTTTTTGCCTTTTGAAGGCAATTTTGACCCCCGAAACCGCGTTGCATTAAAGGTACGTTTATTTTATGCTATTCGTAGAGTGAAAGGGAGTCGAAAATGACAAGACAATTAAAAAAACAAGTTCAAAATCAATCACAAAGCGGGCGGAGTATGGTTGAAATGCTCGGGGTGCTGGCTATTATTGCCATTTTATCAATCGGCGGAATCGTGGGTTATAAATTAGCTATGAATTACTATCAAGCCGACCAAATAGCCAACGAAATCAATCTCATGCGCAACGATTTAAAGGTAAAATACGCTTTGGGAAATGAAGAATTGTTATTGGGGGATCCTTATGATGATACACCCGAAAATGAAGATTACAGCGGGCATTTATCAACACAATATGACCGTTATCCCGTTGATTATGATTGCATCATCAGAGGTAATAAAGAGAGTAAAAATGAGCTTTACAATTGTCGCGAAGCAGATGCTTATTATATTGCCGTCGGGAACATTTCAAAGGGTGTTTGTAAACCGCTTACAACACTTGTTGCCGCCATGGACGGCCGTTTGGAAATGGATATCAATGGTTTGTCCTACACAGGCGGTGATTCATGTACCAGTGATGAAGCCAATGAAATTTATGTTGAGTTCGATGCAGAAGAAGTGAACGGCAATTATGATTCGAATCGTCCGGAAGGCTGGTGTGCTAAAGATGACGATTGCGAAGAGCCGCAAGTATGCGATGAGAAAAATAATACATGCGTGGAGTGTGTGAAAAACGCTGATTGTGACTCAAATATATGTCGAAAAGATCATACCTGCGGCGAATGCGCCTCCGATTCGGATTGTATAAATATCGAAAAACCTAAATGCAATCAAAATACAAACACTTGCGAATCGTGTCCGGCTGCAACACCTAAATGGAACGGTAATGCTTGTGTGGAATGTATCACATCTGCCGATTGCACAAATCCCGATGAACCAAAATGTGAGGAAAGTACACACACATGCAAGCCGTGTCCGCCGAAATCGGTCTTTTATGAGGGCGAATGCGTTCCTTATGATTGCCGCAGTAATGAAGATTGCAAGGACGGAGAATACTGCTATTTATATGAAGGGTGCGGTTGTACGGCAGACACGGAATTTGAAAACGGCAATCCAAAATGTAACGGCGGAACGTGCAAAAATGCTCAAAATGAGGCACATCCTTACGAATTAAGCGACGGCTATACCTATTATTTCGGAAATGATATGGATTGGTTTAGTGCCAAGCGTTTTTGTGATGCTTTGCATGCCGAGATGATAACGCTTGAAACGCTCAATTGTTCAAACTTAAATCATTGCGATCATCGAACGGATAGGAATAAATGTAAATGTACCACTCAGTTGGTAGATGATTTATATAAGGCACATTTGCAGGGTGGTAAAGATATTTCTGATTATCCGCCAAACATGGGTACATATTTTTATTGGCTTAATTCAGACTTTAATGTTTGTCGTTCGCATTCAATGGGTTATGGTTCACATGTGGTTACAAATCGTCGTCGGGATCATGATGATAATGACGGAACCAGTTATGACGGCGCTCTTTGTCGCAAAAAAAATTGATGAAGCACTTTTAAATTTCTTATTTTTTCATTTTTAACAAAAAAACCTGCCTTTTTGAAGCAGGTTTTTTTTAATTGGTAGCGGAAGAGGGGATCGAACCCCCGACACATGGATTATGATTCCACCGCTCTACCATCTGAGCTATTCCGCCGAAGCTTTATTGCTTATACGCTTAAAATTCGCTCTTGTCAACAAAAAAGATTGCATTTTTAAAAAAAATAATTTAAAATCTTTTTATTGAGTTCATTTTTTGTGTATGAAAGGGTTTTTATTAAATGGCAGAAGTTTATTTCGCAGGTCCCGCGGGACGATTGGAAGGCCGTTTGCATAAGTCGGAAAATCCGCGCGCGCCGATTGTGATGATTCTTCATCCGCATCCGGCGCAAGGCGGCACCATGAATAATAAAATGACTTATACCATGTTTCAAGCCTTTGTTAATATGGGGTTTTCCGTTTTGCGCTTTAATTATCACGGTGTGGGAAATTCCCAAGGAACCGTTGACGGCACCGGTAACGGCGAATTGCAAGATGCTATTGTGGCGTTGGATTGGCTTCAAAACATTTGCAGCGAATCAACCGTTTGTTGGATTGCCGGTTATTCTTTCGGCGCGTGGATTGCCGCACAGTTGTTAATGCGTCGACCCGAAATTACGGGATTTGTGTTTGTTTCACCGCCTGCCAATTTGTATCCGTTTGATTTCTTAACGCCTTGTCCGGCTTCCGGCTTAATTATTCAGGGCGGAAAAGATACGGTTGTTAACGAATCTTCCGTTGCCATGCTGGCCGAGCAGTTGGGGCATTATCGCTATTTGCATGTGGAATATAAACTGCTGCCCGATGCCAATCACATTTACAGCGGCAAATTGCAGGAGGTTTATGATATAATGACGAAAACAGTGCCGTCTTTAAAAGTCAGGCAACGACATACCCGCAAGCAGAAAAAAGCTTTTGCTTTAAATAACGAAGATTTTTAACTTCATTAAAAAAAAGACTTGTCAGCCTTCAAAAAATGGAGTAAAATAATATATAAAGGAGGCGTCGATGGTTCGTAAAGCAATTAAAAAAATCAAGCGTCAAACCGCACGGGTTCTTGTGAAACAACGGATGAAAATTAAAAAAATTTCCGCCGAAGTCGATAAAAAACGCCGCAAACGCTTATCTTCTTTTCTGTTGATTGTTGCTGCCGTTCTGCTGATTGTGCCGGGCGTTCTTTGCCTGCGTCACAAATATTTAACCGAGCGGTTGTCGGTTGATGAAGTATCGGAAAATCAGGAATTATTTTCGTTGGCAAACGTGATTTATCGGCATTACATCGGTTACGGCGATTATTGTAAGAAAAAAGGCGTGTTGCTGCAAAATTATCCCGTAACGTTTTTTCAAACGTATAATCCCGAACTCTTGGCATTCGGAAAAAAAGTGCGCGCACACGGCTTTACGCCCGATAAAATTTTAAGCAAAACAAAAAAAGAGTTTGCGGGTATTTCCGAAATGTCCATTCGACGCGAGTTTAATCAGCTGATTCAAAAGCGTTTTCAGGATAAGACGGGAAAAGTGATTCAAACCGAAGAAAATTTATGCACGTTTATTGATGAAAATCCGACTGTGTGGATGGAAAAACACGCCGAAGCGCTGGCGCCCTTAAAAACGCTGATCCAGCCCGATTCTCACTGATTTTAAGCTTGCTTTTTAAGCGAAGATGCCTCTTTGGGCGGCTTTTGAAGCGTTACAAGCAGAATGCCGCAAATAACAATCAATCCGCCGATGATTTGATTCAGATGAATTTCCGATTTTAACACAACGGCGGCTTCAATCATGGTGAAAATGGGCAGCAGATAATAGATAATGCCCGTTTGAACCGCGCCGATTTTGGCCAACGCATTGTTCCAAAACAAATAGGCCAACACCGAATTGAAAATGCCCAAATAAATGAATAAAGAATAATCAACAAGCGTTAATTTACGCAAAACGGGCAGGGGCGTATAGATAAACAAAAGCGGCAAAAGCACAATCACGCCCGCCCAAACGGTTGCGGATAAAAGAGCGGTTTGCGATATGTTTTTCGGCTTTGAAAATTGTAAAAAACTGTAAAGCGCAAAAAAGGCGGCGTTGGCAATCACCCAAAAATCACCGACGGCAATTTTCAAATGCGTGATATCGGTTAAATGTCCTTTTGTAATAACAATCAGCACGCCGAAAACGGCAATCAGCATACCTAAAACCTGTTTGCGCGTTATGGGTTTATGCAAAAAGAAAAACGAAAGAAGCGCCAAAAAAATCGGCGCCAAAATGCTTAATATGCCGATGTTGGTGGCCGATGCCGTTTCGGCTGCCAAATAAATAAGTGTGTTATCCAGCACAATCCCGCTTAAACCCAACGAGAAAATCCATAACAGGCGCTTTTTGAAGTAGCCTCTGTTTGCCCATAACTCTTTGAATGTAAAAGGCAGTAATATTACTGCGGCAACAAGCCATCGACCGGCGGCAAACTCAATCGGCGTCAGATCGGTTGCGTGTTCTTTCGCGATAATATTGTTGAAACTCCAAAAAAAAACTGCGATGAGCGCAAATAAATAGCCGATAAATTTCATTTTCCCCTCTTTTTTTATGTGCGGTTTATATGGGAAACAAAAGGCTTTGTTTTCAAGGAATACCGGCAAAAAGAGGGTATAAAACATATTAAAATATCGGGCGACGGGAAAAATTCACGCCGCCGATATGATTTTTTTAGCGAATAAAGTTCGTAAAAACGGTTGTTTCTTGCTTGGGCAATAAAATACCCGCTTTCGTGGCTGCCTCTTTACATTTTAAATGATAGGCAAAGTTGCGTGCCAAAATGCGCATATTTTGCATGCCTTCCAAGTCTTGCCGTACTTCATCGGGCGTGGCGCCGTGCACCATATTCCAATAGCGCCCGGAAATAACCGGCATTTCATTGATTTGAAAATATTTATTGAGTTGATCCAGAGTTGCCGTTGTGCCGGATCGTCTGGCACTGGCAACGGCAGACGCCGGTTTTAAGCGAAACAAATTTCTGCCGCTGTTTGAACCGGCAAAGAAAACTCTGTCCATAAATGGCACAATAATACCGCTTGCCGAGGCATAATGCACGGGAGAGCCGAGAATAAATCCGTCGGCTTGTTCGGCCAAATCCAAAAACGTGTTGACTTTATCCTGAATAACGCACCGTTTGAGTTTAACGCAGGCACGACAGGCGCGGCACGGGGCAATCGGATCTGTTCCGATGTGAAAAATTTCCGATTCGATTCCTTCTTCTTTCAAGGTTTCGGCAATTTCATTTAAAGCGGTGTAAGTGCATCCTTTTAAATGCGGTGATCCGTTAACCATTAAAACTTTCATTTTTCCTCCTTTTTGTGATGACTTTTCCATTATATGCCCTCATCCTCAGGCTGTCAATGAAAAAAACAGCTTTTTTATACCGAAAAACAAACAAAATGATTGACCTTTTTGATAAAATCAATATGATAACAATAAAAGGAGTTTTTTATGTCATCGATTATCACATTATCAGGGCAGTTGGGCAGCGGAAAATCGACCATCGGGCGATTGTTGGCTCAAAAGCTGGGCTTTGAGTTTTATTCCACCGGCAACGTGCAACGCCTGATTGCCGCGCGGTACGGCGTAACGACATTGGAACTCAATGAAATGTGCAAAACAAATCCGCAAATTGATAAAGAAATTGACGGTGTTTTTAAAGAGTTGCCGCTGAACGGGAAAAATTATGTGGTTGATTCGCGCATGGCTTTCCATTTTATTCCCGCTTCGTTTAAGGTGAAGTTGAATGTTGATACGCTCATTGCCGGGGAACGCATTTTTAACGATACCGAGCGAAGCGGTGAGAAAAAATATTTTTCCGTTAAAGAATCGGTTGAAGCACTGATCAGTCGTCGTGCTTTGGAGGTGGAACGATTTAAACGCATTTACGGCGTTGATATTGATAACGATTATAATTTCGATTGTGTGGCCGATACCACTTATCAAACGCCCGAAGAAGTGTGCGCTTTTATTTTGCAAAAATATGAAAAATATAAAAAACATTTGGAAATTGAAAAGAAAAACGAGTCAAATGCTCAAATTGAAAGGAATAACAAATGACGGTTGTCATGTTTATCGGCTTTTTGCTCGGCTTAACCATACCGGCTTTTGCCAGTCGATTCGGGAAAATATTACCGGCTGATCCGGGCTTGGTTTGCGCCATGCTTTTTCATAAACCGCATATTCCGAACGTTGCCGATTTGAAACGGCGGGAATTATTAGATGCCAAGTGGCGAAAAATGATTTATTTTTCGGTCGGTTGGGGTATTGTTATGGGCTTTTTGTTTGCGTATGCCTGCGCGTTTTTACCGCATATATATGTGTATGCCTGCCTGTTTTTTTATTTAACGGCGCTTTTAATGGCGGTTGATCAACAATATTATTTGCTGCCCGATTTCTTTACCATTCCTTTATTGCTGATCGGTATAACATTTGCTTGTTTTTCGTCGGATACCGTTTTAACAATGAATGAACGCATTGTCGGAGCGTGGTTCGGCTATATGATTTCCACTCTTTCCGTTTTTATTATGTCCTTTTTTAAAAAGGGCGAATTCGGCGCCGGCGATGTTAAAATGTTAACGGCTTTCGGTGTATGGTTAGGCCCGCTTGGGTTAAACATTGCGCTTTTACTTTCATTTTTGTTTTTTTATGCAATGGTTTTGATAAAAAAAAGACGGGCAGATGCTTTCGGTCCCGCATTGGGTATTGCCGGCATTATTGTTTTCTTTTTATTATATCTCAAATTGTTGTGGACATTTTAAAAAAAGCGCATTATAAAGTAAATCAAATGAAAAGAGGTATGAATGGATATGAAATCGGGAAATAAAAACACATCGGAAATGGCGGAACGCACTTTGTTTGATACAATCGGCGATGAATTGCGTCGCGCCAGAACGTCTAAAAATTTAAGCATTGAAACAGTGGCCGAAGCTTTAAATATCAGGCCTATTTATATTGAGGCACTGGAAAATAATAAAACAGATGCGTTTCCTGCGCCTGTTTATGGTATTGCTTTTTTGCGTTCCTATGCAGCTTATTTGGGTTTGGAAAGTGATGTTCTTGTGCGGCAATATAAAGAAAAAAATGTTCTTTTGTCCAACACATCAACCGATTTTCCCATTCACAGCGAAACAACGGTTATTCCGGATAAGCGTGTTTTAATTGGTGCCGGAATAGTTTTATTGCTTTTAATTGTTGGTATTGCCGGCATTGTTCATTTTAATAAAACCGTGTCGGAAAATGAAAGTGTTATCACCACGGAAATGCAAATTATAGAAACACTTCCGATTGAAACAGACGTGCCGGTTGAAAAAATACTTTCCGTTGCCGGAGAAGAAACACCTAATCAGGTGGTTGAAACAAAATCGACAACCGTTCAATCAATATCCGAAGAATATCCCGGCTTGACGGGTGAACGTTTCGGAAAACCTGAGAATGCACGGCTTGTTCTTGTGGCAAATGAGGAAGTTTGGATATCAGTCAGCAATCAAAGCAACATTGTTTTTAATCGGGTTTTAAATAAAGGAGATGCTTATTTTGTGCCGACGGATGAAAAAGAGTTGCGACTGAAAACGGGCAATGCGCCGGCTTTAAGCATTTATGTCGATAAAATGCCGAAAGGGACTTTATCAAAAACAAAGAAAGTCATGAATAATGTGAAATTGGAAGCGGATTCTTTTCAAAAGTAGCATGACGGGAGTTTGATTATTATGAATTTTGAGCAAAAATTAACGCCGATTATCGGTCGCTATGAAGAATTGACCGCTTTATTATCTCAAGGTGTTGAAGGAGATGAGTTTGTTCGTCTGTCAAAAGAATTGAGTCAGTTGGAGGAAATTCATACCTTGGGATTAAAATATAAAAAGCTGCTTTCCGATATGAATGACGATGAAGCTTTAATGAATGATGAAACAACCGATGCCGAAATGCGAAGTATGGCGCAAGAAGAATATTATTCGCTTAAAGAGCAAATCCCCGAAATGGAAAAAGAAATTCAAATTTTGCTCTTACCCAAAGATGAAGCCGATGACAGAAACGTGATTTTGGAAGTGCGTGCGGGAACGGGCGGGGAAGAGGCTGCGTTATTTGCTGCCGATTTGTTCCGAATGTATGAGCGGTATGCCGCTCTTAAAAACTGGACGTTTGAAATATTATCGCTCAACGAAACGGGATTGGGCGGTTATAAAGAAGCGGTTGCGCAAATATCCGGGCGTTCCGTGTTTGCACGGTTAAAGTTTGAATCCGGCGCGCATCGGGTGCAGCGCGTGCCCGAAACGGAATCCGGCGGACGCGTGCATACATCGGCGGCAACGGTTGCCGTTTTACCCGAAGCACAAGAAGTTGATGTGCAAATTAACGAGGCGGATTTGGAAATTACAACCTGTCGTTCCTCTGGCGCCGGCGGACAGCATATTAACAAAACCGACAGTGCCATTCGCATTGTGCATAAACCGACGGGTATTGCCGTTGAATCGCAGGAGGAGCGTTCACAGTTTAAAAATAAAGATAAAGCGATGATGCGGTTAAGAACATTGTTATATGATATGCAACGACAAGCGCTTGACAAAGAACGATCGCAAAATCGAAAAAATCAAGTCGGTTCGGGAGACAGATCCGAGCGAATCAGAACATATAACTTCCCGCAAGGACGGGTGACCGATCACCGCATTAACAAAACTTCTTATCAATTAGGCGAAGTGATGGACGGTGTCGGGCTTGATGACTTTATTGATGCTTTGATTGCCGAAGATCAAATGCAAAAATTGGCTGAAATTGACGGATAAATGTCACTGATTGAGAAAATAGCCGAACAATTGAAAGGCATCAGCGATACGCCGCTTCTGGACGCGCGTTTTTTTTGTGCGTATTATCAAAACAAGCCGAGTGAAGAGCAAGTTGTTGATTTTATTCAACGAAGAAGTGCCGGCGAACCGGTTTCGAAAATCATTCGTCAAAAAGGCTTTTGGAAACGTGATTTTTATGTGTCAAATTTTGTGTTAGATCCCAGACCCGATTCCGAAACGGTGATTGAGGCGGTGAAAGATTGTTTTCCCGATGTGACAAAAGCTTATCGGGTGTTGGATATCGGTACGGGCAGCGGTTGTTTGATTTTATCTTTATGTGATGAATATCGGCAGTTGCAGGGCATCGGCGTTGATGTTTCAACGGAAGCGCTGGCGGTGGCGCGTCGAAACGATACGGAAAACAAAATTGTTTTTAAAGAGAAAAACTTTTATACCGATGATTTCGGCGATTTGGGGCAGTTTGATATTTTAATCTCCAATCCGCCTTATATTCCCACGGCTGATATTGAAAAGTTAGAAAAAAGTGTTCGTTTGTATGATCCGTTGGTTGCGCTTGACGGCGGTAAAGACGGGTTAAATGCCTATCGGCGATTGAGCCGAATCTTAAAGAAATGCTGTCATTCAAAATCGATGGTGTTTTTTGAAATCGGGCAGGGGCAGGCAGAGGCGGTGTGTACCGTTATGCACAATGAAAACTGGCAGTTTGTAAAAAGTTATCGGGATTTGGGCGGTATCACGCGCGTTTTAGTCTTTTCTTTGTGAGTGAAGCACAAAACGCCATTTTTTAAGCGCATATTCTTCGGCGTAATCAATGCCGACGCGGGGAAGCGCTAAAATATCTTTTTTCAAAATACGTTCCGTTTTGGGCGAGAGCCAAATTTGATTGCCTGTTAAATCGGCGCCGTCCAAGGCTTTTGTAATGCCGAGTGCCTGACACAATTTCCCGGGTCCGTTCAACAATTGCTTCGGATTTTTATTGGTGCGCCGCCTGATCATTTCTTCCACCCCCTGTACGGGTTCAACGGCGCGAATTAAAATGGCTTTCGGATCATCTTTTTCACCGATGACAACATTAAAATGGTAATGGCACCCGTAAATAAAAAACACATAAGCGCAGCCGCCTTTTTTATAGCAACTTTCAACGCGCGGTGAGCGATGAAAAGCATAGGTATGTGCCGCTTTATCCTCGGCGCCCGTGTAAACCTCCAACTCGGTTATTTTTCCGGCTGTTAAAACGCCGTTAATACAAGTGCATAAATAGGCGCCCAATAAATAGTCTTTGGCAATAACAAAAGGATCTTTTAAATAAACATCCGGCGATATTTTTTGCGTTAAATCAATTTTCATACCGTTTAATATAGCAAAATAAATAAAATAAGCAAACACAATTTAATAACAAATTGACAAAAGTGAAAAAAAGAGTAAAATCAGCAAAATCAAGTCAGAGGAAAAGAGAACAAAATGCCCCGATATTTAAAAGAAGAAATTATTCAGTGGCTTCAAGATGACAATCAGGAAAAAGCATTGTTTCAAAAAGCCGATGCCGTTCGCAAAGAAACGCTCGGTGATGAGGTGCATTTGCGGGGGTTGATTGAGTTTTCGAATATTTGCCGAAACAATTGTCTTTATTGCGGTATTCGCCGCGGTAATGCGCTTGTGAAGCGATATCGATTAACGGAAGAAGAGCTGATTCAAACGGCTTCTCATGCGGCACATCTCGGGTTTAAAACCATTGTGATGCAATCGGGTGAAGATATGTATTACACGACAGATAAGCTGTGTCGCGTGATTGAAAAAATTAAAAAACTGGATGTGGCTGTCACGTTGAGCATCGGCGAAAGAACGTATCAGGAATATAAAGCCTTTCGGGAAGCCGGTGCCGACAGATATTTAATGCGCATTGAAACAACCGATAAAGATTTATATCATCGGCTGGATCCGCATATGAGTTGGGATCATCGGCATGACTGTTTGTTAATGATTCGGGATTTGGGTTATGAGCTGGGCTCGGGCATTATGGTCGGCCTTCCGGGGCAGCGCATTGAATCCGTTGCCGAAGATTTGCTTTATTTGCAATCGCTGCCGGTGGATATGGCAGGCATCGGGCCGTTTATTCCGCATCCGCAAACGCCGTTGGCAAAAGAAAAAGGCGGTACGTTAAAATTGGCGTTGAGAACCATGGCGGCTATGCGTCTTTTAATGCCGGATATTAACATTCCCGCCACAACCGCCATGGAAAGTCTGCATCCGCAAGGGCGGTTAATGGCACTTCAATGCGGGGCAAATGTGATTATGCCGAATGTAACGGATAGAGAATATCGCAAATTATATGAATTATATCCGAACAAAATTTGTGTCAATGAAACGGCCGTGCAATGTCGTACCTGTGTCGGATTCAAAATAAGAAGCATCGGGCGCACCATCGGCACCGGTTACGGCGGCCATATCAAACACGTTGAAGCATTAAAGAAAGAAAATGAAGAATAAAATTTTAATTTATGATGATATCGGCACTTCCGGTGTGGCGGTTTTAAAAAAGGCCCTGCAAGAAGAATTTTCTTCCCGAAAGATAGCGGTTGAAACGGTATCGGCAGAAGATATTTTAACGAAAAATGTTTTAAATTCAACTGTTGCGGCTTTTTTTATGCCGGGCGGTGCCGCCGATGATTATCATTTAAAATTAGGAAAAAGCGGAAAAGATTTGATTCGTTCTTATGTTGAATCCGGCGGCATTTATTACGGCATTTGTGCCGGCGCTTATTTTGCCTCTCAAAAAGCCGTGTTTGAACCCAAGAATCACAAATTAAGAAAAATCAACGATTACGGCTTAAATCTGATTGATGCCGTCGCTGTGGGAACATTGCAAAAAGAATTAAATATTAAGCCTTATGAGGCAACAGCAAACGCAACGGCGGTTGTGCCTTTGCAAGATGCGCAAACACATGCCGGTTACGCTTCTTATTATCATGGCGGACCGTGGTTTGTTTGTAAAAAGAATTCTCCCGTTATTATATTGACATATTACAATTTACCTGGCAAAAAATTGCCGGCCGTTATTGCGGAAAAAGTATCAAAAGGGCTTGTTATTGCATCCGGCGTGCATTATGAAACAACAGGAAGCGCTCTTTCAAAATGTTTATCACCCGATCGAGCGGATTATCGAACAGCTCAAAAAGTTATTTCCGAATTAAATCGTACCGAATATTTAAGACGCGCCTTGTTTCAAAAAATGATGTATTATACCCGTGTTTAAGGCATTTACGGCGTTTTTTTGCATTTTTTTATGAAAAATCAGGTGCGCCGATTCGTTTTTTCTTTATAACTTATTGATATATAATAATAAAGTATAATAATATTTTTGGTTACACACTTTTGATTCGTTTTCAAAAACAGCCTGAAAAATCGCGGAAATAGGGCATTTTCAAGGGCTGAATGAGGGGTTTGAAGGCATAAAAGTTTATTTTTTATTAACAAAAATACAAAAAAAGCACTTTTTTTAAAAAAACAGCAAAAAGATTGTTGACAACCACTAAAAACAAGGGGTAAAGTGGAAAAGTCAAGGATGTACGTCGTACATTCATCCAACAAAATTAAGGAGTTTTACTATGAATAAGCAAGAATTAGTTGATGCAATTGCAAAACAAGCCGGTTTAACCAAAACAGATGCTGCCAAAGCTTTGGATGCTACAACGGCTGCCGTTTCCGCCGCTTTGAAAAAAGGCGATGAAGTGCGCATTACAAACTTCGGTACATTTGCCGTTGTGAAAAGAGCTGCCACAACCGGTCGTAACCCGCACACGGGCGCTGCCATTAAAATTCCGGCTTCCAAACAGCCGAAATTCCGTGCCGGTAAAGGTTTGAAAGATATTGTCAACAAAAAATAGTTTTTGCTCTTGACAAAAAGTGAAAAGGGTGGTATAGGTTTATCACCCTTTTTTTGCGGGCGACTAGCTCAGCTGGTCAGAGCACCTCGTTTACACCGAGGGGGTCTGCGGTTCGAATCCGTAGTCGCCTACCATTTAAGAAAACTGCTCCTTTCGGGCAGTTTTTTTTGATGGAATTTTGTAATATGAAATCAGCTGCCGGCGCAGTGGGCTGAATTAAAACTGATTTTATTTTCTTCCCATTCGCAGGTGATGAAATTTTCTTAATTTTCGGCTGATATTTGTTTTTTAAAGGTAATATATTCGGTTTTCTCTTATTTTCGGCGGAAAGTGTCGGCGCGTGGAACGTGCGCCGGCGCGGTGTGCCGAAAATGAAGCGATTCGGTGGAGTAGAAAGGTAAAAAAAATACATTGTTTCTGGCTTTTTTTTATTTTCGGCGGGAAGTGCTATCCCGCTATTGTGGGATAGCGCGGTGTGCCGAAAATAAGTGTTAATTGGTGCTAAACGGTAAATTCGCTGTGAATAATTTTCCTTCTATCGGCGGATGTGGAGCGGCGCAAAATGTGCCGCTCCGCTATGGGCCGATAGGGGGGGGGATAGACAGCAGGTCGTCATTTTGGCAAAAAGGATAAATGCAAACGAAATTTCTTTCTCTCTTAATTTGCAGATAATGACTTCTCTTTCTTATTTTCGGTGGGAAGTGCTATCCCGCTATTGTGGGATAGCGCGGTGGGCCGAAAATAAGAAACGGAAAGCGGCAATATTGATACTTTCTCTGATTCTCGGCACATAGCGGGATGTCACTTTTCGCGACGTCCCACACCCGCCGAGAATCAGAGAAAGGAAGCAAGGCTGAACAGATAATTTTTCTCTTAATGGTTGAAAATTGTGTTGTTAACGAACTTTTCCCCTTTGTCGGCGGATGGGAAGTAATGAAACACTCCCTTTTTTCCTCTATCGGCGAGTGGGACAGACGGCTTTATGTCGTCTGTCGCTATGTGTCGATAGGGGAAAAATGGCAAGGCTTTACGCTTAAAAATAGGCAAAAAAAGTGTCATTTTGGCACTTTTTCTTAATTTTCAGTCGGTGATAATTTATTTTTTTTGTGGCGATTGTATTCGGTTTCTTTCTTATTTTCGGCGGGAAGTGCCGGCTCGTGGAACGTGAGCCGGTGCGGTGTGCCGAAAATGAAGCAATTCGGTAAGTTAAAAGTGGGAGTTGGAAAGTAGCAGTTATGGCACTATTTCTCATTCTCGGCGGGTGTGGAATGGCGCAAAATGTGCCGTTCCGCTATGAGCCGAGAATGAGAAAGAAAAGGCAGAAAAGCGAAAGCAAAGTTATTTATTTAATATATCACTCTATTATTTGTATGAGGCACACTCTTTTTTCCCTCTATCGGCGGATGTGACAGACGGCATTTTGTCGTTTGTCGCTATGGGCCGATAGGGGGAAAAATAAATGATGCTGCTTTTTCTGCTTGACATTGCTATGAAAAGCTTTTATGCTGAAGGCAAGGCAAGTGATGTGTGCCCCGAGGCTTAAGAACCTCTTTAAGCGAATCCTTGAAAAAGGATAAAAAATTTAGCTCTTTTGGCTTTTGCCATAAGAGAATCAGGTCAACTGGCCGGAAGGTAGTAAAATAAACCTTTTGGTCAATATACTGCGCTATTTCGCTTAAATAGTTCTTAACTTCCGGTCGCCTCTCATCAAGGCGATTTTTTTTGAATATGCATCAAAAAAACGTAC
>CANQUX010000020.1 GCA_947627155.1 uncultured Alphaproteobacteria bacterium | reverse complement strand
GTACGTTTTTTTGATACATATTTTCGATTCACCTTCAAAAAAATCGCCTTGATGAGAGGCGACCGGAAGTTGCTAACTATCTTACTGATATAGTGCGATATATTGACCAAAAGGCTATTTTACCGCCTTCCGGTCACTTGACATTTGCCTTGTTTATAAAAAAACAAGGTGCAATCTATCCTTTTTCAAGGATACAGTAAGAGAGGTTAGCATACCTCGGGGCACACATCACTTGCCTTGCCTTTGAGTATAAAGGCATTAAAATTCAATGTCAAGCAGAAAAAGTTGCATCATTTATTTTTTCCCCTATCGGCCCATAGCGATGCGCCACTTTCGCGGCGCATCCCACCCGCCGATAGAAGGAAAATATCGGTGTCAACATTTAAAAAAAACATAGTTTCTCTGCCTTTTCTTTCTCATTCTCGGCACATAGCGGAACGGCACAATTGCGCCGTTCCACATCCGCCGAGAATGAGAGACAGAGACACAATTATTACGACAGTTTCTCATTTTTAGCTCTCTACCAATTCTTATTTTCGGCACACCGCGCTATCCCACAAATGCGGGATAGCACTTCCCGCCGAAAATAAGAAAGAAACCGAATACAATCGCCACAAAAAAAATAAATATCAGCCGAAAATTAAGAAAATCTCATCACCTGCGAATGGGAAGAAAATAAATTCAGCTTTAATTCTGCCACCGTGCCGATTCACATTTCCCGCACCGTCACTTCCCGTCAAAAATAAGAGAAAAGAGTTATCGTCTGCAAATTGAGAGCGGAAGAAATACCGTCAATCTTTCTCCTTCCTGCTGTCTATTCTCCCTATCGGCCCATAGCAAAGCGGCACAATTGCGCCGCTCTACATCCGCCGATAAAGAGGAAATCCGTTAAATTATTATTCACGAACCGAAAAAAAAATTTATTACTCGACAATAAAAGAAAAATTCAAAAAGTCAATAAAAAGGCGTCTGATAATTACATCAGACGCCGGATATACCTTTTTAAATCATCTTTAATTTAACAAATTCATTAAATCATTTGTCGCATTAGGCTTTTTCGATTGCTCCTGATATTCCTTAATCAGCTGTTCTCCCTGCGTCCGCTCTTCGGGAGTAATATCCGCATCAACCACCTCCAATGCGTTACTGATTGTTAATTTTAACGTATCCGCCGAATTCTCTTCGGCAATTTTCAACCATGCATAACATTGCCCCGGCCGTGCCGCATCAACACCGCGCCCCTCACAATAAGCTTTCGCCAACTGATATTGCGCATAAGCATCACCGCTTTCAGCGCCTTTTCGATACCACTCAACCGCATCTTTATCGTTTTGAAAACGACTGCGCAACAAATCGCCGTAATAGGCATAAGCCTGTGTATCGCCTTTACCGACAGCCGAATTAACCGCTTTTTCAATGGATGCAAAATCTTTGTCAATACTGGCTTTCACAATCATATCCGGCTGCACGCCGTATTTACGCCCGTCCGTTAACAAGACTTCCCCTTGCGCCAACATGGCCTGAATTGATTCGGCATCGTTAAAGCCGGGAATAATCGGCGTTGGTACAAGCAACAAATCAGAAGCCGGAACCGATTTTTCCGGTGGAACCGGACGCCATTCCCGCGCCGCCCGCTGCCGTGCCAACACAACATCTTTCTTCTTAATCTTTTTTTCAACCTCGTTCCGCTTTTTCCGTGCTTCTTCCCCGATTTCATCCGAGTTAAAAGCGGCAATAATACTATACCATGCATATGCATCGGGCAAATTTCTCAATGCCGGCGTTCCTGCCCGCAAATCAGCCAAATCTTTTTGCGCTACCACATACCCTTGACGCGCTGCCCGTGACAACCATTTTAAACCGTTTTCAAAATCCTGCGGCACACCGCGACCGGCTAAATACAATCGACTAACCCGATATTGCGATTTCATATCGCCTTTTAAAGCCCCCATTAAATAAAAACCGAACGCGTTTTTATAATCTTGCGGCACACCGTTGCCTTTCTCATAAAATTCACCCAACTGATACAGCGCGTTTGCTTGCCCGGCATAGGCCGCACGCTTTAAATATTTTAAACCGTTTTCAAAATTTTGATCTTCCGAATCCGCCGCATCTTTCAACAAAATTTCCGCCAACTCATAAGCCGCATCAATATTATAGGCACTTTCCGCTTTTTGATAATATTCAATGGCTTTTTGATCATTCTTTTCAACCCCTTCGCCGTTCGCATACATTTTTCCCAAATAATAGGCTGCCGTTGCATCACCCTCATCGGCCAAATAGGAAAACTCGGCAAAAGCCTGATCATACCGTTTAATACCATATGCCGTTAAAGCTTCACTCAATCCGGCCTGAGCCGCGGTTGAAAATAACACCGTTCCCAATAATACACTCAATAATTTTGTTTTTGACATTTTTTTACCCTTTGTCTTCTTATCCTGCAACAATTTTTTTCCATCGGAAAAAACCGTTGTCGTTAACGCTGCTTTTTTATGAACAGCCGATTGACCCGACTTCTGTTCGGACACCTCTTTTTGAGGCGTTGCTTTCGCTGCTTTGCCTTTCTTTTGCCGCCCGATACCTGTTTTCACACCCGTTTTCGTTGTAATTTTTCCATACTGCGTATGCAATGTACGCGGCAATGTATGGTTTAAAAATTTCTTTTTTTCTTTTTCCGATAAGTTTTCAATTGATTTTAACAAATATTCATAAATAAATTGAATGGCCGTGTCGTTTTCATTACTTTCCGAATCCAAAAAATTTTTAAACGAATGCATTAAAATGTTTTTTCTGTCTTTTTCGGGAAAACTCATTAAAGTTGCCAATCCTTTTTGAATGGCATAAAAGGCTGCCGTATGCCCTTCTTTATCCAGCAAACCGAGTTCTGCACCGGCATCAACCAATAATCGCGCCGTTTTCAGCTGATTATTCAAAAAACAATGCATCAACGCCGTTTTACCTTCTTTATCTTGTAAATCAATGTCGGCCCGGGCATGAATTAACTCCTCCGTAAATTCTTTCCACCCGTTTTGCGCACTAATCATTAAAGGCGTTTCTCCCTTTGAATTGCGAATGTTCACATTCATGTTTTCCATTAACAACCGCGCTCCGGCAATATCTTGTTGCTCCAACATTTCAAACAAATCCAACGCCGCGTTTTGTTTTGTAAATGCCTTTTTTATTTTTTCAAACATACCAAAAACCTCTTTATTCCCTCAACAACACTTTTTCAACCCAAGACACCTTTTAAAGTGTATTATAATTCATTTTTTTGAAACAATCAAATAATAATCGACAAAGAAACAATTTTTTTTCGTCCGTCGGTGAAAAAACAGAATATTTTGTTTCAAAATCAACATCTTTAAGGCAAATATTTTTTCGGATTCACAACTTTTGTCTGATATCGAATTTCAAAGTGCAATTGCGGCGTTTTCACGTTCCCCGTTTTCCCCACCGTTGCAATTTTCTGTCCTTTTTTCACTTTCTGGTCTTTCTTCACCAAAATTGTTTCATTATGAGCATATGCCGTCATCCACCCGTTATCATGCCGAATCAAAATCAAATTGCCGTATCCTTTCAGCTGACTGCCGGCATAACCGACCGTGCCGCTTTCCGCTGCCGTAACGGCCGTTCCTTTGGCAGCGGCAATATTGATGCCGTCATTTTGCATGCCGTTTTGCATTTTTCCGAAAGAAGAAACAATTTTTCCCTTCACCGGCCATGCAAATTTTTTGCCTGCTTGGGCTTTGGGCACGCTGACCGTTCGGCGCGGCGTAGCAACCGTTGTTGTTTTAGATGAGGTCACCGATGTTGCTTTGGTTTTGCTTTTCACGCTCGTTGATGCCGTTTTAACCGGTGTTTTTTCCGTATGATTGACCTTTAACACCTGTCCGACGCTGATGGTATAGGGTTCGCTTAAATGATTCAGACGTGATAATGTGCTGACACTCATATTATATTTACGCGAAATGCCGTATAACGTTTCACCTTTCTGAACCGTATGCGTTTGCGCTTTGGGGATTCGCAGCTTTTGTCCGACAGCCAACGTATAAGGCGCTTTTAAATGATTCTCTTCAATTAAATCCCGTAACGGAATATTGTTTTTTTTCGCCAACGAATAAAGCGTATCACCTTTATGAACATATAAATAGGTGCCGTCGGAATGATAACTCGGCGTTAAAGAAATACCGCCGCAGCCCGCCAACCCGAAAAGAAGGACGCAAATAAAACTCAACCGTTTTATATAACTCATATTTTTTTTATACAGACGTTCAAATAAAAATGCAAGTTTTTTTCATAAGAACGGCAATTTTCCGTCAAAAAAGCGGAACCGAAACGATTCCGCTTTTTTTTAATCAAGAAACACTTAAAATTTATATTGCACGCCTAAGCTGAACAAATCGGCATCGTTTGTGTATTTAATGCGATACGGCGCACTGCCTTTCGTTCCGCCCGAAGCTTCGCCGCCATGCATAAAAATGTGCATATAGCCGGCATCAATTTGCCATTGATCCATTTGCCAGCTGGCGCCGAGCGACGTTAAGACACGGCGTCCGTCCGGCACGCGCGGGGTTCTGTATTCGGGCGCCCGAATGGTTGTTTGGTCATAGCCCAAACCGGCGCGTATTGTCCACGCCTGATTCAAGCGATAATCAACACCGCCGCCGAAATACCAGGTGTTTTTCCATTTTTCATCGGTGGATGAAATAAGCGCCCCCGTTGACTTATTATAAATATCCAACGTTTTAAAGCGACTCCACCGCGTATATCTGGCCGTTCCCGAAAACGTAAAATCGGCAATATCGTAAGCCCCCGTAAACAAAACCGTTTCCGGCGTGGTCACTTTGGCTTTAATATCCGATTTTCCGTTCAAAGCGCCCGTGGGAATTTCTCCCAGTGTCATTTGCGGCATTCCCGTAATATTTAAGTCACCCGTTAACTCATGAGAAATTTTTGACCGATAAGATACGCCCAAACGAATATCTTTGCGCGGCGTTACGGTAAAGCCCACCGTATAACCCGCGGCATAATCATCGCCCTCCATATTGCTTTTGGACGAATCAAAATACAAACCCGATTGTTCCAGTTTGCTCGTAAAATGCGCCTTAATATATTGAATGTTAATCGCGGCACCGACAGAAAACCAATCATTCACGGCATAAGACAAGGCCGGTGCCACATCAACGGCTTCCAACTGGCTCAATCCGGCTTGTGATTGGGCAAACCAATTGTTCGGATAATCGGTTGCCAACCCGAACGGCACATAAACACCTAAACCTAACGTGGTTTTATCGTTCAGTTTTTGTTGCGCAAAGAGATGCGGTAACACCCGTGTCGGACGGGAATGCCCGCGCCCCGATCGCGCACCCTGCGCCGTCGGCATACCGTTTTCGCCGATGGTGGCGGCCGTATCCATTTCACCTTTATAATCAAAATGCAAACTCACAACCGTTGCCCCGGCTTGCGCCCCGCTTGTTTGATTATATTGCATACCGGCCGGATTAAATGCCGACGCGGAAAAATCATCACCCGTTACGCCGAGACCGGCAAAAGAACGCCCCAAGCCCGTTACCGTATATTCCGATAACTGAAACCCTGCCCCCATGGCATTCGGCGCCAATAAACTTGCGATTGTAAAGCATAATAAGTATTTTTTCATCATTCACCTTTCCTTGTTTTGTTGATGATGCCTACTCTTATATGCTTATTTTATTTTTTGACAAGCCTTTTTAACAAAAACGCGACAAAATGTCATAAATATGTATTGAATATGTCACAATTTTGTCACAAACACGAAAATTCAATCAATTTCAAATAAAAAAGTTGTTTTTTGCAAAAAAAGTCATATAATACGATTACTTCAACAAACGGAGAGAAAAAAATGGTTCAAACGGTTGCGGTCGGATTAAGCGGGGGTGTTGATTCCACTTTATCGGCACTTTTACTCAAAGAACAAGGCTTTCATGTGATCGGGCTGACAATGTCGGTTTACGATAAAAGCGGCAAAGCCTTAAAAACGGCGGGCAAAGCCTGCTACGGCCCCGATGAAAAAGAAGATATTCAAGCCGTGCGTTTATGGGGAGAACGGCAAGGCATTGAAACGTATGTTTTGGATTGCTCGGCCGAATATAAAGCCATTGTCCTCAATTACTTTAAAGAATCTTATTTATCGGGTATCACGCCCAACCCGTGCATTAAGTGTAACGAAACCATGAAATTCGGTCTCATGTGCGATAAAGCACGGCAGGAGGGCATTGCTTTCGATTATTTTGCCACCGGTCACTATGCCCGTATTCTGAAAAAAGAAAATGCCTGTGTTTTGCAAAAAGGCGTTGATGAAAAAAAAGATCAGAGTTATTTTTTGTATCGATTAAGTCAAAATCAACTGGCGCACACGCTGTTTCCGCTCGGCAATTTTACCAAAGAACAAGTGCGACAAATGGCACGCGAACGCAATCTGGCCGTTGCCGATAAAGCCGACAGTCAAGATTTTTATGCCGGTGCTTACACCGATTTATTGGATACAGTGCCCAAAGAAGGCAATATCGTGCATACAAGCGGCAAAGTTTTGGGAAAACACAACGGCTTTTGGAATTATACAATCGGGCAACGCAAAGGCTTGGGTATTGCTTACCCCGTTCCTTTGTTTGTGGTGGATATTAACGCCGAACATAATGAAGTGATTGTCGGGGAAGCCGAAGCAACGCTCGGCACCGAAGCTGTTGTTCAATCTCTTGTATTCGGAGGCGGAATCACGGCTTTGGAACAGCCGACGGACGCTCTTGTAAAATATCGCTCATCGGGCAAATGCGTTAAAGCCCGCTTAATTCAAACGGCGCCCGATTCGATGACCGTTCAATTTGCCGAACCGCAACGCTCCGTTACGCGCGGGCAATCTTTGGTGGCCTATGATTTGAAAGACGGCATTTCCGTTTTGTTGGGCGGGATTATTCAATAGTTTTTCAAAAATTTATTCTTTTTCTCTTGCATTTTTTGAAAACTTTTGATATAGTCAAAAAAACAAACGGGATTCCAATGAAAATACTTGTTTTTTTATTCGGGGTGCTGAGCATGGCAATGGCAAACGCTACCCCTGTTTATCATACGGATATCTTTGATGCCGATAAATGCGTACACGGACGCGGCGGCACATGGAACGGCGCCTGCGCCTGTTATCATCTCGATCAACAAGGCGGACGATATTGTGATACGGCACCGACGGGAACCTGTCAAACAAATAATGATTGTCCGGCCGATTTTTATTGTCAAAAAACAAACGCAGCCACCGGCTTTTGCTATCAAACAAGCGGCTACGGTCCCGTTTCGGTGCAGGAAAACTTGTTTGTGTTATCCGATTCCGTTATGAACAAGCCAAGTGCCGATTATTTTTGTTCCTCTTTAGGAAAAGGCTGGGAATCGGCCTCAAGAGCCGATTTTGCATGCAAGTCATTAGGCCCCGGGTGTTTAAACATAAAAAAATTAACCGCACTTAAAAAAGGATTTCCCTTTCGCGGCTTTTTCTGGTTGGAAGATGAAATTCGCTTAAACACACCGCAAGCTTATTATGCCGATTTAATGGACGGCACGGTTTATCGCACGAAAAACGACAATCAATCCACCATACAGGCTTTATGTATTTTAAGGACAGAAAAATGAAACCGATTTTATGCTTGATTTTCAGCTTTTTTATTTCATTCGGTGCGCTTGCCGCTCTACCGGATGAAAATGCCGATTTCAACGAAGCTTATAAGGAAATGGATTATACCTTTAAAGAGCCTTTCGTGCGCTTAAACCCTTATCGACGGCAGGAATTGGCAGCTGTCATTAAATTTCCGACAGAAAAACCCGCCGCTTTAACCGTAACGGTTGTCGGACGCGAAGGCGCCGAAAATTTAATCACTTCTTATCCTCAAAAAACAACGGAGCATACCGTTTTTGTGTTGGGGTTATATCCGGATTATCAAAATCAGGTGATTTTAAAAGCCGTTTATGAAGATCATTCTTCCGATGAAACAAGCGTGCTGATTCAAACGCCTAAAATTGAAAAACGAGCGTTAATTGTTGTTGAGAAGAAAACCACACCCGATGAGCGGTATTATTTTTTGCATGACGGTATTGTGTTTGATGAAAACGGCTGGATTCGCCTTGCCTTTTCTAATCAAAACGAGGCCGTTTATTTATCGCACGGCGAATTGATTGCCGAAGACAGAAACCTCGGCTTAACCCGTTATTCGTTAGCGGGTGAAAAACGCAAACATTATTCCTTTCCCGAAGGATTTACTTCTTTTGCGCACGGCATTGCTCAAAAACCGAACGGCAATTTTTTGGTCATCGGCTCTTTTACGGGGGAACACGCCCGCTTTGAAGGACAAGAACAACTGACACAACGCGATTTTGTGATTGAAATTGATTTTACAACCGGCAAAACCGTGAATATTATTGATGTGGCGGAGTGTTTAAATCCGGATCGCTCCGTTATTGTGCGTTCGGCAGCTCAAAATTACGGTATGAACGATTGGTGTCACATGAATGCCGTTGATTATGATGCAACCGATAACGGTATTGTTATTTCCTGCCGTCATGCGGGTATTGCCAAAATAAACGAAAAAACAAAAGAACTCCAATGGGTGTTCAGTCAACATAAAGACTTGGAAAAATCGGGGCGCGACGGCACGGGACCCTCGTTGAAAGATAAACTGCTTACCGCCGTTAATTCTGACAATGTGCCTTATGAAAATGATGTTCAAATCGGCACAAAAGCGGTTGCCGGGTTTAAATGGCCCGCGAAAACGCACCATGTCAGCGTTTTAAAGGAGGGGCTTATCAGCGTGTTTGATAATTCGGGCGAATTATATGATAAAACCATGGCCACCACAAAAAATTCAAACGCAGCCGTTTATAAAATTGATTCCTCCCGTAAAACCGTTTCTCTCAAATGGTTTGAAGCACTGCCTTTTGCGGCCGAATCGGCCTCCTCCGTTTTTTATGAACCGAACAAAAACACCGTTACGGTTTATTTAAGCACGGTAACGGATAAAAACCAAACGGGAATCTCTTTCGGCAAATTGATCACCTATGATTTAACAACCCATGCGGTGCTTTTTGAAGCAACCGTTTATCGCGGCGGCGAAACCTATTTTTATCGGGCAGAGCCGTTTTCTTTTCCAAATCAACAGGGGGTAAAATAATTTAATGGAACCGCATTTAAAAACATTGGAAGACGAATCGATTGATTTAATCAGAGAAGTTTGTTATACAAACGATTGCTCTAAAATTGTTTGTTTTTATTCCATCGGAAAAGATTCAAGCGTTCTCTTGCATTTATTTAAAAAAGCATTTGCGCCGTTTGATATTCCTGTTCGGTTTATGCATATCGATACGGGGTGGAAATTTAAAGAAATGTATGAATTTCGCGATAAAATTGCCAAACAAATTAACCTGATTGTTTATCAAAATCCGTTGAAACTCAATCCGTTTACCGACGGTCGGCGTTATACCGATGAAATGAAAACCGAAAGTTTAAAACAAGCCCTTGATTTATACGGTTTTAAAATTGCTTTCGGCGGGTCGCGACGTGATGAAGAAAAATCACGCGCCAAAGAACGAATGGTTTCGGTCAGAAATCAATATCACAAATGGGATCCCCGCAATCAAAATCCGGAAGTGCCGCCGCTTTACAATACGTTTTATACCGATTCCACGGAGCTGCGCGTTTTTCCGCTGTCAAACTGGACGGAAATTGATATTTGGGAATATATTAAAGCCGAACAAATTGAAATCGTACCGCTTTATTTTGCGCATGAGCGCCGGTGTATCAAAACGCCGACCGGACAATTGATTGCCACGCAAAACGAAACAGGAGAAATTCAAAAAGTGCGGTTTCGCACCTTGGGGTGCTATCCGTTAACGGGCGCCGTGTTATCAAACGCCTCAACGCTTGATGAAATTATTGAAGAACTGAAAACAACCGAATATACCGAACGCATTACACGGGTGATTGATTACGATACGGACGGTTCAATGGAAATTAAGAAAAGAGACGGGTATTTTTAATGAAAAGTGTATTTAAATTTATTTGTTGCGGTGCCGTCGATGACGGAAAATCAAGTTTAATCGGGCAACTGTTATTATTATCGGGAAATGTGAAAAAAGATCAGCTTGCCGATGCGTTAAAAGCTTCGAAAAGAAACGGGTCGGAAAAATTGGAACCGGCCATGCTTTTAGACGGTCTGCTCTCGGAAAGAGAACAGCAAATCACCATTGATGTGGCGCATCGCTATTTTGACTATGCCGATATTCGCTTTCACATTCTCGATTGCCCGGGTCATGAGCAATACACGCAAAATATGGCCATTGCAGCAGCACAAAGTCATACGGCGGTGGCGGTGATTGATTGTCAAAAGGGTATTTCCGAGCAAACAAAACGGCACCTTGATATTTGCGCCCTCTTTCGCATTCGCCGCGTTTGCGTTTGTTTAACCAAATGCGATTTAATCAGCGATGAAAACGGCAAGCCGAATGAAGAAAAACTCAATCGGCAAATCACAGCCGTTCGGGATTTCTTGAAAAATTATCAATTTGATTATCAAATTTTACCGGTCAGCGCGGTCACGGGTTTCAATGTCAATGCCCTGCTTCAATTTTTGGTTCAATCGGCGCAAAAAGCACAAGCGCAAAAAGAAACGGCCTTTGTGATGCACATGCGCGCTTCAAAAATGTATAACGGTTCGCGATATTATTACGGCAGTACGACAATTGATCCGAAGCCCGGCTTAAAATGTCGAATCTATCCGCAAAATCTGCCGGCCACCATCACGCAAACGCCCACACACGGCACTGTTCAACTGGCCGAACAAATTGATGTCGGCAGCGGCGATTGTTTGGCTGATATTCCCGTTTTTGTTGCCAACAAAATGCACCATCGAACCATTTGGTTTTCAAATCCGACACCGCAAATGCTTTTCAAGCACGGCACCCGTGTGGCACGCGTTGTTTCTTATGAAGAAAACACATTGGAACTGGACAAAGAAATTATTTTTAACAACATTGACGACTTTAAGCAAAATGCTTTCGGCATATTTATTGATGCCCTGTCCAAACGCACCATCGGCTGTTGCGTTTTTGAAAACAACACGTTCAAACAAACAGAATCCTATCGGCAAGCGCCCGTTTCGCATTCGTGTGTATTAGATAAAAATCACTTCATCAAAATATTGAACGAGCCGGATAAACAAAAAGCCATCAATGAATTAACCGATATGCTTTTAAAACAAGGTATTTTGTTAACGCTTAAATAACGAATACCAAAGTTTAAATAAAAGCCTCTTTTTTTCGCGCTCCTTTCAAACTATATAAAAAAGATGAAGGAGTAAAAAATGGCTTCGGATAAATTTGAAAATTTTACTGCTTTGCATGCGTCTTATCTGAAACGGGTTTTCGATATTATGCCCGCTCCGGGGCAATCTCACTCTTTATGTTTAATTCCGCAACCGCACAACACACCGGAGGTGGAGCAATATGCCTGCGATTTGGTTGATTATTTTATCGGCGCAAAATCGGTGATTAAATATGTATACGGCACGCATAAAAATGATTGGTATTTAGGCTGTCGGGATCAAAAAGCACAGGAAAAATTAAACGTGCTGATTGATTTAATGATTTACAACAAAAGAAAAAAAGAAATTTTAACCCGTTTAAATCATTGTTTTGAAGGCGCGTTCATTTACGCAAAAAACGGTCATCCGAGAGCGTGTTTCATTCCGCATAATAAAACGGAAAATCTTTCAAAACCGCAGCAACAATTGGCCACTTATTTCGGGTGGAAAAAAGATGAAAAAAACATTTTTTGGAGTGGAAACGTCGGTCTTGCCGCGCGCCTGATAACCGATATGAAACAACAGAAAAAACAAACGCTTTTACAAATGAAACAATCGCTTTATCAGGAAAAAAATCGTTAAAACTTAACGTTGCTTGACTTTTTCCAACACACGCGACAAACTTTGTTTCTTCCATAGACTTGTTGTTGCCGGCAGACGTTTCATATCGATAATCCGTTCCTTTAACAACTTTTTCAAAGCGGGCAAAATATCTTCGGCTTTCTTGCAATTCGCCCAGACAATTCCTTTGGCGCCCTTATATCCGGCTCTGTCTTGCTTTAACTTATTCAAACAATTTTCCTGAAAATAAAATTCCCACGGAAGACTGATCCAATTAAACGTTGTGAACGGGGACTCATTCATCAGCTTGTTTAAGGCCGGCCGCGCCACATTTTCATCATTATGCCCGCCGTCGGTAATGTAAAAGAAGTGAACCGCCCCTTCCTTTTCAAAGTTATTGTGTCGATTGACAATTTTTTGAAGCGCACTGACGGTTACATCATAAATTTCATCACCGACACTGCACACATCCTCCTGTCTGAAAAGAGCGCCCAAATTACCGGCAATTTCTTTATCATTCATACCGGGTTCCGCCAAAAACCACGCCGGATTTGTCATAGCCCCCACATACACGTTGAAATAGGCGTTTTTCCGAACGGCCTCATTTAACAAACAACCGATTTCCACCGCCAATTTTGAATAGCCGCTTGATTCGACACTGCCGGAAACATCAATAAACACACAAATATCAATCGGCGCTTTTTTGAGTTTCGGCGCAACCGGATTATTGTAATGTTTATAATCATCAATGCCGATTTGCCGGCCGGCCGCTTGTTTAATCAACAAATTTTGAACCGATTGAATGTTTAAAGAATCGTTCAATCCACCTTCGGGCATTAACTCACGCTGTTTTTCGTGTTTATCATCTAAATATATGTTCTTTAATTGGGCAAATAAATCTTTCAATCCCTTTAATTCCGACGGATATTTTTTAATAATTTCATTATAGGCATTTTCATCTTTTTGAAACATCGGTTTTTGAAAATCATCGGAAAAAGAAGGCGTCCAATCAGTCATATTTTCTTTTTGTTTTTCTTCGGCTTCTTTTCGTTCATTTGCCTCATCAATAATGTTCTGTACATCTTTGCCGTCATCCGAATCGGCAACTTGTTTCTGCCGCGCTCGTTGATTATTTTGTTCGTTTTGTTCGGCATCATCGGATTGTTGTTTTGAATTTTCCGATTGCTTTGAATCTTTCGATTGCTTTGAATCTTCCGATTGCTTTGAATCTTCCGATTGTTTGGAATTTGCTTTTTGCGGCAATTGCGTATTCGCCCCGTTGCCCTCATTATCCCGATGATTTTGATCGGCGTTTCGGCTTTCCCGAAACTCCGCTGAAATTTCCTTATCTTCTTGCTTTTGAGACAATTTTTGATACATTTTTTCACAGGTCTCTTTAAAAAATCGATTGTAAATATCATCAACAATTTCCTGACGCGCCCGCGATGCCGCCTCAATTTTTTGAATCACATAAGAACGGGAGGAATGAATATCCAACGGAATTTGATAACTTTGAAGCCGCGCGGATAAAACCGTTATTTCATTTAAAACTTCCTGCCTTGAAATAACACGCCCGTTTTGATCATACCCCGTCAGCCAATCAACATGAATACCCAGTTTTTCCCATTCTTCTCGTTTATTTTCAAACAACCCGTTATTTGAATAGAACGCCTCGCGCAACACCTTTTTCATATTTGAAAATTCTGATGAAGGCGTTCTTTCGTTTTGCGCTATTTCTTCAAACCCCTGATTGATTTTTTGCGCCAATTTTTTGGAACTCGCTTCATTTTCAAACAAATGCCCCGCAATTGACAAACTTTGCGCCTCTATGGCACACACATCATACCGCAAATCCTGATGATACAACCCCTCATCCGTTAACAAACAACCGAAACCGCTGGCAAAACTGTTTTCGGCCTCATCATATACATAAAAATGCAGCTGAACCGAAACCGATAATTTAAAGAGTTCTTTTTCTTCTTCGGGCGTTAAGTGAGGCTTTTTTTCCAATGCCTCAATGCGTTTCAGTGTTTGCGTGCGCCACGGCGTAACCATTTTGGTGCCGCACGAATGCGCCAACTCATGAAACACGGCCGCACGGGCATGTTCCAACCCCATCAGCAAGGCAAACAACATATCCATATTCACCAATTTTTGATCAGGTGAAAAATAATAGCCAACACCCGGATAATTCGTGCCGCCCCACCGAATTTTCATTGTATCATACACAAACCCGCGCGAGGCCAACATCACCGTCACATTTTGAAGCTCTTGCCGCATCACATCGGTTTCTTTGATTTGTTCCCAAATGCGGGTATTGATTAAGCCGTTTTCCGATTGATTTTCCGTCGGCCATGTTTTCATAATTTTCGCATTGGAAGCAATTCTGATTAACGCCAACGCCCAAACATATTGCAGTAACGGAGAATTGAGTTCGATTTTTTCTTTAACCGCCCCTTGCAAATAAGCCTGATTAGCCAAAGCCAACTGTTTTTTCAAAACCGAATCGTTTACCCCCTTCAAAGCCGCTGCCGTCTTTTGAATTTCCATTAACATCAGCTGATAAAATTGCTCATTGACTTTTTGATGCAAAAAAGCAAAACTCGTTGCTTGCCGCAAACGCGTCATTTTTTCTTTCATAATCGTTTGAAGAGAACAATCGGTCATCAAAAAATCTCTGTTTTAAAAATCACCGTAAAAAACACGGCAAAAACGGGAGGTTCGCTTTAAAATATCCGTTAAAACCGGTTTATTGATTAAATAAGCAGAAACCAGTAAATCGGATCGGGTTTGTAACGCTTCTTCAAAATCGGCAACGTTTTGAACCTGATAAACGGCGTTTGTTTCAGCCAGCTCATTTAACACCCAATTTTCCGAAACGGTATAAACTTCGCAAAGCCCTATTTTTTCATACGGTTTTTCTTTGATTTTGTTTAACAACGCCCCGCTCATCAACGTGCTTTTTTTCAACTTCTGCCTCCCTCCCGACTTTTAGGCGAAATCGTCTTTTTCACCGTCGGTACCTGATGCTTCCCTTTCGATGACACGCCTGCTCTTAACGGCAAAGCTTCTGCCACCTTATCAAGCATAATAATTTGTTCGATATCATAACCCTCCTTCGCCATTTTTTTCACATCATCATTCTCGTTTTCAAGAAGTAATTTATTCATTAACATTTCTTCCACGCCAAAAATATCATCTTCCAAAAACTGCTCGACGGTTTCTGACAAATTTTTCTGACAAGAGGGGGCGGTTCTGTCGATATACATACGATTCGGAGAAGAAAACACTTTTAAAACCGCCGGATTAACCGTGTTTCCCGCCACAAGAAGTTTGTTTTTTTCCTGATTATATATCAATAACAAATGAACGGGTTGTTGCGTTGTTAAATCTGTTGTTTTTGCAAACATGGCCCGAACAGGCCCCGTTTCCTGCTTCGGCGCAGCATAATTCCTCGTTATAGGCGAATTATAAGTATCCCACGCCTGCTTATCCGAAAATTTATCATACAAAGAAAATAACCGTTCTATATTTTGATTTTTTAATTGATGAATGCTTAAAGATAACAATAAGTTTTCCGTTGAAATAAACGCCCCTTCCTCATTTTCCCGCATTTCCTCCCAAGGCATCTTCAAATCTGCAGTCGGTTGAATCAGGTTTGCTTTAACGGAATCCGGATTTTCATTAAAAACCAATAAATTCGATTGTTCCGCTTCTTTTTGATCCGTCAGAACATTTAATGCGGCCGCTAACGTGCTGATCGGCAAAACGGAATCATTTGTTTCTGACTCCAACTCGGGATATTTGTTTTTCAAAACGGCAACAAGCGCATCTCTTAAACTGCGATGAGCCATATTTGCGCCGAGGATTGTTTGAGAAATATCCACATTATATAAATCGGCAATCGTTTCGCCGTTTGTTCGGGCTTCTGATGTATTTTTATGGAAAATTAAATTCATATACCCCAATTCCAAAGCGGCATGATACATTCTGTCAACTTCCGTTTCATCAATTTTGCGCACGCCTTTATCAACGGGACAAAATGTCATATATAACCAATCGGCAATCACTTTTTCCAAATTATTTCCACGCATTTTGTATCGCAACAGTTCCTCCTGCTGCGCATCGGACGGGGGAATTTGATCTGCCTGCGCTTTAAAACTCGGAAAAGCCGACATATTGGAAACAGGCGCCTTCATATGCTCTGCTTCAATGAAAAAATAGGGAACGGTTCTGAAATCAATCATCCGCTTGGATAAATAAGCCTCATATTCCGGATCGATATCCGGTTTATCATTCATTTTAAGATAAGTACCCCGCTGATGCGCCAATTCTTTCACTTCATACAGAAAACGCCCTAATCTTTCCGATAATTTAATTATTTTATCGGCATTAGCAATATTCATTTTTTGCCATACCGGTATTTCTTTTATTTCCTGCGCCGTTAAGCCGACTTCACGCACTTTTTGCAAGAAACCGACAAAATTCTCTTGTTTGGCTTCATCTTCTTTCACATTAAAAGCATCGCGCAAAATAACACCCGGCACGCCGCCCATTAAATAGCTGCAAATCATATCGGCATAATCCGCAGGTGTTAAATCGGGAATGGTTTTCAAAGCAAACCCTTCCGGCACACGCGATAAAAACGGATCGTTAAACAATTGCGATCCCATACCCTCAATGGCTTGGTTTCCCGTAAAATTCAAATAAAATGTTTCGGGAATTTTATCTTTATCAATTATAATTTCCCGATTATCGGCACCCGTTATTTTAAATTGTGTGACACCCGGGGAATTTAAAAAATTCAATAAGCCGTATAAATTATCCAACGTGCCGAATTTGGCTCGATTTAATTCATCTAAAATCACGGGACGACCGTAATCGGGTGATGCGGGATCAAACACACGAAACAACTCGCCGTCTTTCATAACAATGCCGATGTTTGATTTATCTGATGTAACGGAAATATTTTCTTTTTGGCAAATATCACTCAACGTTTTTTGAAAAACCTGCATATTATATTCATGCTCACGCATGGTTTTTCCGTTAAAACGCACGGCGGACCAATCAACGCTGACACGCCCGTTTTCATCTTCTTTGACGGCCGCACCCGCCACGCTTTTTAATAACGCCAGACTTTCATCGGATAAACCGTCTGCCCGCTGCATGTTGCGATACTTAATTTTCACATCGATGGCCGCTTTTTCGCGATTGGCGGAAGAAGCATCAAACTCGGGATTTTCAAACAACGTTTTAGCATCTTTTTCAGAGCAATCAACCAACAATGCCCCTTTTTGATGCGTGATTCGCCCCCAATTGACAAAACAAAAAGTTTTACCCGTTCCCGGCGCGCCCAAAAAGCCGGACGCCCACGTTTTTTGACGGTTGTTATCGGCTTTGTTTCGCTTATCAATCTCATCGTTTGCAGCCGCTAACATACTCCGAACCGGCAATTGACGAATATATAATCCGTAAACATAATCATTTAACGAAACACCGGCCGGCGGCTCCACATTTGTTGCAATGCGTATCGGCAAAGAAGCATCAGCCCGAACACCTAACTCCGGCTGATAATTTTTTTCATCTGTTCCCTGAGGAACAACATCAATTAACGGATATTCCGGCGTTCCCAAAACAAATTCACTCATAACCCGCTCCGAATTTATTAAAAAATATAACGGTATTATATCAGAAAAATATTTTTATGTCAACTTATTTAATTTTTTATCCGTTCCAGATGTTTTTTTCGAATAATCTGCCTGATTTTCACTTTTAACGCATAGTCTAAATTTTTTATTTTTTGAACATGAATGTCATACATTTTTCGGGAATAATCGTAATTCAAACCCATGTAAAGCAGCGGCAACAAGTGCCTGTCATTCAAAATTTTCAACACATTTTCATCTTGCGCGGCTTTCATAATTTCATCTGCATTTTGCTCTTTCACTTTATGGAACAAATAATAGGCATAAATTTGCCGATTGCGCTTTTGAAGAAAACGCATTTTTTTCAGAATTTCCGGCTGACGATCCTCCGGGCTTTCTTTGAATGTTTTTTCAAACCACTCATTCAGCTCTTTTTCAATTTGCGGCAATCGTTTTAAATCGAACCGTGCGCCGTTATCCAGCAAAACACGCGCCATTTTAAAAGAAGCTTCGTTTGCGTTCGAAAAAAGCGCATATAACGGCAATTCATTCCATTTATCAGGACTGTTCACCTCAGCCCCGTGCGATAACAACAAGCGAATGATTTTTTCTTTCTCTTGAATGATTTTTTCTTTATTCTTCCAATTCTCATCAACAACAAGAGCTTCTTCTAACGGGGAAAAAAACCGCGAATGATAATTGACATCGGCTTTATATTGCAGTAACAGTTGAACGGCCTCAAACTGTCCCACACGCGCGGCACACAATAAAGCCTTATTGTTGTTTTCTGGTGATTGATGTAAATTTTTCTCCAAAAAAGGAATCATTTTAACGGCACCGAAATGAATTGCCGCCTCCAACAAAGAATCTTCTGCTTTTTCCTTAAAACCATACTTAATAAATAATGAAAGCATTTCTTGTGATTGATACCCGATTGCCGTCAGCACATGTTCACAACCGGCAACAGAGCGAAAATTCACATCGGCATGCTTTTTCAAAAGATATTCCAGCATCTCACAATCTTTATTTTTCGCCGCCGCAAACAAAAGGGAATCGGCATCTTCATAATTCACTTTGGAACCGTATTCACACAACAATTTAACCGCTTGCAAATTCTTTTTTTGCACGGCAAAATGAATGGGATACTTTTCAATTTTTAATGATGTCAGAAATCGATTAAATCCCTCATCTTTGTCATGCCAAATCATAAAATTCGGATCAACGCCTTCTTTTAAAAATTTTTCCAACTTTTCTGCGCGACAATCACCGCACACTTCATTTTGAAACGCCTTTATAATCGGATATTCTTTATAATATTTTTCTTTAAAATCATTTTCAACTTTTGCATCGATTTTTTTACGTTTTTCCGCTTCATCAAGAGTATTTATTCCGATCATTATTGCCCGAACCCAATCTCGGTGAATATTATAACTGATTTGAGAAATTGATTTTCGATAAGTGCGCCATGTGGGAATGTGAGCCGTTCCCAAATATTTTTTTCCAAACAAATTCCTGAACCACATGTGCTGCTGATCCTTACACCAAAAAGTGTTATTCAAAACAAAGTGATTTTAATAAAATTTGAAAGAAAAGTCAAGTTATTTTATAAATCCAGCTTTCCGAAAACGGCAATTTCAGAGCCCGTTAAACGCGCCCACAACCGATCGCCGAAAGAATAATGCCACCACTCCGACGGATAATTGACAAAGCCTGCTTTTGTTAATGCTTCACGCAAAATCAGTCGATTTTTTCTTTGTTCGGGCAAAACGGGATAATCAAAATCGGCCGACTCATCAAACCCGCGCACAACACCGCCCATATCATACTCGACACCCGTTTTATCACAAAGCGTTACATCAACGGCGGCGCCGCTTTGATGCCCGCTGCCCTGCCGATAGGGATTTGCGCAAAACACATCGCACAAAGCAATAAATTCTTCCGATTGCTCATTCATTTCCGGGTGAAGGGCTTTTTGTTCTTGAACCACTTTATTCCACAACAATTTTTGTGCCTCAATCGACCGATACGCTTCATAAATTTTAAAATAATGATTTTCGGGCAAAAACCGGCGCGCATTTAATAACATTTGATACGTATAAGAACGAATGCGTCGATCCGTTGTAAACGTTTCATCGAAAAAAATAAAATCGGACGCGTTAATTTGCGTTAAACGCGGCGGATTTTCCACTTCCGTAATAAACGCGGGTTCCGGTAAATTTGCATCACTGAACATGTTTTTATTTCCTTATTTACCCGCGCTGATTTTGATGAGAGAACTGCAAAATCGGCATATTTGACCGACACACCGTTTGCATTTTTTCAAACTCTTTTTTTAACAAACAATATTGAACGCGCGGCTGATTTTCATAGCTGCTTTTTTCAATAAATCCGACCGATTTGGCATTTAATTTTTCTGCCACTTTTTGAGAGTAAACATTATCGGGATGAATGGTAAAATCAAGGCGTGCAAAGTGCTTAAAATAAATGGGAAGCACATATTTGACCACTTCCGGAATAATACCCCTACCCCCCTCACTCGGTGTGATGAAATAGCCCAAATCACCGTAAATAAATTGATTGTTTTCATTTAAATGCGGCATCATATCAATGGCAATGCCGCCGATTAACCGTTTATCGGGCGTACAAACGGCCATACGATAAGTGATGCGCGGATTTTGTTGCATTTCTTTGGCATTTTTTTCCAGAAATGCCCTTCCCTTTTGAACAAGTTTGTTTTGATAATCAGGCGTGTGATACGGCACTGCCAAAGCATAATAGGCATGATAATTTTTATCTTGCAAATCTTGTTTGTTCATGGCATCGGCAATTTTGATTAACGTTGCCAAATCAGTTGCTTGAAAATTTCTTAATATAAAGTTTTTTTGAGTTGTTTCAAACATTTTATTTTTAAACACCTACTCCTCTTCCCGCAGCGGAGAATTCTTTTTTTCTTCATAAAACTCCAATAAATTTTTGTTTTGAGTTTGCCAAAATTCATCTTGCGGCTGATCACTGATATAATTAAGTAATTTTTCCAACGGAATCAAATCTTTTTTCCGTCCGGGAAACTTTCCGAAGATACCGCCGAAATAAAGTTGCCAATACATTCTGGCTCTTTCTTCCGGAGCGCCGACCCGTTTAACGGCTTCATATATTTTAATCGGCAATAAAGCCGTTGAATCGTAATAAAGCGGTTTATTGGCAACAATAGATTTACCATGTGCCCGTTTATAGTATAAAAAGTCGGGAATAATTGTTCCGCGCGCACCTGCTTCTAACGTTGTTAAAAAGAAACAATCATCTTCAAACACCAGTTTCGGCACAAACTTAATATTATGCTTTTGCAAAAACTTTTTTGAATATATTTGTTTTCCGCTGGTCACCGAATAAGCGGCAATCACGTTCAACGGTAATGAATTGCCGATAAAAACAAAATCTCTGTATCCTTCCAATTCTATCGGTAATTTCCAATAGCCGCTAACGGGTAAATTTTGTTCGTTTTCATCAACTGTTTGAATATAAAAAGAAATTAAATCGGGATAATTTGTTTTTTTAATTTGATTTGCCAGACTGCTTAACGCTTTTGGAGAAATATAATCATCGGCATCGACAAACCAAAAATAATCACCCTTTGCAATTTTCATTGCATTGTTTCGCGCAATGGAAAGACCCTGATTTTCCTGATCAATCACTTTAATCCGTTTATCTTTTAAAGCATATCTTTTAATCACATCCAACGAATGATCCGTTGAACCGTCGTTTACCAATATCAATTCAAAATACGGATAATCGGAAGCCAATACGCTTTCAATGGTATGAGCAACATATTTATCATAATTATAAACTGATGTAATAATTGAAAAACAGGGCTTATGATAAGCCGTCCAAAAACTTAAAGCACTATATGTTATTCCGATACTGATAACATAAATAAACAGTGCAAAAATCTTCTTCATACATCCTCCCTGTTAAGAATGTATGTACTATAACAAAAACAAATGCAATCGGCAACTGTTTTTTTGCTTATTTTAAATTTTCTTTAAAAAACGCCTCAATTTTATCAAACGGAATCTTTTCCATATTATCGTATAAATCAACATGATTGGCATTCGGCACAATCAACAATTCTTTATTGTTACCCGTTAATTTTTTGAAAGCATCTTCACTGAAATAGCGACTGTGCGCTTTTTCGCCGTGAATCATTAACACCGGTGAACGAATTTCGGAACTGTATGCCAAAATAGGCATATTGATAAACGATAAAGATGATGTCATATTCCAACCGCCGGTGGAATTAATCGAACGGGGATGATAGCCGCGCTTTGTTTTATAATAGCCGAAATAATCTTGCACAAATTGCGGCTCTTCGCCCGTTAATTTATCAGGCAAACCGGGCGCCGCAACATAAGAGTGATTTTGAAAATCTTTTGTTCGTTGCGCATTTAATTGTTCCTTTAACCGATAACGCGCATCAGTATCCATGGCATCAAAATAACCGTTGGCATTCACGCGCGACATATCATACATGGTTGCCGTTACGGTTGCCTTAATACGTGTATCCATAGCCGCCGCATTTAACCCCATTCCTCCGAAACCGCAAATACCGATTAAGCCGATTTTATCGGCATTCACAAACGGTTGAACGGATAAATAATCCACTGCGGCGCTGAAATCTTCGGTGTTAATGTCCGGCGAGGCCACATGACGCACTTCTCCGCCGCTTTCGCCCGTAAACGAAGGATCAAAAGCCAACGTAACAAAGCCGCGCTCCGCCAATGTTTGCGCATATAAACCGGAAGCCTGCTCTTTCACGGCACCGAACGGACCCGCAATCACGATAGCCGGTAATTTTTCCTGCGTTTTGTTTTTCGGCATATATAAATCACCGACGAGTGTAATACCGTATCGATTTTGAAACGAAACTTTTTGTGTGTCAACCGAATTGCTTTTTTCAAACGTTTTATCCCACACAATTTCATTTGAATTTTGGTTATTCGGTGCCGCCACGCCGGTTTGCGGTGCGGCCATTGCCAAACTGACGGCAATTGCCGAGCAAGCTGCTGTTTTATTCATTTTTTCCTCCTTATTTGTTTTACATATAAATAAAGAATAAAAGAAAAATAACCCCCTGTCAAGAGCAAAAACCATCAGAAAAAATTTTATACGAATAATTTTTATTGACTCAAAAAATAAAACTTATTAAACTTAAAACACATTTTTAAGGAGGGTAAAATGATTAAAAACATATTATGCGGTCTTCTTTTTTTCACATTCTTTTTTACAGGAGGAAAATCCATGGCAAATACTTTATCACAAGAACAACAAGCTATTGTTCAAGTTGCGGTTCAAACGGCGCGCGGCGATATGAGTGCGCTCAAAACGGCGCTCACAAACGCTTTAAACACCGGCGTTTCGGTGAACACTTTAAAAGAAATTTTGGTTCAAGCTTATGCTTATTGCGGTTTCCCGCGGAGTTTAAATGCCTTAAACGAACTGATGCAACTCACGGAAGAACGTCACGGACAAGATACGCTCGGTGCAACATCTCCCGTTTTGCCGAATGAAAACAGCCTTAAAATCGGCACGCAAAATCAAACGCAGCTGGTCGGCGCACCCGTAACCGGCAAAATTTTCGATTTTGCTCCCGCCATTGATGCTTATTTAAAAGCGCATTTATTCGGTGATATTTTTGCCCGCGATACTGTTGATTGGCAAACCCGCGAATTGGCAACCATTGCCATGCTTGCGGCCAGAACAGGTGTTGACAGTCAATTAAACAGCCATATTGCCATCGGTAAACATAACGGCTTAACCGATGAGCAAATTGCCGAAATTTTAAAAACGGCACAACAAGAAACGGCCGAAAACGTATTATTCGGTTTCGGAAAAGAAAACACGGCTTATGCACCGTATTTTATCGGCAAAAGTTATTTAAATCCGCTCACGCAAACGGGCGTGAACATTGCAAACGTGACTTTTGAGCCGAAATGTCGCAACAACTGGCATATTCATCACAAAGGCGGCCAAATTTTATTGGTTGTTGCGGGTCGGGGCTATTATCAGGAATGGGGCAAGCCGGCACAAGAATTAAAGCCCGGCGATGTTGTTAACATTCCGCCCGAAGTGAAGCATTGGCACGGCGCCGCAAAAGACAGCTGGTTCACGCATTTGGCACTGGCCGTACCGGCGGAAGGCGCAACGAACGAATGGCTTGAACCCGTTACCGATGAAGAATATAATAAATTAAAGTAAACGGAGGGAAATATGAGAAAAAATTTAGGAAATAAAACGCTTATCTGTCCCTTACCGGTATTTATTATTGCCACCTACGATGAAAACGGCGTGCCGAATGCCATGAATGCCGCTTGGGGAACGCAGTGGAATTATCACGAAGTGAGTATTTTATTGGCGCCGCACAAAACAACCGACAATTTAAAGCTCAAAAAAGCGTTTACGCTTGCTTTTGCAACAAAAGAAACGCTTCAAATTTCCGATTATTTCGGCTTGGAAAGCGGTCGCCGCGTCAACAAAATTGAAAAAGCGGGCGTACACATTGAAAAAAGTCAATTTGTCGATGCACCCGTCATTTCGGAATATCCGTTGGTATTGGAATGCGAAGTGGTTGAAATGCGTCCCGTTGAGGAAGACTTTCAAGTTATCGGACGCGTGGTCAACGTAACGGCAGATGAATCAATCTTAAACGACAAAGGCGAAATTGACATCGGCAAAATGAATCTGCTCACGTTTGACAGTGCCGCAAATGTTTATCGGTTAGTGGGCGCGCCCGTCGGTCACGCGTTTCAAGACGGCTTAACAATTAAAAATAAATAAGTAGTCTGTAACATATTGTCCGGCACAGTTAAAAACTCGAATTTTGATTTATTTTTCGGCGAGCAGTATAAATATTAATAGAATTATAAAAAAAAACATATATTTTTATTTTATTATTTACAAAATTTAACAAATACTGTTATAGTCAAAAGTAGATGAGTTTTGATCATTCTGTTTTTAACTATAAACAAAAGGACACAATATGATTTACGGATACATTCGCATTTCAACAGATCATCAATCCGTTGAAAATCAACGTTTTGAAATTAAAAAATTTTGCCTTAAAAATCATCTGACCATTAACCAATGGATTGAAGAAACCATTTCTTCGCGCACCAGTTTGGAAAAACGAAAACTGGGAACTTTACTCGAACAGCTTCATGCCGGAGATATTCTTATTTCCACCGAACTTTCCCGATTGGGCAGAAATTTATTGCAAGTGATGAGCATTTTGCAACATTGTTTGGAAAAAGAATGTCAAATTTGGACAATTAAGGAACATTACCGATTGGGGGCCGATATTCAATCAAAAGTGTTGGCTTTTGCTTTTGCATTATCGGCAGAAATTGAACGGCAATTAATTTCGCAACGCACCAAAGAAAGTTTACATCGCTTAAAAGCCGAAGGAAAACATTTAGGGCGTCCGCTGGGATCTCTCAGTGCCTTTGCCAAAATTAGAAACGATGAAGCAAAAATTATCATTTTATACAGTGAAAATGTATCTCAAAGACAAATTGCCGAACAGTTTCATGTCAGTCGAAACACTATTTATCGATTTTTAAGACAGGAAAAATTGCGACATCAAAAACTTCTCGATAAAAAGCGGCGCTGACAAAGTGCCATACGTTTTGACAGAAATTAAGCGGTACATTGATGGCTCAATAAAGAAAAAACAAGGCAAAAAGCATCATTTCGACGGGAAGTATCGGCCTGAGGAACGCGAGTCGGTGCGGTGATAGAATAAGGACTGATTTTATTTTTTTCTATTGGCAGGCGATGAGTTTTTCTTAATTTTCGGCGGAAAGTGCTATCCCGTGAAACGTGGGATAGCGCGGTGTGCCGAAAATTAGGCGATTCGAGGGGATAAACGGTAAAAAATACATTGTTTCGGGCTTTTTTTTATTTTCGGCGGGAAGTGCCGGCTTGTGGAACATAAGCTGGCGCGGTGTGCCGAAAACAAGGCGATTCGGTGGAGTAGAAAGGTAAAAAATATGTTGCTTTGGCATTTCTTTCTTAATTTTCGGCGGGAAGTGCCGGCTCGTGGAACGTGAGCCGGCGCGGTGTGCCGAAAATAAGAAAAATAAATGATGCAAATTTTTCTGCTTGACATTGGTTTTGAGTACCTTTATACTCAAAGGCAAGGCAAGTGATGTGTGCCCCGAGGCTTAACAACCTCTCTCTTTGTATCCTTGAAAAAGGATAGATTTTTAGCCCTGTTTTTTTATAAACAAGGCAAATAATCGAACGACCGGAAGGCGATAAAATAGCCTTTTGGTCAATATATCGCGCTATATCAAAGAGATAGTTGTTAACTTCCGGTCGCCTCTCATCAAGGCGATTTTTTTTGAATATGCATCAAAAAATATGCATCAATTAAACGTACGTTTTTTGCAACACTTTTTTTGCATTTTTTCAAAAAAAATTTATTTAGAGGTATTTTTAATGCAATATCAAAGGGTTATAAAAAGCCTGTTTTTGCGATTTATAGGGGTAATTTTGCCCCGGAATCAGCGTTGCATTAAAGGTACGTTTAATTTATGCTATTGAAGTAGAATTAACAGGAGGAGAAACCATGAAAAAACAACAGA
>CANQUX010000019.1 GCA_947627155.1 uncultured Alphaproteobacteria bacterium | reverse complement strand
GATAATGAAACCTACTATGTATCAGATGAAACAATGACATGGTGGAGCGCTCAAAATTACTGTCAAGCCCTTACGCGCATAACAGATTGCGGCGGTAACATGGTGAGTTGGAGCAAACTCAATTTACAATGCGCCAATGAAATTGTGGTTCAAGATGGTTGTAAATGCAGTGATGGAAATTGTAATTTGGATCACCAAGTCAAACAATGTCAACGATTAAGTCTCGCCGAAGGTATCCATTTGTATTGCAAAAAAGATACTACCGGAACAAGCGGTTCATCAAATATTCCGGATAAACTGAAAACATTACGAGAAACGTTTTTTAACAATGACTCCGAAAGTTTTGTTTGGCTTAATGACGGAAATAATCCTTGCTATGCGTGGGTTATCGGACCAAACGGAATTGTTACCGCTCGCCCGCGATATTTCGGTAGAGATAACTTGGTGAGCGACGGCCATGCCTTTTGTTATTAAAAAACAAGAAAATGAAAGCATCCGTTATGTAAAAAGACAGTACAAAAAATTGTTCGTTTTATTAAAAACAAAACAGTGATTTTAAACTTTTTTATTTTTGAACGCTCTTCTTGCGGGCTTTGGCCTGCCCTTTTCTTTTTAAACCGCTTTTTAACGCTTTCGGCTTTTCGTTATGATAAACAATTTCGCTTTTTTCAAACTCTTGCTTAAATGCCGGCTTGGCAATTTTTAACAACACAAAACGCGTGAGCATAAACACGCAGAAAATCAACAAAAGCCGTGCCATATTCTGCTCGGCGAACAACAAGGCAATAAATATCAGCAAAAAAATGCGTAAAGCGCCCGAAAAGAATAAAATCATCATCGGATGAGTCGATTTTCGCACAATACCCATGGTTCGCCAGAGTAAATAAAAGTAAATCAGACATAAAACAACGCCCACAATGAAAGAAACAATTATATCCGAACCCGTTAATAAATGCATTTTTACTCCTTTTGTTCATTAACATCAATGCCGGCCTGCGTCAAAATTTTAACGGCAGCCGCAATGGTATCGTTTCGCTCCCTGTTTGTGTTAATGCAATGCCAATCAATCACGCCGATATGCGCCGATAATTGCTCTTCCAGCTGTTCGCTGTTGCGAATATCCGACGGATTGCGCTTGCGAGTCTTAACCCGCGATAAGCGCACATCAAGCGGGGCCTCAATCCAAAGCCCCACAAAAGGCACCGACATTTTTTGCGCCAAACTTTCCACTTTTTTCCGTTCCTTTTCGTTATGAAACAAAGCATCTATAATCACGACGGATCCTACGGATAACGCCGTTTGCGCCTGTTGACGCAACACATCATAGACCACTTGTTCAAAGGCCGGCGTTTGATATGATTTTGAGAGTTTTTCATTCAAAGGACAACCCGCCATTTGCTTTTTCACCACATCATCGCGCAAAATAACGGCTCCGGGCGCCGGATTTAACAACCCGCCCAACTCGCGCGCCACACGCGATTTTCCGCTGCCCGAAAATCCGCCGCAGGCAATGAGCGCCGGCTTATTTAAACCCAAAAAGTGAACGGCTAAATTAAAATATCGTTGCGCACTTTTTTGCGCCTCTTCTTTTTCTTTATCTGCCACAAGAAGCGATTTGCGCGCGCACATAACCGCTCGTGAAGCCGCCCGCATGGACTGATATAACGGCAACAACGGATAACCCGACGTATCATTGGTATATGCCAGATAGTGATTAAATAAAATATTGGCCAGCCGTCTTAATCCGCGCCGTTCGAAATCCATCAATAAAGAGGCCAAATCATAAAGCGTATCAATACAATCCAGCGATTCGTTATATTCAATCGGACTGAAAAATAAATATTTGCCGTTATCTCGGGCAATGTTGCTCAACAACAATTCCCCGTGACATTTTCGCACATATCCGCCCTTTTGACGCAAAGCAATCAACGGCGCCTGTCGCTTTAAAAATTGCAAACTCTTTTGCGTCAACTCCTGCAAGCGTTTCGGCGGAATAAACGTTGTGAAATCCGACAAACTGACGGCAATGCCTTTAATCACGTTTTGAATATCGGTATAGGACCATTTGGTGCGAAACGTTTTGGCTTTGCAATGCAAATCGGCCAACTGCTCGGCCAAATCCATCACTTCAAAGCGATCAAAATCAGCCTCGGGCAAATTAACACCTAAAATTTCGGATTTTTTAAGCCGCCGCATCACCAAAACCGAATCGATTTCAACACCGACCTGCCCGCCCAAAACAATTTGCCCGTTCGGCAATTGTCGAACGGAACGAATACCCGTAATCAGATGCGGTGCATAAACCGTACTGCGACGCATTTCCCGCACACAGGCAACACGCCTTTTTTGCGGCGTTGAAAAATCAACATTCGGCAGCAAAACCGCGCGTTTGAGCTTCAACACATAATCACCGACCAGAAACAACAAGGCAATGTGCGACTGCAACAACTCCACCGACGAGACATGCCACGCGGCCGGATAAATTTCCGGTTGCAACAGGGCTTGAATAATGTTTTCCTGATCGTATAATATCATTTTATTTGCCTTTATTTCTTTATTATATGCCTTTTCAAAAACATTTCAATCTTTTTTTTATTCTCGGCTTTCGAAAATAATCAGCCGGAAGATAAAAATTATTTTTTTCAAAAAAATATACTTTTTTTTGTTTTTTTCATAGATTTTTTGAAAAATTTGATTATATAATATATCAACCGAAGAACGGAGATAAAAATGGCCAATCCTTATGATTTACTGGGTATAAAAAAAACAGCCACCGCCGATGAGATAAAAAAAGCCTATCGTAAATTGGCGCGAACGTTGCATCCCGATGTCAATCCCGATAAAAACGCCGCCGATAAGTTCAAAGCCGTTACGGCAGCATACGATTTGTTATCCGATCCCGATAAACGACGGCGCTTTGATGCCGGTGAAATTGACGGTGAGGGAAATCCCACCCCGTTCGGCGGCGGATTTAACGGTACCGGCGGATTTGGCGGCGGGAACGGCTTTCAAGGCGCCCGTTATGCCGGTCATCAAATCAACCCCGAAGATTTGGCGGCCATGTTCGGCGGCGGATTCAGTTCATCGGGCGGATTTGGCGGATTCGATTTTTCCGATTTATTCGGTATGAGGCAATCGGGATCCGGCAGACGGCGCTCGGCTGCTTCCGAAGAAATGATTGACAATGATATCACCTATAATCTGTCCGTTCCGTTTGATTTATCTGTCACCGGCGGTGAAACAACCGTTTCACTCGATAACGGTAAGCGATTGAAAGTGAAAATTCCGGCCGGTGTGACAAACGAATCCGTTTTGCGCTTAAAAGGACAGGGAAAATCCGGTTTCGGCCGCACGGGTGATGCGCTCATTAAAATTATTGTTCAAAACAGCAGTCTTTACACGCGCGAAGGTAATAATGTTCTGGTAACCGTTCCCATCAGCCTGAAAGAGGCGATTTTGGGTGCCAAAATTACCGTTCCGACTCCTTTCGGCGCCGTTCGAATGAATATTCCGCCCTATTCCGGCAGCGGTAAAGTATTACGCTTAAAAGGCAAAGGCATTAAAGATAAAGGTGATTTGTTGGTTACTTTAACCGTGACACTGCCCGATAAACCCGATACCGCTTTAACCGATTTTATGAAATCGTGGGACGAACCATACCAAAATTTACGCCGGTTTTAATTTTCTATCATCTTTTATAATACGTCATTACTGATATTTTTCCGGATTGATTCGATAAAAAATAAAAATCAGAGCGATGCATTTTTTTGTCAAATGACAAAAAAGTAAGTACAAAGGAATTACTTTTTTGACTAAAAAAAAGCATTTTTTTCACTTTTTTTTAAAAAAATGACTTTTTTTCAATTTTGTCTATTTCCATCTTTTTAAAATAAGTGTATAGTAAAAGCCAGAATCTAAATTGATGAGGAGAAAACCATGGAAGAAATTATTTTCCCAAACCAAATCAGAATGTTTCGGCGCGTTCGCGGTAAAACCATGAAAAGCCTGGCTGATATTTTAAATTTGAGTTTATCGGCCATCAGTAAAATTGAAAAAGGCTATCGAAGAATCGATGAGGAACAATTGGCCAAAATTTCTAAATTTTTGGATTGTCCGCCCGAATCGTTGTTTGTGTCGGAAAAATCTTCCCAACCCGAAGTGATTAAGGCTTGGAAACGGGAACAGGATCGGCGACGGAAAATCAATTCCGGCAGCGGATTAAAAACATTGGGTGCGGGTTTACGCTATTTGAGAGGGCAAAAAGGATTAACCCTGCAAACCGTTTCAAAAGGCGCCAAAATGACCTTATCGGTTTACCACCGTATTGAAATGGGACAACGCGAAGTTGATGAAAAAACGTTTAAAGATATTGCGCACGCATTGGGCTTTTCCGAAAGCGATTTACAATTAAAAATTTATGAATTGGATATGTCCGGTGCTTTAGATGAATTAAAGCAAAATGAAGGGAAAGGCGGTATTTTTGCCAGCAAAGGCGGCTATAACGATTTGCCTGTCAGTCGTTTTATGTTGCGGGCAGCCGATTCACAGGAGGTCACCGTTCCCATTTTCGGGTTTCCGCGTGAAGGCGGGGCCATTCGTATTAACAAAGATCAACCGATCGGCTCAATTTTATGTCCGTCCAACATGTCATTTGATCCGCAAATGTATGCCGTTCGAATGAAAGTGCAAGCATTGGGCGATGTGATTCCCGTTGATTCGGTTTTGGTCGTATCACCGAGAACAACTCCCAAAAAGGGCGATTTGGCTTTATTGCAAATTACGGAAGATGATGTTTTACCGGTATCGGTAACCGATGAAAGCAGTGAACAAATTTCCGTATTAAGTCCCATTCGGGCGGAAACGTTTACGATTGCCAAACAACGATTTGAAAAATTGCATCGGATTGTTATGATTGTATTTTCATAAAGAAAGGGAAACCAGATGGATGAGCGTACACCGCTTGATCAGGATAATCAGCTTTTATATGCGTTTTTAAACCGAAAGAAAACGCGGGATAATCAAGTTGCAATGACGGCTCAACGGCTGGTCAATCTGTTTCGCCAACTTTCATCTTTCGATCCTGAATTCGTTACGCAATATAATCAAATGCTTTTAGGAGCCAATGATGAAATTCAAATGATGTTACAAGATATTGTCGGCGGTCCGACCGTTCGGCAATATTTAACCTATATAAAACAGGCATACGGGCAAGCAATTAATGATCAGGAAGGGGCGGAAAAGTCATCTATGCCCTCCGTGAATACGGGTTATTTACCTTCTCCCGATGATGATACTCCCTTTTATAAAACGGCATTAGGTTTTGGTGAAGCAGCACCGAAACCTTCCGGCGAATCAATTGTGACCGTTCAAGATTTTACCAAATGGCAAAAATCACAAGAAGCTCTGATCAGAAAAGTCATGATGGCTCAAAATAAGGCTATTTCAAAGTTGGCACTGGCTTTATCCGAAAAGAAAAATAATATTACTGACACAACACCGCCACCGTTTCAAAATGCCGCTCCCAATATGGCTTTTACTTCTCAACAACCTTTAAATGTTAATCAACCAAGTGAAAATAACGCACAATCTGATTTAACACCATTTGAAGCGTCAAGTGATTTAACGCAAAATAATTTGTATTCTTCGGATAATAATCAACCTGTTTTATCGGAAAACACATTATCAACACAAGCCGTCGAATCTGCCGAATCGTTTGAGTCTGTAATGGAAGCACCGGCAGAAATTACGGATAATTCGTTTGTACTTCCCGAAGAAACCGTCGAATCAGCCGAATCGTTTGAATCTGCAATGGAAGAACCGGCAGAAATTACGGATAATTCGTTTGCCCTTCCCGAAGAAACCGTCGAACCTGCCGAATCATTTGAATCCGCAATGGAAGCACCGGCAGAAATTACGGATAATTCGTTTGCCCTTCCTGAAGAAACTGTTGAACCTGCCGAATCGTTTGAGTCTGCAATGGAAGCACCGGCAGAAATTACGGATAATTCGTTTGCACTTCCCGAAGAAACTGTTGAATTTGCCGAATCGTTTGAATCTGCAATGGAAGCACCGGCAGAAATTACGGATAATTCGTTTGCCCCTCCCGAAGAAACTGTTGAATTTGCCGAATCGTTTGAGTCTGCAATGGAAGCGCCGGCAGAAATTACGGATAATTCGTTTGCCCTTCCCGAAGAAACTGTCGAACCTACCGAATCGTTTGAATCTGCAATGGAAGCACCGGAAATTATTCCGGAACTTTCTTTTGACGCACCGAATTTTTCAACAACAAATACCATAAATGAAAATCAAAACGAACCGGCTGCATCACAATTAGAACCGGCTACTTCACCATTAGAACCGGCTGCCTCACCATTAAAAGAAGCGCCCCTTCAATCAACACCGCAACCCGTTATGCCCGCACCCAATCAACCCGGCCAACCTGAAAATCATTTAAAACCGACAATGCCGTCCATCTCCGCATTCAAAAACCTATCAGCCAAAGCACCCATACCATCTGCTTTGGGAAATTTATTTAAATTTCCGAAAATGCCGAGTTTTAAGTCAATGCCGAGTTTAAAACCGGTTGGTATGCCGCAACAATCATCCAATCAATCACCTTTACCGAATAAAACGGGACAAAGTAATGAATATCAAAGTGAAATGAAAAACCAAGGGGGAAGTTAATGCCGAATATTTCACGTTTAACGGAAGCACTGAACTTATATGACGGTTCGCAAGATTCAATGATCAATTTTGCTTCATTGGCTCAACAGGAATTAGGCGAGGACTGGTTTTCCGGCATTTATGAGGCTATGGGGACGCTCCCCGATGCGCTCAAAGAAAGGCTGGATCATGTTTATCGCTATTACGGCGCATCATTATCATGGGGAGAAGTTCAGGAATATTTAAATCAAACAACACCTTTGGATATTGCTCAAATATCCGAACGCATTCCAACGCTTGAATATTGGCTGTCATTTTTTAACGAACCCGGATTACAAGCCATTGAACAATTAAAGCAAAAATTACAATATACCAATTCACCCGATTATTCTGCCGTATCGAACGAGAATTCTGCAGTTACTCCGCAACAAACCGAAGAAGCATATACGGAAACGGTCAATAGTGCGCCTCAAAACGAAAACGGGCAAAATAATTATGCGTATTCTGATAATACAACCGCTTTACAAAATGAAAACAGCACATTGATGCCTCCGCAACAACCGGATGTCGCAGGAGGTGATTCGAATGCCGCGTATGATCCGAATGCCGCATACGATCCGAATACCGCGTACAATCCGGATGCCGCATACGATCCGAACGCCGCGTACGATCCGAATGCCGCATACGATCCGAACACCGCGTATGATCCGAACGCTGCATATGATCCGAACACCGCGTATGATCCGAATGCAACATATGATCCGAACGCCGCGTATGATCCGAATGCTGCGTACGATCCGAATGCCGCATATGATCCGAACGCCGCATATGATCCGAACGCTGCATATGATCCGAACGCTGCGTACGATCCGAATGCCGCATACGATCCGAATGCGGCCTATGCGCAAAATGCGCCTCTTCCCGATATGAATAATCAAGGGGAACAATCGATTTCTGTCAACCCGAACGGCACAGAAACAACCACAGCGGAACAAGTTCAACCGGAGGAGCCGGAATCGAACGAACAGTTTTTAGCCAAAAAAGCTTTCCGTCAACTTGATTTTGTTAATACCGTTCATGCCTGGATTGAAGCTCGTTGTATTGATTTAGGCAAAATTGAAATATATAATTACAAACACTACGGTTTTCTTATTGATGCCATGGAACAGGCAAAAAAAGACATTCAGGAAGTTTTGTCTTCACCCGTTTATTATCCGGCCTTGGAAAGTGCGCGACCCAACGGCTTAAAAACACTGCAAAACAGTTTGGTTTCTTTGGAAAAAAATTTGGAAATCGCTTATGATAATTCCCCGACAGATGCTTCTCCGCTTGTAAATGATGAAATTGATTCGGAAGAAGCACGGAAAATGTTGGGAATGGTGGATACCAGCAATCAAAAAGAATATTTGGGTCCGGCACCCGATGGTTTTGAAATGATTGATGACCCATATCAAACATAATTAAAAAAAACACTTCACAAGACACAAAAAATGGTGTACAACAAAAAAGGAACGATTGATATTACAGTTAAAGGATAGGAACAAATGAAGAAACTGACTTATTTTCTTGCATTAACCGCACTTTTTGTTCCCGCGGTACTTTCGGCACAATCCGTTGCTTTGCCGGGAGGCGATGTAATTGTTTTACCGCCGCAGGACTTAATTATTCCCGAAACGGGAGGAACCATGGGCGGCGTTTTTACCATCAACAATCCCGAGCAAAAAAGATCGGTCGATTTACTGAATGTTGAAACACCGTTTCGGTGTCAAACAGATCCGTTAAACAATCAAAAAGTTATTTCTTCCGTTCGCTTGAGTCCCGATGATTTTAAGTTAACTTATATTGACACAATGGACGAATTGCCCCGATATGAAGTTAACGGCTATTCTTTTGAAGACACGGCGTTAGATGAAGCCTTGCAAAATCTTGTTGATGAGGCGGGAATCGATGTTTTTTCGGAAGATGAAGGATTTGCTTCGTTAAATGCCAAAGATATCTACGGTGAATTATCAATTGTTGTTGATGAATTAACAAAGGCCGGCGATGTTTATTATAAATATGATGCCGCACAAAAGCATTTGCACTTAATGCGTGTCGGTAAATTTGAAGCCAAACTGCCTAGAAATCGTTACGTTATTTTAGGAATTTTAGATGCTTTACGCGGTGCTGGCATTGAGAACGTAAATCCGAATTGGAATACAGGCGTGATTACGTTAAATTTAAAACGAGATGAAGAAAAACGCGTTCGCGATTTATTTAAACAAATTCTGACCGACGGACAACTGATTATTGCCGATACGGAAATTTTTGCAATTTCTTCCGGTAATATCACCGGCAACTGGGGAGAAATTTTACAATCATTCGGTGCCGATAAAATTCACACCTCAAATAACGGTTTAATGGGTAAACTCCTTTCCATGGGACACCAAACCAACCCCCACGCTTTAATGGACAGCGTTCAAAAATATTATCAGGTCGCCCCCGTCAGCCATGGAATTGCCATTGTACCGAATAATTGGAAAATGCGATTTGACATCGGAAAATGTGCTGCCAATGTTTACATGCAAAACCAGCTTTCTTTATTGGTTTATCCGCACACACGAAAAGACGGAACCATTGACATACAAATTACCCTTGATTCAAAGAAAGGAGAAATGTCAACATTTCAGGTCAATGCGGCAGTTGATAATGAATTAGCTCTGATTGGAATTCCTGACGGAACACAACCGAATACCGAATTGTTGGCAATTATGAAATTAAAACTTATTCGCTTTATCGGAGGAAAATAAAAATGCCTTTACCACCTAAAAATCCGCCACAACCGTTGCCGAACAATCAAACAACACCACGCGCAACCGTTCCGCCGGCCGGTATGATGCCGGGACGTGCGCCCCTGCAACCGAATATGCGTCCGGGACAACCCATGCGTTCGGGTCAACCGAATATGCGTCCGGGGCAACCGAATATGCGCCCGGGACAACCCCTGCAACGGCCTGTGCAACCACAAGGGATGCCGCCTCAAAACACGCAACAATCGCAACAAAACAGTGCCGCTCAATCAAATCAGAATGTTAAAAATCAACCGGCACAAAATTTTGCGTCCGAATTCAATTTACCGCCTTCCGTTGTTTCAACAAAAGGCTTTTTGCTCATTACTGTTATTGCTTTATTGGTCGGCTTTTTCTTCGGTAATATGATGGGCGGCAACAATGCGCCGGCACCACAACAAACCGTCGGATTAAGAGGCGTTGTATCAAATAAAGACATTACCTCCAAAATGCCGCGGTGCGGTTTGGTCGAAAAAGGACAAGCTTGTTTGCTTTATATTATGAATTCAACCCGTTATGATAAAATTGCCGAAAAATTTTTTGAAGAAGCAGCCAAATTAATGGGCGTTCAAGTTTATTCCATCGGGCTGGTTAATCCGAAATATGCCAAAGAGCTGATTAAACCGGGGTATATTGCCGAAATTAAAATTCCGAAACTATAAAAAATTCAACAAATTTTTTCAAAAAAAAGAGAGAAAGCAAAATTTCTCTCTTTTTGTTATCAAAAGGCTTATCTCTCCCTATATTTTGAAACGGGACGTTTTTTTTACTTGCAAAATTTCTTTTTTCGTGTAAGTTAATATATAATTAACTTTTAAAAAATGAAAGGCATAAAATGTTGGAAAACACGTTACGGTTACCGCCTCAAAATCTGGAAGCCGAACAGGCATTGTTGGGTGCTATTTTATCGAATAATCGGGCATTGGAAAAGGTTACGGAATTTTTGCATGCCGAGTGTTTTTCAAATCCGATTCACGGTAAAATTTATGAAATCTGCCGACAATTTATTGAACAGGGACGTATTGCCGACCCGATTACCATTAAGGCTTATTTTAAAGATGATGAAGCTCTTAAAAATGTTGGCGGCGCTGACTATTTGGCTGAACTTGCCGCTGCCTCGACAAATATTATCAATGCACATGATTACGGTCGTCAAATTTTAGATTGCTATATTCGAAGACAAATGATTGCGCTCGGAACGGATATCGTCAATGATGCGTTTGATATTGTGCCGAATGAAGAAGCGGTGGGGCAAATTGAGCTGGCCGAAAAGCGATTATATGAAATTGCAGTCGGCAATGAGCTTTCCGGCGGGCCGAAAGCCTTAAAAACAGCGTTGGATACATCGATGGAAACTTTGCAGGAGGCCATGAATTCCCCCAACGGTTTATCCGGCGTTACAACAGGATTATCCGATGTTGATGATATTTTAAGCGGTCTGCATAATTCCGATTTGCTTATTTTGGCAGGCCGCCCGGGAATGGGAAAATCAGCCATGGCATTAACCATTGCTTATAACGCTGCCGTTCGATTTGAAGAAGAAAATAAAAAAGAAGGGGCCGAAAAAAAATCGGTTGCCTTTTTCTCTTTGGAAATGTCTGCCGAACAATTGGCTTCGCGCATTTTATCTGCCAAAGCGCAAATACCGGGTGATAAAATGCGTTCCGGCAAAATTAACGAAGAACAATTTGAAGAATTGATGGCCGGATCTTCCTTGCTTTGTAAACTGCCGCTCTTTATTGATGAAACATCAGGCATTACCGTTTCCGCCATTAAAAACCGTGCCCGTCGTTTAAAAAGAGATAAGGAAAAGGGATTGGGATTGATTGTGATTGACTATTTACAGTTAATTTCATCAAGCACGCGTTCGGAAAACCGTGTGCAGGAACTTTCGGAAATGACAAGGCAGCTGAAAATTATGGCAAAAGAGCTCAATGTACCGGTTTTGGTTTTATCGCAGCTCTCCCGTTTGGTCGAACAACGCGATAATAAACGCCCGCAGCTGTCTGATTTACGTGAATCCGGCTCCATCGAGCAAGATGCCGATGTTGTGATGTTTGTTTTCCGCGAACATTACTATTTAAAAAATGATAAACCGATTCAACGAACCAATGAAACAGCCGATAAATATCAACAACGCGAAAAAGCTTGGCAACAACAGTTACAAGAATCACTCAATACGGCAGAATTGATTATTGCCAAACATCGGCACGGAAAAACAGCCTCCGTTCCGCTTTATTTCAACGGCGAATTCGGAAAATTCGGCAATTTACAAAAGGCTCCGAAATGATGAAAATATTTTCACGCCTTATCATTGTTCTGCTGGGTTTTCTTTTAATTTCCGCCTATTTTTTTCTGAAAGAATCGCCTGTCAACACCTGTCAAATCGTTACAAAAGAGGCTTCATTTCCCTTGCAACTGGAAGTGGCCGATACCATGCAAAAGCGTACACTGGGGCTTATGTTTCGAAAAACATTGCCGGCAAATAACGGTATGCTTTTTTTGTTCGATACGCTTCAAAAGGGCAGTATGTGGATGAAAAACACCTATATTCCGCTGGATATGATGTTTTTTAACAAACAATTTGAAATTGTCCATATTCATGAAAATGCCGTTCCGCAGGACGAAACAATTATCACAACCCCCATGCCGGTTTGGGGTGTGATTGAAGTAAATGCGGGATATGTGCGCCAAAATAATATTCAATCGGGTGATAAAATCATTTGCCCGCCGCAAAAGGATAACCCATGACTTCTTTTTATCGTTTAATAATGAAACACGCTTATTTAACATCATTTATTTTAGGGCTGTTCAGCGCCTATGCCTATGCGCCTTATTTTTTCTTCCCGATTTTAATTTTGGCTTTTTCTTTTTTAATCAAAAACTTAAATAACGGCATCAACAAAAGACAAACGGCCGGTATTTTCTTCTGCTACGGTGCCGGCACAGGCATTACCTCCATGACGTGGATTGCCAATGCCTTATTGATTGACGGCGGCCAATTTGCCATTTTCATTGCGCCGGCATTGGCGGGAATGGGCATATTTTTCGGCTTATTTTGGCTGTTTCCGGCGCTGTTTGCCCGCTTGGTACCGGCAGGCGTTCGGCGTTGGCTGACATTTGCCTGCTTTTTTGTGTTTTTTGAATGGATTCGATCCTGGTTTTTAACGGGTTTCCCATGGAATTTAATCGGATCGATTTGGACGGATTATCCGTATGTTTTGCAATTTGCCTCCGTTTTCGGGGTTTACGGACTGTCGTTCGTTACATTGGTTGCATTTTCATCGCCGGCGCTGTTTCCGAACAAAAAGCCGCTTTATTTTTCCCTTCTTTTAATGTTTCTCATCACGGGCGGCGGCGCGCTTCGTTTATATCAGGCACAAAACGAATCGGTTTTCGGTGTGCATTTGCGTCTGGTGCAGCCGAACATAGCTCAAACACTCAAATGGAATGCCGAAAAGAGGGAAGAAAACATTTCCAAGCTTTTGCGTCTGTCGCGTGAAAACAATGCCTCGATCACCCATGTTATCTGGCCGGAATCGGCCCTTCCCTATTTAATTGAGCTGAACACAAACGAACGATTGCGCCTGATGAGTGCCGTTCGTCAAGGCGGAACGTTAATCACCGGTGGTTTACGCGTTGTTAATCAGGCCAAAAAACAATTGGCAAACAGCGTTTTTCTGTTAAACGATCTGGCCGATATTGTGGGTTATGTCGATAAATCGCATCTGGTGCCGTTCGGCGAATATGTTCCGCTGCGGCAATGGCTACCGTTAGAAAAAGTTGTGCCGATTGACAGTGACTTTGTTGCAGGGCAAGGCGTTACCACGCATCATATTCCCAAAGCCCCGCCCGCTGCCGTTTCGGTTTGCTATGAAATTATTTTTCCGCATGCCGTTGCGCCGAAAAAGCCGCGTCCCGATTGGATTATCAATGTAACGAATGACGGTTGGTACGGCCTGTCGGCGGGGCCTTATCAACACTTGGGAATGGCGCAGTTGCGTGCCGTTGAGGAAGGTTTACCCGTTGCACGCGCCGCCAACACGGGAATCAGTGCCGTCATTAACCCGTACGGTCTTATTGAAAAATCACTGCCGTTAAATCAGGCGGGTGTTGTCGATTCTTCTTTACCGCGCGCTTTACCGCCAACCGTTTATGCACGTTACGGCAATGTTTTGTGGCTGACTTTAACGGGATTCATCTTTTTATTTTGTTTTATCAAACGAAAAACCGCAAAAAAATAAAAAACCGCTTGACAAAACAATTTTTTTTTGGTAATTTAACGCAACAGTTTAATTTTTTAGCAGGAAAGGGTCAGGTTATGAAAGTTCGTTGTTCATTAAAATCAGCTAAAACACGGGATAAAAACTGCAAAGTTGTTCGCCGCAAAGGTCGGGTATACGTGATTAACAAGCTGAAACCGAAATTAAAAGCCAAACAGGGTTAATTTCGAAAGGGTTAAAAAAACGTCCGCTTTAAAGGCGGACATTTTTTTGTTTGTCGCGGACTATTATCGTTTTGCATTAAAAAATAGAAAACATTTTCCATTTTAACTTTGCCGTCTTTAATTTATCATCAATCGCATCTTTTCAAAATGAATGTTCTTTTTCACGGGAGAACGTATTTGAAAGACATTTTTCATAACTCTTTTGCGGAGAGGCTTTTTTAATTTTTTGCCAATCATTGTTTGTATTTATCTTTTTGACCTCCTTCAATTCAATTGCCTTTAAATTGCGCACAATATAATAATGCGATTGATAATTAAGAGCCTTATAAATCAAACCGTCAAAATTTAAAACATCAATATTATACCGACTGTATTCTTGATTGTTTCGACCTTTCCAAATATTTTCTACCGGTAAATGCAACAAGGCATATTTCAACACCTTTTCTGCCTTTGAAATCGTGTTTTTCATTTCCAATTCACTGCGTTTCAAAATATCCTCCGTGTGAAACGGCTCGACTTCAAAATCCATATTCCACACGCCGGGATCAGACATTAAATTTAAGTGATTTTGAACTGTATTCCGGCTGTTTTGCCACCGTTTTGAGGCTTCATTTAACTCATTTAAAGCGTTTTTAAAAATTCGCAACTCATTTTTCGTTAAGGGATTGAGCATTTTATCGGCTTGCCTATCATAGTCATCATATGTTTCCATCAACAAAGAACCCTCATGACTTGCCGCCTCAATAAACGCATTCGGATTTTTGAAAGGATCATCCAGTTTCATAATGTTGCACAGCGTTTGCGTGTCAAAATCCGTATAGCCGTTATCTGCCAACGTTAAACGCTTTTTTTCCAATGAACGGGCCTGCAAAAAATTACCCGTGACAACCGCTTTATATAAACTGATATTAAATTTTTCGGCAGTTTTCACTTTCAAAGGCACATCAGCAAATTTTTGCAAAAACGCCGCCCGAAGAGCATGATCTGTTCGCCACCTGTCATTCCCGAAAAGATTTTTATTCGCCAACATTTTTTCCCATTCCGTTCGCGAAACAGTGCCTTCGTTTCCTTTTTCTTTCAATTCATTCACTAAAATCTTCATAAACGACATACCGTTTTTTTTACCCACGGGCGTTGATTCATCGATAATTCCTTGCGATTTTAAAAACACATCTTCATAAAAACTGCTGTTAAACCATGTTCCGTTGATAAAAATGAAATTCGGTAATCCTTTTTCGGTACTGCAAAACTCATAAAAATATAAAGCCCCTTCTTGTGTATCAGCGGTATAAAAACCCGTTCCGTTCAACCCGTAACCCGCGCGCGGGCCGGTTAAATTATCATAAACGGAGAGATGATAAACCGTTTTATTCTTAACAAACATTTTTCAATCGGGCTTTCTCTTTAATTACTTGATTTTTAATCAGTATACCCGATTTTCACACAAAAAGCAAGCTTTGAGTCAAAAAATGACACAAAAAAAGCGACTTTCAATTTATTGATAAGCCGCCTTTGAAATGAATGTCAGAAAAGCATTATTCGTCCATATATTTTCGACCCGATTTCCAATAATCATACCCCGTCATGACCGTTAACAATGCCGCGCCCCACAGCGCCAAATGCCCGACATAATAAAACACATCGGATAAAAAGCCGCTGAACGCCGGCTCACACACCATTAACATGGGTAAAGCCGTCATTTGACATGCCGTTTTCCATTTTGCCAACCGCGTGACCGGACAGCCGACTTTAATTTCTGCTAAAAACTCTCTTAATCCCGATACCAATATTTCCCGACACAAAATAATCACGGCGGGAATAATACCGTAATCACCCAAACGCGCCGTAAAGGCCAACATCAGCAAAATAGAGCCGATTAACAGCTTATCGGCAATGGGATCTAACACCCGCCCGAATCGCGACAATTGATTTAAATGCCGTGCCAAATAACCGTCCATATAATCGCTGATGGCCGCCAAAAGAAACAACGCCACTCCAATCCATGCCGCCAAGCGCGTATCAAAGAAAAATGTAAACACAATGGCGGGAATGGCCCAAATGCGAAACAATGTGAGCATATTGGGAATATTCATTTTTTTATGCAATTTCTTCGGTGCTTGCGCGATGGCTGCCGCAACAGCCGATGTGGTTTCCGAAAGCGTTGTTTTCATTTCCGAAAAATCATTCGGTTGCGACGTTATTTGAGCATCAGAATCCCTCAAAGCATCAGATTTTAAGGGTATTTGTGCTTTTTTCCGATTCGTTTTAAAAGCGGGATCGGTTAAAGAATCATTTTTTTTCTTCGGTGTTAATGTTTTGTTTTTATTCTGTTTTTTAATTTGTTTTCGTGTCATTTTTCGTCCTTTGATATTTTTTTTTCATTATACGCTAATCGTGATAAAATGTATACACTTTTTTTGCAATTTTTTCATTTATTCCCTCCACATGCTTAATTTGCTCCAACGACGCACCGGCAATGGCACGCGGCGAACCGAAATGACGCAGCAGCATTTTTTTGCGCTTTTCGCCGATTCCTTCAATATCCAGCAGGGTTTCGTGGAACATGTTGCGCGCCCGCCGCATGCGATGCGAGCCGATGGCGAACCGATGCGCTTCATCACGCAGGCGCTGAATCAAATGAATGAGATTGCTTTTTAAATCCAAATGAATTTCTTCATTCGGGCGCGTTCCCAAAAACAGTGTTTCTTTACCGGCATTGCGTTCAACGCCTTTGGCAACCGCCAACAAGGCAATATTATGAATATTTAATTCGTTCATTATTTCCAACACCGCCGAAAGCTGCCCCTTTCCGCCGTCAATCAGCATGGCACTCGGCAAATTGTTTTCGCTTAATCCGCGTTTTAAACGCCGACTCATCACTTCTTTCATCATACCGAAATCATCGTTTGTTTTGGCCAGTGTCCCATCAATGTTGAAACGCCGATAGTCTTTTTTCAAAAAGCCGTTTTGATCGGCGGCAATCATGGCACCCACGGCAGCCGTTCCCTGCAAATGCGAGTTATCATACACTTCAACTTTAATCAGCTCATCAATTTCCAACAACGCGCGCAATTCCTCCCATGCCTGATGACCGCTCGCATCATTTTCCAATCGTTTCAAGGTATTCAATGCATTTTGAAAGGCCTGCTCCACCCGTTTTTTCCGCCCGCCCCGATAAGGCGGCTCGATGAACCGCACCGGATAACCTGCTTTTAAGGTGAGTGCCTCCTGCAAGCCTTTTTCCGGCGATATATTTAAGAAAATCTGCTTCGGGGCGGGAATTTTATCATAAAGCTGCATTAAATAGGAAGAAAGCGTTTCGGAAGTTTCTTCCGCCTCATCAAACACTTGCGACACATTTCCTTCGGCATGGCCGGCGCGATAAAAAAACACCTGAACACATATTTTGCCGTCATTTTTTGCCAAAACGGCAATATCCGTTTGCTTGGGCATTTGATCGGAATCGGTATCCTGAATTTGATTAAGTGCCAAAATTTTATCTCTGATAACGGCGGCTTCTTCATATTTTTCGGCAGCGGCAAGCAAATCCATTTGTTTTTGCAACTGTTTTTGAATTTGCGTTTTTTCGCCTTTTAAAAACGCCTTGGCTTCTCGAACGCTTGCCTGATACGCCTTTAAATCGATACACGCGCAACACGGCCCGCTGCACCGTTTAATCTGATATAACAAACACGGCCTTGACCGATTGTAAAAATAGGTATTGTTACACGTTCTCAAACCGAAAATTTTTTGAAGTTCCTTTAAAGCCTGCTGCACGGCTAATCCCGATAGAAACGGCCCGAAATAAGCGCCTTTTAAGCGACGCTCGCCGCGATATTTTAATAACCGCGGCACTTCTTCATCGGTAATCACGATATAGGGATAACTTTTATCATCTTTCAACAACACGTTATAAAACGGGCGAAACTTTTTAATTAAATCGTTTTCCAGCAAAAACGCTTCCGTTTCACCGGCGGTTTCAATCACCATTAAATCGGCCACTTTCGATACCATTTGCCTGATACGATCGGACAACCGTTCCGTTTGCGTATAGTTCGTAAGCCTGTTTTTTAAGTTTTTGGCTTTTCCCACATATAAAACCGTGCCGTTTTCATCGAGCATGCGATAAACACCGGCTTTATGTGTCATTTTTTTGAGCTTTTGGCGCAAGAGCGCCGCGCCCCGTTGTTTTTGTTTAACCTCCATACGGTTATAATATGCCGATTTCAAAAAAAATCAACGAATATTCTAAAATTCATATAAAAAAAGAGGCTTTGTTTATCATCTGTTAAGGTTTTATCTGTATACTCTTCACAAAGCGAGGTAAAAATGCGTTTATTTATTTTATTGTTTTTTTTCGTTTTCGGCTGGGCGGCCAATGCCGAAAGTGCGGTATCGTCTTTGGTTGCCGATACCTCCAGCGGGTTGATTTATGAATCGAAAAATGCTTCCGTGCGGCAATATCCGGCCTCTTTAACAAAAGTAATGACGTTATATTTAACCTTCAATGCCTTGGAAAACGGCTTACTCAAAATGGACGACAGATTGCCGATTTCGGCACATGCGGCCAAACAACCGCGCTCCAAAATGTTTTTAAAGCGGGGCGATACCATTCGGGTGAAAGATGCCGTTATGGCGTTAATTATCAAATCGGCGAATGATGCCGCCGTTGTGTTGGCGGAAGCGTTGGCGCCCTCGGAAGCCGATTTTGCCAAAATGATGACGGAAGTTGCCCATCAATTGGGTTTAAAGAACACGCAATTTCGAAACGCCTCCGGTCTGCATCATCCCGAACAAGTCACAACCGCACGGGATATGGCGGTTTTAACCATTGCTTTAATCAATCATTTCCCGCAATATTATAAGTTATTTTCAAAGGAAAATTTTTGGTATCGGGGAAAGGAATATAAAACACACAATCGCGTCACGCAAAAATATGCCGGTGCGGAGGGGTTAAAAACCGGTTATGTGGCCGCCGTGGGTTATAATATTATTTCAACGGCAAAACGGAAAAACAATCGGCTGGTGTCGGTTGTTATCGGGCAAAAAACAGGCGCTATTCGCGATAAACAGGTTATGGGATTGTTGGATCGCGGCTTTACGGCAACACAAAAACCGCGCTCGGTGTTACAAAAATTAAAAAATCAAGGAAAATATGCTTCTTTAAACAATTCGGTTCAAAAGCCGAATATGACAAAATATTTAAAGATTATGCAAAAGCGACTGGCTTCAACGAAAAAACAATCCGACAGCGTTGCCAAAGCCCGCATTAACACCTTATCAAAGCCCAAAACCGTTGCGCAAGCGAAAGCGCCGGTTGAGGAAGAAATAGAGCAAGGTGATAATAATCAGGAGGAAAGCGAAGCGCCGCAAGCGGCAGTCGTAGCAGAAAAGCCGATCGAATCGGCAGAAAAAGCCACACCGCCGACGGTAGAAACAACGAAAGCGGCAGAATCGGCAGCGGAACAGAAAAAAGAACTTCCTGTTGCCCAAACACCGCCTCCCGAAGCCTCTGAAACACCGGCATCAACCGAACCCGCAGCGGTACCGGCAACGCCCGAATCAACCCTTCCCGCACCGACACAAGCTCCCGAAGTACCGGCCGCGCCCGAATCAACCCTTCCCGCGCCGGCAGCACCTGAATCAACACTTCCCGCACCGACACAAGCGCCGGCAGCGCCTGAAACAACCGTCACACAAACACCGGTATCAACCGAATCGGTCGCCGCTCCTGAAACGCCGGCGCCAACCGAACCCGTAGCGACAGAACCCGCCGCGCCTGAAGCAGCGGCCTCAACGCAACCGGCACAACCGGCACAAACGCCTGAACCGGCACAAGCTGCCGAACCGACCGTCACGCCGGATTCGGCTCCGACGGCAGCACCGGCGCCACAACAAGCCACCGAACCGACACCTGCCCCCCAACAAGCCCTCCAACAAGCTGCCGAACCGACACCGGCGCCACAACCGGCCCCCAAAACACCGAAAGTCGAAAAGAAAAAGCCCGGTAAATGGGGTATTCAAGTCGGTGCATTTTCCAATATGAACCGGGCGCAAACGCAAGCCGAAAAAGCGCAGCGGGCGGGGCATTTTGACAATACCGTTGTTAAAGTCACGCAAAGCAACAATATCTTTCGGGCGCGCATTTACGGTTTTCAAAGCAATCAGCAGGCCTCTCAAGCGTGTCGCAAGCTGAAAACTAAAAATATACAGTGTTTGCCGGTATTATAAACCGTTTTTAAGTCATCAATGCAATCGAACCGATTTCCTGCATCGAACGGCAGGGAAAAACGTTGCTTACTCCATCATATGCCGCACAATGCCGAGCCATGCCGCGGCAGCGCACAGAACCAAAATCCAGCCGAACGTCACAATTTGCATTTCGGGCGTACCGACTAATTTTTCGGCGCACCCTTTAACGAATTTCGGGGCAACAATATAAGAAACCCCTTTGATAATCATCATTAAAATAACAACGGTAAAAAATAATTTCATTTTTTTTGATCCTTTATCGTTTATTATAACGCATTCGAAAAAATAAATCAAGTCTCTCTTTTTTTATGGACAAATCATATTCAATCGGTTAGAATGGGAAAAAAGGAGGCAACAAATGAAAGCAGTTATCTGGTGTCGGCATGACGGCGATAACGTTATCGGTATCGGGCCAAATATTCCGTGGCACATTAAAAGCGATTTCAAGCGTTTTCATCGCGTCACGGCGCAGCACAGCATTATTGTGGGGCAAAACACCTATGAAACCTTTCCCAATCGCACGTTACCCGATCGAAAAATTTATGTCTTATCGTTTGACAAGGCTTATGAAGTGGCCGATCAAAAAAATCACCGCCTGGTAAGAGATGTTCATTATTTTGCGCAGCTGCCCGACTCGGAAGAAGTTTACATTTCGGGCGGATCGGGTATATATCGTTTGTTTTTATCCGATATTAATTTAGCGCCCGACTATATTATCGATTGTTGTTATTTGGGCGAAATGAACACCGATCTTGTGGGCGAGCGTATTGATGTAACGCCGTGTGTTGAATTTATGAATAAGCATTATACCACCTATGAAAAATCTTTAATTGAAGATAATGTGTTGGTGACTTTACGGCTCAAAAAGAACACGGCGCATCATTTACAAACAACCATTGATTTATGGCGGCGCATTGCCGATAACAGCTAACCGTTCGGAGAAAAAAATGAAACAATATTTAGATTTACTCAAACATATTTATGAAACGGGCGTTGATAAGCCCAATCGCACGGGCATTGACACACGCAGCGTTTTCGGGGCGCAAATGCGGTTTGATTTATCGCAAGGCTTTCCGTTGGTCACAACAAAGAAAGTGCATTTAAAGTCAATTATTTACGAACTTTTATGGCTTATTTCGGGAAACACCAACATTCGCTTTTTGCAGGAACACGGCGTGCGCATTTGGAACGAATGGGCTGATGAAAACGGCAATTTGGGGCCGGTTTACGGTGCGCAATGGCGCAATTTTAACGGCGAAGGCATTGATCAATTAAAAGATGTGATTGAGCGCTTAAAAACAAACCCCAATGACCGACGTATGATTGTCACGGCGTGGAATCCGGCGCAAATTAACCAAATGGCGTTACCGCCGTGTCACGCTTTTTTTCAATTTTACACGGCCAACGGCAAACTGTCGTGTCAACTTTATCAGCGTTCGTGCGATATGTTTTTAGGCGTGCCGTTTAACATTGCCTCTTATGCACTTCTCACCATGATGGTGGCGCAGGTTACGGGTTTTCGGCCGGGTGAATTTATTCACACGCTCGGTGATGCGCATATTTATCACAATCATTTTGAGCAGGTTCAAACGCAGCTTGCGCGCACGCCCTATCCTTTACCGCATATGAAAATAAACCCGCAAGTGAAAGATATCGATTCTTTTTGCTATGAAGATTTTGAATTACAAAACTATCAATGTCACCCGGTTCTTTCGGGAACGGTGGCGGTATAAAAAGGAGCGCACATCATGACGGATATGGCTATTTGTTACGATTTTGACGAAACGCTCATTATCGGGAATATGCAGGAATATGACTGTTTAAAAACGCTGGGTGAAAATTCGGCGGATTTTTGGAAAGAATCCAACCGATTGGCCACGCAAAAGCAAATGGATAAAATTGCCTCTTACATGTATTTAATTTTAGATCGGGCGCGCGAAAAAAAGATAAATCTGACCAAAAAAGCCTTTCAAAACTTCGGGAAAAACATTCAATTCTATGCCGGCGTGACCGATTGGTTTCAACGCATAAACGCTTATGCGGCTTTGAAAGGCATTCATATGAAGCATTATATTATTTCCTCGGGCTTAAAAGAAATGATTGAGGGAACGGGCATTGCCAAAGAGTTTCAAAACATTTTTGCTTCATCGTTTTTATATGATGCCGACAATCACCCGATTTGGCCGGCCGTTGTATTGAATTACACCAGTAAAACGCAATTTTTGTTTCGCATTAACAAAGGATGTGAAGATATTACCGATGATGAAAGCATTAACAAGCTGATTCCCGAGCCGGATCGGGCTGTTCCTTTTACGCATATGATTTATATCGGTGACGGCGATACCGATGTTCCCTGTATGCGCATTGTGAAAGAACACGGGGGGCATGCCATAGCGGTTTATAATCCGCAAAAGAAAGCAGGCAAAGAAACGGCGCGGCATTTGGCCGTTGATGATCGGGTTCATATTTTACTGCCGGCCGATTATCGGGAAAATCAGCCTTTAGAGCAATATGTTCAGGCGCTCATTGACAAAGTGGCCGCCGATGTGCAGGTGCAAAAGCTTGAAAAAGAACGCGTTTAAAAAGAAAAAAAGCGAAAAAAATCTGAAAAACGGGAAAAACAAAACTGCCGAAAGCTTTATCAACATTAAAAAAGCTTAAAAAAAACGGAGCAGATAAACCCCTGCTCCGCTTTTTGGGTTATGTGTTCAGCATCAGCTTTGTTTGAATTTAACGCCTGTAAGTTGATTGCTGGTGCATGTGCCGTCTACTCCCAAAATACTGGCTGCGGCGCGGCAAACACCATCTGATTGGAAAGTAATATCCAAAGAAATTTCCGTGGCATCATCAGCAATGGTTGAAGGTGTTGCAATTGTAGCACCGCCGGGTGTGGTTGAAGTCTTGTTCTTATCTGTTCCTAAGCCGGCACCATATAACGAAGGGATTTTGTAGTCGCTGTTTCCCGTGGCTACGGCAGTTTGTTTACCCGCAAACAAAATAACGGCATATTTACTTGCCATATCCAAAGCTTCATTCGCCCGATAACGGTTCATTGCCATAGAGTAGCCGGCAATACCGCCGATTGATAAAACGCCGATAATGGCTAAAACGCCGAGCATTTCAACCATTGACCGACCAGATTCTTGAGTTTTTTTCATGGTCTTGTCCTTTCAATTAATGTGGTTTTCCTCTTCCCCGAAGAAGAAAACAATACTTTTTTAAGGTTTTTACACCTTTTTTTCGTATCGGAAAGAAATTTTTCCTTCCTTACATAGTATAAAAAAAACGTACCTTTAATGCAACGATTTTTTCGATAGTTTTCAAGCACTTATTTTTAACCGACTAACCAAGGTACAACGTGTTGAAAATAAAGATTTTTCAGAAAAAATAAAAATTTTTTAAAAATTTTAAAAAAAAGTGTTGCAAAAATCGTACGTTTTTTTTATACTAGATAGTGGAGGAAATGTTTTTCTTCCAAACAAATAAAGGTTATAAAAAGCCTTAAAAACTCAAATTTTTTCGCTTAGGAAGCGGAAAAATAACATAACGAAAGGACAAGACCATGAAAAAAACTCAAGAATCTGGTCGGTCAATGGTTGAAATGCTCGGCGTTTTAGCCATTATCGGCGTTTTATCAATCGGCGGTATTGCCGGCTACTCTATGGCAATGAACCGCTATCGGGCGAATGAAGCTTTGGATATGGCAAATAAATATGCTGTTGTTTTATATGCAGGTAAACAAACGGCATTAGCCACGGGAAACAACAGCTACTCAGCCCCTTCATTAAAAGATGCGGGATTAACAGATAATTCTACGTCTTCTAAAACAAACGGCGGTGCTACAATTAACAATGCGCAAATTGATGATAATTCGGTTAAATTAGACATTACATTCCCGTCTGATGCTGTTTGCAAAGCTGCGGCCAGCATTTTGGGTAAAAACGAAGCATGTACCGGTGGCACAATGTCTGATATTGAATTCAAACAGAGCTAATGCTTGGCATACCAACAAAAAGCGGAGCAGATTTTTAACCTGCTCCGTTTTTTTAAAGCTATTTCAAAGCCGAACTCAAAAATTAAAAGCCCGGCACCAAAAACCTTTACGATTTTTGACGAACGGCCTGCTTTTTCCGAGCCGTTCCGCGCGAAGCGCCTTGCGTTGCCACTTTTTTGGCGTTTTTCGGTTGCGCGGTGCCGGAATCGTTCGCAGGCGGCGTGATTAAAACACGAATCATTTTTTCCTTTTCCGTCCACGGCAGATAAGATGTGATAAAATCCATGGCGCGCTCACCTTTAAAACTTCTTTGTTGCGCATCGGCCCCTGCCCGAAGCAGCTGTTCCACCATGCGAATTTGATGCGTTTGCACGGCAAACATAAGCGGCGTTATACCGTTTTGATCACCGGCATTCACGTTCACTTTTTCATCAAGCAACTTTTGCACCTGCTTTTCATCTTGACTTAAAACGGCATTGATTAACGCCTCCGTTTGAGCCATTGTTTCTTCATAAGACGGCGTACTTACTGTTGTTTTATTCCTTAACCCGCTGATTTCCATTAAGTTTTTATCATACAAAGCCAAAAGCATTATCATTTTTTGGGCACCTTTCTTTAAAGCATGCATCACCGGTGTATAGCCTTTTTTATCTTCAATATCAGTTTTAGCGCCCGCTTTCAACAACGCATCGGCAATGGGCAGACAATCGCGCTCAACGGCATAAACCAGCGCCGTTTCACCCGCATCGTTTTGAAGATTGACCGACGCCCCTTGAGAGAGCAGAAAATCAACCATTTCTTTATTATTTTGACACACCGCCGCCATTAACAGCGTTTCGCCGCCCTCCGGTTCTTGAATATCCACACTTTTATCATAATTTTCAAGCAATTCTTTTAAATGCGGCAAATCATTTTTATCCGCTGCCTGAAAACAGGCCATATCACTTGTTTCCAGCCATTCCGACACGCGATTCATCCATAAACCCGCTTTGTTGCGCACTTGACTCAACACCGAATGCACCGCATCGGCCGCCTTTTGCATATTTTCTTTTATCATTTGTTGCCCCTTTCATAAAATTTTGTTTAACACAAATGTAAAGCTAATTTACCGTAAAAATTGACAAAAGTCAAGCAAAAAAAACACTTGCCCTTTATTTTTTTTCATTTTCAAAAGACTGTTGACAAAGAAACATTATTTTGATATACTTTTTTTCGTCAGATAATCGGATAATCGCCGGTGCATTTTAACCATCACGCGCATCGGAGGAAAGTCCGGGCTTCACGGGAACACGATACCGGATAACGTCCGGCCGGGGCGACCCGAGGGAAAGTGTCACAGAAAATAAACCGCCGATATTCTTATCGGTAAGGGTGAAACGGCGCAGGTAAAAGCTCACCGCGCTTTAAGCAATTAAGGCGGCAGGAAAAACCCTATCGGAAGCAAGACCAAAATATGACGGACAACATTTTTGTTGTAAAAAGGAGCGTTCCCGCTCTGCCGACGAGAGGTAGGTCGCTCGAAATAAGCAGTAATGTTTATTCCAGACGAATGATTATCTTCAACAAAACCCGGCTTACAGATTATCTGACACTTTTTCTCTGTTTTGCGCGCGTTTTTTCGTTGACTTATCAAGAAAATCTCTCTACAATGAAGAAAAAATTTCTTTCATCACAGGAGAATAAAATGTTAAATCTTTTGAACAGAAAATCAACAGCGGCTTTCGTGAAAAATATTCTGGCTGTTTTTAATGACGGCAAAATGCATTCGCCTTTTCTCTTTCTGCCCGGCGCCAACAAAAAGTTTAGCATTGATGTGGGCTATCGCCTGCATCGGCTGCAAGAAGTTTTGAATAAATTTCCCTATCAATTTCATGATTTATCCGCAACGGAAAAAGAAAAACTCATTCAAGGCACGCTTTATAAAAAATGGATGCATGAAAAATCCGGCTATTTGGTGCCCAATCCTTATGAAGAATTGACGCAGCTGCTTTTTCGGCATCATGTGCTTGACTCGCATTCCGAGTTGATTGAATGGAATAAAGTGTTGCAGCCGCAATTATCAGGTATGTTGAGCGAAGAAAAAGATATTAACTTTTTAATCAATCACAACTTCCTTTCTTTGTGGACAAATTATCACACCATTGAAGGAATCACACCAACCGCCGTAGAGGCGCTGACACAGTTTCCCGAACAGATTGATTATGAATGCAACAACAAAAACACGGTGTTTCACGGCTTCATTAAAAAATGTTACGGACAGAAACATATTGATTTGCTCACTTTGGATTTTTTCGGCTGGCAACACAAACGTTTGGAGCCGGAAGTTAATGAAAATGATATAACGGAACGGGTGCAAGCCTTATTAAACACAAAGCCGAATGTTAACACGCAAAACAATCAGGGAGATACGCCCCTCACCTCTTTGCTTAAAAATGCGCATAACTATGAGCACCCCTCTTTTGCAAAAATTGTTCAATCGCTCATTTCAGCCGGCGCCGATGTGACTCATCAAAACGCGGCAGGATTGACACCCGTTCAATATATTGTGCCAATTTTAATTCATACGCAAAGACGTTTTAATCAGTTTATGCGAAGTGAAAATTATTGGATTCCCGAGTTTCGGCGTTGTTTTAACACAATCAATAATACCATATATGAAAACCTGGTGCATATTACCCGTGCGCTGATAAATGCCGGCGCCGATTTGAATGTGAAATATGAAAAAGGCTTTGAAAAAGGCAGCACGCCTTTAATGCTTTTCATTCAACAGGAGCGGCAAGAAAAAACATTAGATGAACCGTTGCGGGAAATATTATCTTCCCTTTTGAAAAAAGCCGATTTAAGCTTAACAAATGCGGCCGGCGAAACGCCGTTATTGATGGCTTTGAACGGCCAAAACAAGGAAATAACGCAATCTTTGTTAGAGGCCGGTGCCGATTTGAACGATGTGTTAACGCATCAACAAAAATTATATGAAAAGCGCTTCAATACCTTTAAAAACAACGTGATTCAAGATGTTAACCTCACATTAAAGCATTTACCCGTTGAATATCAGCAAGCGTTTATGAAAAAGTTAAATGCGGCGTCCGATCATCATATGGCCAAGCTGATTGCTTCCCAAAAGGCAGAATTAAAGCCGAAAGACAAGGAACGCACGCGCGAAAATTAAATTGATTTGCAGAAACTGATGTTTCAAAAAAGGAGGCACGTATGAAAAAGGCAAGAAAATGCGTTTTTTTAGGGGCTTTTTGTTTATGCACGGTGTGTTTAAATTGTTTTGCGCAGGAAATAAAGGAGAATCCCATGAAAATCACAATCAATATTTATTATACCGGCCAAAACGATAACGCGCGCCAATTTGCCGAAGAAATGGAAAAAAGCGGCACGGTTTCGGCCATTCGCAAGGAAAAGGGAAACAGGCGTTATGCTTAAAAACAGATAGAAAAGCTATCATTTCGGCACAGTCTCTTATTTTTGACTGATATTTTTTTTGGGGGTAACTGTATTTGCTTTTTTTCTTATTTTCGGCGGGAAGTGTCGGCGCGAAGAATATGCGCCGGCGCGGAGGCAGAATTAAAGCTGATTTTATTTTTTTCCCATTCGCAGGTGATAATTTCTCTCTCTTATTTTCGGCGGGAAGTGCCGGCTCGCGAAGTGTGAGCCGGCGCGGTGTGCCGAAAAGAGAGGAGAGGTGCCCCGCTGAATGGAAGCCGTAAAGGCGGGGCATCGGGAGGGGCGATGGCTTCGTCCTCTCAAAAGCCGGCCTCACTCACAGAAGGCGAAGGTGTGGAAGCTGTAGCGAGCGTGGTCGTAGACGTCACCAAAGTCAAGGCTGACGTTGTACGCTCTGCAGGGAGTACTACTTACGGTTGTACTTGTCCACCCATAATCATTAATGCGCAATTGATTTGCCAATGACTTGCCATAGGAGTTATCAGGGCAAGAGGAAGCATTGCTTTTTGGACACCCCAAATCTCCTACACTCACCAAGTGAATAGGCTTGCCTAATTTCCTTCCTAATGCTTGGCAAAAGGCATCTGCTGCCCACCAATTCAAACTACTTGATTTTGACACATAAATCGTTTTTGTACCTGTACCATTTGTTACTGTTACTTCGCGATAACTGCCCTCTGTTACCGACGTGCATGTACCACTGCTTGCGCTCGGAACCCCTTTATCGCAAGAAATACTACTCATATAACAATATTGCGGATTACCGTCCTCATCATCAGGGCAAGGTTGTCCATTATTGCACACATTATCAATGCATTTTCCGTCACTGGTCCATAATTTGCCGGCTTCTTTACAAACGCAATCGTCCACCGCATCACTCCATTCTGCAACACCTGCCGGACACGTGATGCACGCGCTGCCTTTTAAATGGCTCCCTTCTTCCGTGCATTTACACGTTCCATCTTCTTGTCGCGCCCCTTCAGGACAGGCTGTGCACCCGTAACCCGTCCAATATTCAGTGGGGTCATTGCATTTGCACACTCCTTCATTACACGTTCCTCCCAGACACGTTTCATCATTGCATTCCGGCTCCGGTTCCTCCGGATTGCTGCTTCCGCCGCTCACACCGCCTATGTCTTTGGTTGAAAAGGCGACCATTACTTCATTCGTTTCACCGCAGAAATCCTCACTCGCATTCTCATCATAATAACTTTTGCCACCTATTGTTATATCAGCCGTGTCGTCCATGTTGTCTAATAAAGTCACTAACGGCCTACATACCCCATCAGGAATGTTTGATAACGTAAACGAATAACCTTTTTCCGTTTCACCCGGCGTGTCTGTTTCTATCTCCTCAAATTTAACCTCAACGCCATAATTTGCATTAAAATTCAAATGCTTTTCGTCATCGTACGGCGAACCGAGCAATAATTCCACGCCGCGGGCAACTTTCATTTTTGCATCGGTACGCATGAGATTGATTTCATTCGCAATTTGATTCGCCTGATATCGATTCATCGCCATTCTGTATCCGGCAATGCCACCGATTGACAGAACGCCGATGATTGCCAAAACGCCGAGCATTTCAACCATACTGCGCCCTTCCTGGGCTTGATTTTGAATTTGTTTTAATTGTTTTTTCATGGTTCTTCCTCCCGTGTTCTATATTTCAATTGTATAAATTAAACGTACCTTTAATGCAACGCGGATTCAGGGGTAAAATTACCCTCAAATTTTGGTAAAATGGCCTTGCTATAACCAATTGATATTTCATTAAAAATACCTCCAAATAAATTTTTTTTGAAAAAATGCAAAAAAAGTGTTGCAAAAAACGTACGTTTTTTTGATGCATATTCAAAAAAAATCGCCTTGATGAGAGGCGACCGGAAGTTGACAACTACTTAAAGGAAATAGCGCAGTATATTGACCAAAAGGCTTATTTTACTACCTTCCGGTCTTGTAACCGTCTCCTTTTTTTGACAATATCAAAAAAAGGCGCAAATATTTATCCTTTTTCAAGGATACCTTTAAAGAGGTTGTCATGCCTCGGGGCACACATCACTTGCCTTGCCTTTGAGTATAAAGGCACTCAAAAACAATGTCAAGCAGAAAAATTTGCATCATTTATTTTTTCCCCTATCGGCCCATAGCGACAGACGACAAAATGCCGTCTGTCACATCCGCCGATAGAGGGAAAAAAGAGTGTGCCTCATACAAATAATAGAGTGATATATTAAATAAATACGCCGCTTTTGCTTCTCTGCCTTTCTTATTTTCGGCACACCGCGCCGGCTCACGTTCCACGAGCCGGCACTTCCCGCCGAAAATAAGAGAAAGGAGTTATCGTCTGCAAATTGAGAGGGGAAGAAATACTAGCAATCTTTCTCTTTCCTGCCGTCCGTTTTCCCCTATCGGCCCATAGCGATGCGCCCCTTTTCGCGGCGCATCACACCCGCCGATAGAGGGAAAAAGTTTACAGCAAACTTATTTTTTGCACCGAATCGCTTTATTTTCGGCACACCGCGCCGGCGCATATTCCACGAGCCGGCACTTCCCGCCGAAAATTAAGAAAGAAAGCGAGTATACCCGCAAAAAAATTATCATCAGGCGTAAATTTTATAAAGCAGCAAAAAAGAGCATCAAAAAAAGCGGACACTTTAAAGTATCCGCTTTATTTTGAATGGTCGGAATGAAGGGATTCGAACCCTTGGCCCCTACGTCCCGAACGTAGTACTCTACCAGGCTGAGCTACATTCCGATAGCAAGCTTTTTATACCTCTTTTCGCCGTTTGTCAAGTGATTTTTTAAAAACAAGCCTATTTTTTTATTTTCCCCGCTCGGGCTTTCGTTTCCGCTTATTTAAGCCGTTCACCGCCGATAAGGCATCTCGTTTTTTTCCGTTCTTCCCGGCTCTCGCCTGCCTGCTCCTTGCCACCCCGCCGCCGTTTTCCTGCCCACCCTGTCGCCAGCCTTCCGCTACCACTTGCCCCGCCCCACCGCTCTTCACCACACCCACACACCCGCGGCACATACACCCTCGCCTCCGTCATCTCCCCACCTCCCCCATCGCCCCTCGTTTTTCCGCCCGAAACGGGACACAAAATAATGATTCCGACATCTTTTTCCGGAAAAAATAATGCCCTTTTTATGATAATTTTCAAAAAAACAACCGAAAGTCAGGCATTTTTAAAGCTTTTTTTAAGATTTTTTTCAATAATTATCCCTTTGCTTTTGCTTATTTTTTTTATTCCGCTATTTTTTTGTCACAACAAAATGCGATTAAATACTTGCTTTTAAAAAGATTTTATGAAATAATAAAAGAACAGAAAAAAAGAGGTTATCCATGGAAACATTAAAAACCGAACAAGAAAAAAAGTTTGAAGTTTTGCGTAATCCTGCCGGCGAATTGCTGATTATTATTCGCGCGCGCATTGACAGCGAAGAAAAACCCGTTATTGCTTATGACGGCGGTGAACACGCTCTGTTATATCGCAACGCAACGCATACGGTTGTGCTTGATTATATTCACCCCATGGTGCGAACGGCTTTGTTAAAAGCCTCCAGCGTGTTGATTGTTGAGGCGCAGGGTAATGCCGTTGTGCGTGAATATTTTGCCGGTGTCAAACCTGTTGAAAAATTGGCACTGCCGGCCATTGAAGCGGCCTAAACACCGTTTTTTATAAACGCGCTTTTTATTTTTTTTAAAATCAATTGCAAAACCGCTCGGTTTTTTGTGAGCTGTTCATTTGTCACACAAAAAATGCTTGATATTAAAACTTTTTTGTGATATAGATTAAGAATAATATTCGGGCGAATAAACTTTTCAAGGAAAGAAAAAATGATTCGGCAGTTATTCATAAAATTGAAGCAGCAGCAACTTTTAACCGCCGTTCAGCGAAAAGATTATCACGCCGTAAAAACTTTTTTGGCCGAAAATGATGTGGCGGCCTGTTTCAATGAAGAAACGGAATATCATTTGTTGAAAAACGTGATTGAAAAACAAGATGATCAAATGTTTCAACTGTTTCTCAATAAAAATCCCGATTTAACCATGTCCGATGCAAAAGGAAACACGCTTTTAATGACGGCGCTCTATGCCAATCAGGAAAATAAAGCTTTTATGCTTCTTCAAAAGGGCTGTCAGGCGGAACCGGCGAATGTGCGCGGCAGTCATCCGCTTCTTGTTGCCGCCGGTCTGGGCATGACGAAAATTGTTGATGAAATTTTAAAGCAAAACATTCCCGTTGACAGGCCCGGGCCGCACGGCATAACGGCGTTAATGCGCGCCGCGGGAAATAATCAACTCAAAACGGTTGAATTTTTGCTTCAAAAAGGGGCAAACGTGCATTTGCAAAACAATTCGGGGCAAAATGCCTTAACTTATGCGCTTCAATTCGGCACGCCGGCGGTTGTTTATTGTTTGCTGCATGCCGGCAGTGCTGTGAATTTAAGTGATAAAAGCGGACAAACGGCTTTGTTTTATGCTTTATCCCGTCCGGAAATGCATGAAGTTGTTCCGGCGTTGTTCAGAAAAGGCGCCGATGTAAATGTTGTGAATTGCAAAGGCGAAACGCCTTTATCAGCAGCCGTTCGAAGCGGAAACGTCAAGCTTGTCAAAACGCTTATTGAAAACGGCGCGCAAATCGATGTTATTTCTCACACGGGTGAAACGCCTCTGTTGATTGCCAAACAACGAAAATTGACTGAAATTGCCGCGCTTTTGAAACAGAGTTTATTTCAAGCAGATGAAAAAACATCGGCGCAAATTGTCAAGTGGTTTGAAAGTGATAAAGATTTTTTAAACAAGCTGCGATTCTGTCATTCACTGGCATCGGTGTATCAAAAAATGCTTCCGGCGGATCGAAAAAAAGTTTTAACGCAAATTCAACCGTTTTTAACGCCCCAAGAAAAGCAAAATCTGATGACGGAAAGAACAAAGTCGTAATCGATGGCGGCTTTAAGAACGGCACGGGCAAAATTGCCGCGGTGAGATTTTTTTATTGGCTGATGTTTGTTAATAACAAAAGGCATGGCCGTCGTTTATTAGATTGATTTTGCCGAAATATCGCGGGCGAGCATAAATATAGCCATTTGGTTGTAAAATCCATGCAAAACAAGGAGAATTACCGTCAGCCAACCAAATACATTTCGTGGAATCATTAAATGTTCTTTGCAACTCTTTCAATTTGTCCGGAATGTTTTCTAAACTGCCTGATATGTCAGCATCTTTTTTGCAAAATGCCGCGTCTCCTTGTTTACAAGTTTGGGGTTGATTATCATCACAAAGAGTATGGGCACAATTCGTATCACCGCACTTACCGTCCTTTACCACAATTTCATTGTCGCATTGCAAATTGAGTTTGCTCCAACTCACCATGTTACCGCCGCAATCTGTTGTACGCGTAAGGGCTTGACAGTAATTTTGAGCGCTCCACCATGTCATTGTTTCATCTGATACATAGTAGGTTTCATTATC
>CANQUX010000018.1 GCA_947627155.1 uncultured Alphaproteobacteria bacterium | reverse complement strand
ACAAAAACGTTCTATTAAATTGAGCAGATAAAAAGTTAAATTACCTTTTGAAAACAAATAAAAAATTGAAAAAATAAAACATATGTATTCAAACATAAGATAAATTCAACAGAGCAATCGCATAGATTAAAAAAAACGGTTTTTTCCTGTTTCTCTTTCCCCAATTAAACGTACGATTTTTGCAACACTTTTTTTTGATTTTTTCAAAAAAAATTTATTTTGGCCGGAATCCATTGATTTTGTGACTGTTTTTTAGTGGGGATTTTTTGTCTTTTGAGGGTAAATTTTACCCCGGAATCTGCGTTGCATTAAAGGTACGTTTAATTTATGCTATTCGTATACTGAAAGGGAGTCGGAAAATGACAAGACAGTTCAAAAAACAATTTAAAAATCAATCTCAAACAGAATATATGCAAAGCAATGAACCGCAAATCGTGAGCGGGGAAGAAGAAAAGCAAAATAGAATCAAAACACACTCGCAAAGCGGGCGATCAATGGTTGAAATGCTCGGCGTGCTGGCCATTATTGCTGTTCTGTCAATCGGTGGAATCGTGGGCTATAAATTAGCCATGAATTACTATCAAGCTGACCAAATAGCAAATGAAATCAATCTCATGCGTAACGATTTAAAGGTAAAATATGCTTTGGGAAACGAAGAATTGATATTGGGTGACCCTTATGATGAAACACCTGAAGATGAACATTACAGCGGGCATTTATCAACACAATATGATCGTTATCCCGTTGATTATGATTGTATCCGCAAAGACAAAGCAGAATTTTATAACTGTCGCGAAACAGATGCTTATTATATTAAGGTTGGAAACATTTCAAAGGGAGTTTGTAAACCGCTCACAACACTTGTCAGCGCCATGGACGGCCGTTGGGAAATGGATATCAATGGTATTTCCTACACAGAAGATGATTTATGTTCAAGTGATGAAAATAATGAAATTTATATTGAATTCGATGCGGAAGAAGTGAACGGTAATTATGATTCGGGGCGCCCAAAAGGCTGGTGCGCCAAAGATGACGATTGTCCTGATGAAAAACCCTTTTGCGAGAACGAAAGATGCGTGGAATGTTTGGATGATTTAGATTGCGAAAGCAATACGCAACACTGCGAAAATAACGAATGTATCAGCTGTCCGGAAGGAAAAATATGGAGCGGCACGGCTTGTGTTGATTGTATGACAGATACTGATTGTGCAGACACTTTCGATACACCCATATGCAAAACCGATGAACATATTTGTGTGGAATGCATGGCAGATGAAGATTGTTTGGCGAAAGGCACGGAAAATCCGATTTGTAATACCACAGAAGGCAAATGTGAACCATGTCCCGAGGGCGAAAGTTGGAAAAAATCGGCACAAGGGTGTGTTGCTTATGAATGCCGCACCAATGAAGATTGTAATCCCGACGGCGGATTTGAAAAATATTGCTATTTAGCAGCCGGTGCTTCCCCTACATCAGAATGGCAAGATGATGATCCGAACGGAGAAAATTATTCGGGTGAATGTCATAAAGTTTCCGATGATTTATTGAAAAAAGAGCCGACAAATATACAAGGCAAAGATTTTTACGGTTCCAATAAAATGATGAATTGGTGGACAAGCTGTCGGTTCTGTGCAGCGCACGCCAAAAAAAGCGATGAAGGCTGTGTCGGAACGGCAGACGGCCCCTCTTTTATGGCTGCTTATCATGATATTGATTGGCAATGTAATAATGAAAAACCTGCCAGCAACGGAAAGTATTACTGCACGGAAACAGATGCAAATCCCGCCATTAATAATGTTCCGTCATCAATTAAACAATTCAGAAAAATGTTTGATAATGATGAAAATTATACGGATGGCAGATGGCTTTGGTTTCGCGAAGCCGATCGATACAGAGGTATAGAATTATCTAATGGCGCTCGCGATTTAGTTCTGTTAAGATATAGTACAAGAGAAGTTGATCGGGCATTATGTCGTGAATAAAGCATTTATGATGAAAGGAAAAACAATCAAATTCAGCCGAATTGAAGCAATCTTTATTTCAGCGGACGCACCAAATCGGTAATAACGCCGTGCAGGGTTTTCATTTCCGAATGCGTGAGCGGTAAACGCGTAAAAATGTTTCGCAAATTGTTTTTCATTCGCTCTTCTTTGTCTTGAAACCGAAAATAGCCCCTTAAACGCAGTTCTTTTTCCAAATGCGTTAAAAACGCATCGACTTCCGCCTTGTTGGCCAAAGCGGAACCGCCCGTTTCATAATGCGAACAATCACTGAAATGCCGTTTTTGAAACCATTCATATCCGATTAACAACACCGCCTGCGATAAATTTAACGAACAATGCGCCGGATTTAAAGGAATTTCAATAATGCCGTCAGCACACACAATTTCCTCGTTTTCAAGCCCCGTTCGCTCGGCACCGAATAAGACCGCCGTTTTCTGCCCCTGATTTTCTGCCTGCCATAAACGTTCAACGGCTTTCACGGGCGATAAAACAGGCTTTGTCATATCGCGCGAACGCGCCGTTGTGGCAAAAACAAGCTGACAATCGGCAACAGCCTCCGATAAAGAAGAATAAACAACCGCTTTTTCCAAAATTTCCTGCGCACCCGATGACGCCGCCCGCGCTTTTTCCGATAAATGAGAATCCCGCGGCAACACAAGCCGTAAATCAGACAGCGCGCAATTCATCATGGCACGCGCAACCATTCCCATATTTTCAGCCAACTGCGGGCGCACCAAAATAATGCTCGGCGCCTTTTCAAAAAACGCACACTTCACTTTTTTCATTTTTTAATAGAAGTTTTCCGGATTAAACGCATAAGCCTTTACACCCAACCGTTTTTTCGGCGTTGCCGCAGAGGTGCCGCTTGTCGGACGCAAAGAAATATTCCGTACCGACTGAACAGGCCTGCGATTATTGTTGGCTGCCACCGTTGGCGCGGCTTGTTGCGCTTGCGGCTGCTGCGATTGTACTTGCGGACGTGTTGCCACGGCAGGCGCACCCTCCTCCGGTGCTTTCTTTTTCAAATGTTGCGGTAAAAAGGCTTGATTGACCGGTGCCGAAACAGCCAAATTATTTAAAGCCTGCGCCGGATTGGCATCAACGGACGCTATAAACGAACTATTGTTGGGCAATTGATAATCAACCGGCTTTTGATCATTTTTATATAACTCCGCCGCCTGCTGCAATTGACTTTCATCATATTTAAACGTATCGGCCATTTGCTTTAAGGTTTTTGTTTCATTCTTTTGTTCATTTTGATTTTTTAACATTTGCCGATAAATCAGCTTTGTTTCATAAGGCCCTAAATTCGGATCTTTTTCCAACGTTTTTTGAAGCGCTTCCGTTACGCGCGAATCATCGCCGGGAACACCGGCTGCCGTTGCCTCTTGCGTCGGCGCGGCGGGTGCATTCACTTGATTTGCCCCCGAATCAACCGTTTGTGCAACCACAGGCAGACACCCGAAAAACAAAACGCCGCATAAAACTTTTTTAAACATGCTTTCCTCCCTTTTCTGTCTTTTTTAATTTTAAAAACCACCCGATTCCGATTGGAATGGAAATCAGATAACAAATACCCAATACGCTTAATGTAATCCATGTCATGGAAACCAATCCCGCTAAAACAAAAATGGTGATAATGAGAAACAGAGATGAATAATCAGCCGGAATGTGTAAATGTTTTAAACAAAGCGTGGGAATTTTGCTGGCCATCATCACGCCGCTTAAAATTAAAAACGCGCCGGCAAACAGCGGGTGCCGAAACAATTCAATATCGGTTGCCAACCAAAAAATAAGCGGTAAAATTGTTAAATAGGCGCCCGCCGGTGCCGGCACACCCATAAAAAAATGTTTCCAATAGGCCGGTTGCTTTGTATCCAACAACGAATTAAACCGCGCTAAGCGCGTGGCACAACACATAGCCACAAACAAAACCAACACCCAATAAATGCCGATAGCTTCACTGCGCCCCGCCTGATGTTGCAAAACGCTGATTCTCGTTTCGGCATCCATGGTCCATAAATACATTAAAAACGCCGGCGCCACACCGAAGCTCACAAAATCGGATAACGAATCCAATTCCGCACCGAAACGAGACGAGACATTCAGTAACCGTGCAACTTTCCCGTCCAGAAAATCGAAAACACCGGATAAAGCAATAAAAATCACGGCAATTGTCCAATGTCCCCAAAAAGCCATATTGATGGAAGACACACCGAAAGCCAACGCTGTCATGGTTACGGCATTGGGAAACAACGGACGAATGTTAATTTCTTTTTCAGACATTTTATAATCCCGTTATTCACTCATATCCGCCAAAACGGTTTCACCCGCCACACAAACTTGTCCGAGCAAAACTTTCGGCTCAACACCCTTCGGCAAGAAAACATCTAACCGACTGCCAAATCGAATCATACCGAAAATCTGACCGGCTTTCAATTGATCGCCGATTTGTAACGGACAATATATCCGCCGCGCGATTAACCCCGCAATTTGCACAAAACCGATGCGTTTTTTGTTTTCGGCAATCATACAAATTTCTTGGCGCTCGTTATCCTCGCTGTCTTTATCGGCCACACTCACAAACTTGCCCGGGCGATAAAACAACGCATCAACCGTTCCGCTCACGGGTGCCCGATTGACATGAACACTGAACACGCTCATAAAAATGCTGATTCGCAACAACGGCTCTTTTCCGAGCGATAATTCTTTCGGCGGAACAACATATTTAATATTGCTGACAAGCCCGTCGGCCGGCGCAATGATTAAATTCGGATTTTGCGGCGTTTCCCGCGTGGGGTTGCGAAAGAAATAATAGGAAAAAACAAGAGCCGGCAAGCCGACTATCCAACTCCACTCATCGGTTAACAAACCCATAATACAAAAAACAATCAGCATACCCCCTAAAATAGGCCACCCTTGCGGATGAATGGACGGCAATAAATAGCGCTTCCACGATGTATCGACATGATTTTCCGTCGGCACCTGATAAGCTGACTTTTTCGGCATTCGGACTGTTTTCGTTTGAGTCGCTTTCACTTGCGCCGATTTCGATAAAGTTTCTTTTTTTGCTTTCATTTCAAAACTCCTTTTTCGTTATCATAAACCATCTTTTGAAAAATTTCAAAGATTTTTTTAAAAATCGGTACAAAAAAACATATTTAAAACCTCCCGGTAAAAAATTGCTTGACAGAAACAATTTGTTTTTATATGATAAATGCACTTGCCCGGATGGCGAAATTGGTAGACGCGCCAGCTTCAGGTGCTGGTACCGTAACTGGTATGGAGGTTCGAGTCCTCTTCCGGGCACCATTTTGTTCAACGCCTTTACGGGCGTTTTTTTATAAACATAAAAAATGTTTTTCATTGCTTTTTTAAAACAAATGTTGTATAAGAATACATTACTTTATGCATAAAGGAATAATATAATGAATCAAATTTTTGTTTATCAAGGCGATTTGCCCGACAATATTGTTTTTCACGGCGCGGTTGCGATTGATACCGAAACAATGGGTTTAAACCTGCATCGCGACAGATTATGTCTTGTGCAATTGTCTGCCGGTGACGGAACGGCCGTTTTGGTGCAAATTTTACCGCAAACGGATTGTCCGAACTTAAAAAAACTGCTCACAGATCAAAATATTTTGAAAATATTTCATTTTGCGCGGTTTGACGTTGCCAAAATCATGCATGATTTAGGGGTTATCACCACCCCCGTTTATTGCACCAAAATTGCTTCAAAACTTTCGCGTACCTCATCGCCGTCGCACAGTTTAAAATCCCTTTGCCACGATTTATTGAATATTGATTTGCAAAAAGAACAGCAAACCTCCGATTGGGGCGTTGCCGAATTAAGCGAAGCCCAAAAACAATATGCGGCAAACGATGTTCTTTATTTACATCAACTCAAAGAAAAAACGGAAAATCTGCTGAAACGCGAAGGCCGTTATCATTTGGCGCAGGCCTGCTTTCAATTTTTGCCGATTCGTGCCGAACTTGATTTACAAGATTTTTCCGATCCGGATATATTTGCACATTAAATAAGGAGTTATGTTATGCAAGCAACCGAAATTATAAAAAGTGCCGTTCGGGCAATCGATGCGGAAATTAAAGGTTTGGAAGCCATGAAATTAACTTTCGGCGATTCATTTGTCAGTGCCGTTCAAAAAATTGCCGGCATTAAAGGACGTGTGATTATTTCCGGTATGGGTAAAAGCGGTCACATCGGGCAAAAAATTGCGGCAACCATGTCCTCCACCGGCACACCGGCGTTTTTTGTTCACCCCGGAGAAGCCAGCCACGGTGATTTGGGCATTTTAACGGAAGATGATATTTTAATTACCATCTCAAATTCCGGTGAAAGTAAAGAAATGGGTGATATTATTTCTTATTCCCGCCGTTTCGGCATTCCCATGATTGCCATTACCAGCAATCCCGAAAGTTCTATGGCAAAAGCTGCCGATTTAACCCTGCTTATTCCCGATAAAAAAACAGCACCGGAAGCGTGTCCGCTCGGATTGGCACCCACAACCTCCACAACAACAACTTTGGCGATGGGCGATGCATTGGCAGTCGCACTCATTGAACAAAAAGGCTTTTCCGCCGATGATTTCCGGCAACGGCATCCGGGCGGCAAACTCGGAAACAGTTTACTGCGCGCCAAAGACATTATGGCTACGGGCAATGATTTACCGCTTGTAACGGAAAACACGCCCATGTCGGAAGCATTGATTATTATGACACAAAAAAGCTGGGGCTGTTTGGGTGTGACAAATCAAAAGGGGGAATTGGTCGGCATTATTACCGATGGCGACTTACGGCGGCATATTGTTGACATTATGTCTAAAACAGCCAAAGAGATTATGTCAAAAAATCCGAAAACGATTATTCCCGATATGCTGTGTGCGGAAGCATTGCACATTATGAACACAAAAAAGATTACCGCTTTATTTGTTATTGACGGCGAAAACAAACCGATCGGGTTGTTACATGTCCATCCGCTTCTAATGGCTAAAATTGCATAAAACAAGGATCAAATGTTTACACCCAGATTACTCAAACTTAAAATATATTCTCGACGCGTTTCGGTTTTTAAACGCCTTCTGCCGATTTGTGCCTTTTTATTAACGAGTGTTATGATTGCGTGGCCGGCATTAAAAGAACAAAAAGATACGTTTTCGTCATCCGTTTCCGTTAAAACGAATATCAAAGAAGCGCAAAATGATATGGAGCAAGTTCGCTTCTTTTCCAAAGATGATAATCAAAATCCGTTTACCGTTATTGCCGAAAGCGTTCGTGAAACCGATTCATCCCGACAAATTGTTTTAATGGATAAACCCAAAGCAACATATCGGATGAAAAATAACACGGTGTTAACGGGAACAACCCCGTTCGGCATGGCTTTTCAACAGGAACACTATCTTTATTTCGAAGAACAGATTGACATGACCTCAACCAACGGTTATCAGGGAAATTCCTCCAAAGTAATTTGCGAATATGAACAAGGCCGATTAGGCAGTGATTCCGATGTTTATGTTAAAGGTCCCGCCGGTATGCTGACGGCACAAGGATTTTTCACCAAAGATAACGGCGATTACATTCATTTTAAAAATCATACGGAAAGTTTATTGTTTCATACACCCAAAGCCGTTTCGGAAATTGATTCATTGCAATATAACGCCATGCGGGAGTATTTAAAACAAAATGAACAAAATATTTTTATCACCTCCGATAACGGTTTAATTATAAATCAGCTGCAACAAACGATTACCGCTTTAAAAAACGTTCAAATCACCCAAGGAAACGGCTTGTTAACCGCTCCCCAAGTCACGTTAAGTTATCGTAAACTTGAAAACGGGGAAACGGAAATAACAAAATTAGAGGCAGAAAATAAAGTTAAAGTAACCAAACCCACTCAAAGCGCAACAGGAAATCATTTAACTTTTTATAAAAATCCAACGGAAATTCAAACTGTTATTCAAGAACAAAATCATCTGCCGGAACTGAAAACAAGTCAAGATATCGCACAAATGATTGTTTTGTCCGGACAAGCCGTTTTGCAAGATAAAAAAAATTCTTTAAAAGCCGATTATATCACGGCGCTTTATGACAGCACCGGCACCAAAATCGAAAAAGTAATTGCCGATCAAAACGTGTTTGCCGCTCAACAAGATAAAACGCTTTCGGGCAACCGACTGACGGTTTATCAAAATCCGAAAGAAATTCAGGCCGTTTTGAAAACTTTACCCGATATAAAAGAAATAAATTCAACCCAAGCACCGGGGCAAATCGTGCTGATTGAAGGAAATGCCGAAGCTTATGAAAAACCGAACAAACTAACGGCCGATAAATTATATGTGCTCTATGATTCGAAGGGTGAAAAAATTGAAAAAAGTGTTGCCGTAGGAAATATGACGGCACAAAACGAAACGCAGAAAATTCAAGGCGAATACGGTGTTTACACAACGGCAACCGAAGTGGCAAGCGTTTATAAAAACGTTGTTTTAACCGAAAAAGACAGTGTGTTAAAGGGCAGTTATGCCTCATTAAATATGAAAACGGGCATCAGTTCTTTAACGGCACCCAAACAGAAAAACGGTCAAAAGGGACGTGTTAAAGGCAGCATTGTTCCGAACAATTTTAAGGAAAGTGAGGATAAATGATTATTTCCGAACAAGGACTGGCAGTTAAAAATTTGAACAAAAGTTATAAGAAGCGTTCTGTTTTACAAGATGTTTCTCTGATTGTCCGTCAAGGTGAAGCCGTCGGATTATTGGGTCCGAACGGCGCCGGAAAAACAACTTGTTTTTATTGCATAACGGGATTGATTGCGCCCAACTCGGGCAAAATTATATTGAACGGCATTGATATCACGCAATTTCCCGTTTATCGGCGTGCGCGACTGGGTGTCGGTTATTTGCCGCAAGAAGCCTCTATTTTTCGGGGATTGAATGTTGAAGATAACATTCGCGCCGTTTTGGAGATTGTTGAAAAGAATAAAGATAAAAGAGAGCAGGAATTAGATTCGCTTTTAAAAGAATTTTCCATTGAGCATTTACGTCATTCGCCGTCGCGTGCGTTATCGGGCGGCGAGCGGCGTCGGTTGGAAATTGCAAGAGCCTTGGCATCAAAGCCGTCCTATATTTTATTGGATGAGCCTCTTGCGGGAATTGATCCGATTGCGGTCGGAGAAATCAAAGAACTGGTCGGGCAACTCAAACACAGAGGGTTGGGTGTTTTAATAACGGATCACAATGTGCGTGAAACGTTAAGCATTATCGATCGAGCCTACATTTTACACGACGGGGTTGTTTTAAAACACGGCACACCCGAAGAAATTATTTCTGATGAAAATGTGCGAAAAACGTATCTCGGCAAAGATTTTAAATTATAATTCAGAAAAACGGAGGAAACAAAATGAATGAAACAAAAAAAATAGGAATTTTAACCAGCGGCGGCGATTGTGCCGGTTTAAACACCGCTATTCGGGGGGTTGTGTTTGCGGCAACGTTTAAAGGCTGGGAGGTTATCGGTATTTATGATTCGACGGACGGTCTTTTTTCGCGTCCCATGCGCTATAAAACGCTGCACATTGCCGATTTTGACTTTCCTTATGCGGCGCTGGGCGGCACCATGCTGGGCAGCAACAATTCGGGCAATCCGCATCAGCAACGCAAAAGCGACGGTTCCATGGAAGAACTAACCGATGAGGAATTGGATCAACGCTTTCAAGACGGTATTAAAGAATTGGGCATTTCGGCATTGGTTGTCGTGGGCGGTGACGGATCAATGTCCATTGTCAGCAAATATTGCAAACGCGCGGGCATTTCCATGATCGGCATTCCCAAAACCATTGATAACGATGCCCCGGGTACCGATTTGGCCATCGGATTCGAATCGGCCGTTAACGTGGTCACCGATGCGTTGGATAAACTCACGACAACCGCCACCTCTCACAATCGGATTATGGTTGCGGAAGTAATGGGACGCGGTGCCGGCCATTTGGCCTTAACCGCCGGTATTGCCGGTTTTGCCGATGTGATTTTAATTCCGGAAATTCATTATACATATGAAGGTGTCATTAAGAAATTGCGGGAAATTCAATCCGAAGGCAAACGCTACGGCTTAATTGTTATTGCGGAGGGAACACGCAAACCCGACGGGCATCATTCTTTTGCCGGCAACGGAAAAACATTCCGCGGTATATCCGATTACTTTACGCAACGCTTGTTAACCGACGGATTTAACGTGCGCGGCAATGTGTTGGGACACATTCAACGAGCAGGCAATCCCGTTCCCGACGATCGATTGTTAGCCACACGATTTGCCGTTCGTGCTGTTGATTTAATTGCAGAAGGGAAATCGAATCGGGTGGTTGTTTCAGATAAAGGCGTCATTCGCGATGTGGCACTGGACGATGTTTTAAAAATTGCCAACACCCCGGTTAATCCGGAAAGTGACTTGGTGAAAACCGCTCGTCAGCTCGGTATTTACATCGGTGATTAAAAATGGTTGCTTTTTAAAATAAAATAAATTATAATGAAATTGTTAAAAAGGAGAATAACATGGAAAAATTAGAAAAACACTTAACTGCTTTAAAAGCAAAACATGCAGAATTAGATGCCAAACTTCTGGAAGAAGAAGCCAGACCTTTGCCTGACACGCTGAAAATTCAGGAATTGAAAAAGCAAAAACTGGCTGTTAAGCAGGAAATCGAAAAAATCGAAAAGAAATAATCAACAATCAAACTCCCCGCGCATCGGCGGGGAGTTTTTTATAAAAAATCACGCTTTCAAGCATTTTATGCCTTGACTTCATACATAAAAGCCGTTACAATGATGAATATTGTATGATAAGGGGATAAGGGACAGATGATTAAAGCCGCTTTAAAAAAACATTTCTGCAAATCCGACGATCATTCTTTGGGAATTTTTAATTTTTCCACATTTTTGCAAACACAAATTTTAATGTTGCCGGTTTTGTTGCTTTTTTATCAGGAAAACGGGCTGACGGCCGGCGATTTGTTTTTATTTCAAGGCATTTTTTCCATTACGGCCTTATTGTTTGAAGTGCCGGCGGGTTATATCGGCGATATTTTTCCGCGACGGAACGTTCTTATTTTCTCTTATCTTTTATTTTTGGCGCGCCTGTGTTTGTGGGCAGCGTTTCGCGGTTATTGGATTATTCTGGCCGGTGAAATTTTATATTCGCTTTCAAAAGCCTTCTATTCGGGCGTTGCCGACGGATATGTTTATGATTATTTAAAATCTCGGCAAAAAACATCGAAAATGCTGCACGGATACGGCAAACTCAATTTTTGGATGAGTATCGGTACGGCGCTGGCTTCACTGGTCGGCCCTGTTTTATATGAACATTTCAACAGCTTTATGGTTTTAATTGTCGCGGAAATGATTTTAAACACATCGGCCATTTTGTTATTGTTGTTATTGCCGAAAGTGCCGTCGGTTCATCATAAAACGAAAGGGCTTAAAGAAAAATACATTGAGTTGTCGCAAATTATTAAAGGCACACTTTCAAACCCGCTTTTAAAGCCCTACATTCTCTATTCGGGCATGTTAGCGGCAACCACTTTAATTTTTGTGTGGAGTTTTCAGCCTTTAATGCTTCTGATGGGTATTCCGACGGCCCTGTTCGGCATTGTTTATTTTTTCAATCATGCCTTTCGGGCGGCAGCGGGATTTTTGTTACCGCACATCATTCGGTTTGTGCCGCTTGAAAAGCTGGGGAAGCTGGATTTTGTTCTTTTTATTTCCGCCTTTTTATCGGTTATTTTCATCACGCATTTTCACTCGGCCGTTATCGGTATGGGATTGTTGATTTTCATTTGTTTTGTCATCGGCTGTCAGCTTTCGTTTACCATGGCAAGCATTTCCCGATTGCATGCGTTAACCCCCTCTTCCGTTCGATCAACAACTTCATCGGTGAACAATATGATTTCGCGGTCTTTGGCGGGCATTATGCAAATTATGTTTAAGTTTGTGCTTGACGGATTCGATTTATCGCAATCGTTTACCATTTATCTGTTGGTTTTCTGCATCAGTTTCGTTCCGTTATATCAAATACTCAAACTGCCGAAAAAACAAGAAGAAGCGCAACATTTGAAACAATTGCAAACAGCTTAATCAATGCGTTTTAAGTTTTTAAACGCGGCAATAACGGGGATCAACAAAACCGCGGTCAATAAAAACAAACCGTACCAATTGCCGTTCGGCACGGAAAAGGTTTGTGCCAGTTTTGCGGCAATTGTCATAAACACGCCACCCGCAACAGAGCCGACAGCCCCGCAAAAGGCAATAACGGTGGAATTAACCGCCAAATAAACCACGGCAGAACGCTTCGGGATAAACAATAACGACAGATTATTCGAACCGAGTGCAACGGCCGCCTGCCCTACGCCTAAAAAAATGTGCGCCACAATTAAAAGCGCCCAGAAAAGCCCGACCGGCACGGAAACGGCACATAAAAACGCAAAGCATGCCAATACAATTAAATAACTCGGCAATAAAACCGCCATCATACACGGTAAGCCTTTCGAATCGGAAAGCGCACCGATTTTTTTAATTACCACCACATAAACCACCTGCGGAAAAACGGTTAAAAACATAACGGCCGGCACGGAAAGAGTCAATCTTTGCAACAAAAAAACGGTTAAAAACGGCGTGACAAAATTCACCACAAAGTTTAAGCAGCCCAACACCTCCATTAAGCGCACAAATGCTTTCTTTTTCATACAAAACTTTATTTTTTGAAGAAAACTTAATTTCGAGGGCGCGGAAACTTTCACATCGGCCACTTGTGTTGAGGTATAAACACCGAAAACGGAAATGAGAAACGAGAGCAACAACACATAAAAATAGGCGTGCAACTCCTGTGCGGCCATGTACCTTCGATAATATTCCAAAAACAGCCACAAAAAAGCAAAACAGCCGATTTTGGCAATCATCATTCCTTTAAAACGACTTGAAAAAAACGCGCCCATTAACCGATCCGGCACCAAATTTTTCATCCACGCCCGCCACGCGCCACCGGCAATGTTGCCGATGGAATAAACCATTAACAAACAACAAATTAAAGCAGGTACCACCCAAACGGTATGCGGAAAAAAAGCCAAAACGGCAGCTGCCAAAAAAAACGGACGGGAAACGGCAGACGTTACAACCGATAATTTTTTAACCGATATGCCTTTTTCCAACAAAAACGCTGCAAAAATATGCATTAAATTTCCGATAAACGGCACGGCACCCAACAAACCGATGGCAAAATCACCCGCGCCCAATAACAACGCATAAGCGGTAATAACCGTTCCCGTTGCAAACGTATCGGTTGCCGATTGCGCAATACCGCCCCAATAAACCCAATTTAACGATTTTCTTAAAACACTTGCCATTTATCGGTTCCTTGTTTCAACAGGTAACGAGTTTATCAAAGAAACATAAAAAAGGCAATGAAAAAATAAACGGACAGGAAACCTGTATATGTGTTTGATGATTGTTAATGATAACGCGTCCCCTGTCCGATATAAAAATATGTGAAAGAACGCATAAAAAATCAAGAGACCAAATCAATATTTTTTTAAGACGCGTTTTAATCAATCAAGTTGCTCACTTTACCCCTCCCCGCCAAAAACACTGCCGATTGACGGGTGCTTTTTCAAACACTCAAACTGAATACCAAGCTTATTATTTTTATTCGGACATTGCTTTACACATACCGCTTTTGGCATCTCTTCTGACCCCAAGCCATACGATGCTTTTTTTTCAAAAAACCTTAATCGTTTTTGCAAAAAAATATTGATTTTCCTTTGTTTGACTTAAATTTTTTGTTTCATATTCAATCCGCCGTAACGCCGTTCTCGTCTTTGGCATGTTTCAAGGGCATCATCCAATGCTTTTTCATCAAAATCAGGCCAAAAAACAGAGGTAAAATATAATTCGGCATAAGCGGCTTCCCAAAGTAAGAAATTGCTGATGCGCTCTTCACCGCCGGTGCGAATAATGAAATCCGGTGCAGGCAAATCGGCCGTTGACAAATGTGCCGAAAAAAACGACTCGTCAATTTCCTGCGGTTTTATTTGTCCGCCGGCTGCTTTTGCCGCAATTTGACGCGCCGCATTGATAATATCGTTCCGCGCCCCGTAACTTAAAGCCAAAACAACATGAAATCCTTGAAAATCAGCCGTTTGCCGTTCCAAGCGATTCATTTGCTCTTGTAAATCCGCATCAAATCTTTCCCGTTCACCGATAAACGAAACTCGAATACCTTTTTTTATCAATTCTTTTACATCATTTTTTAAATAAGTGCGGAACAAATTCATCAAAGTTTGCACTTCTTCTGCCGGGCGCTTCCAATTTTCCGATGAAAATGCATAAAGTGTTATGACTTCAATGCCTTTTTTTTGAGCATGTGTTAATATTTTTTTTAATGTTTCGGCACCAACCTTATGCCCTGCCGTACGCGGTAAACCACGTTTTTCAGCCCAACGCCCGTTTCCATCCATAATAATAGCTACATGTTTCGGTAAATGCATGGCACCCTATTTCATTACAAAATCAGTTACTGAAAAAACATCAGACAGCCGAACACCGATCATCACCAATGCAACAACAATAAAAAATACGGAAAAACGACAATTTCGGAACAAATGTTTCATGAAACCCTCAATTCATTTAAAGCATTCAGTAAATCTCGCTCCGATTCGGATAAATCCAAATCATTGACGTTCGGAACCTGCTCGGGTGCCAACACGGAACGTTTTGTTTTAACATAATCCATTAAATGCGTTTTTTGATCAATTTTTTCTAAAAGACGCGTTAATTCTTCTTTCATCACAACAGCTTTATCAATTTGATTCATTAATTCCTGATGCATTTCCCGCTCGGAATTTTGCACTGCCGTTAATTCCTCCTGCACGTTTTGGGAAACCTGATAAAACTGCTCAATCAAATGAGAAAGTTGCCGATAATTTGCTTTGGTTGCTGATAAATGAGAATCCAAAATAACGGCATAAACAACAGCCGCAACCAGTAACGTTATAATAATAACATCCAGAATAATGGTAATCGGCATTTCAAAACTCCTTTTTCCTGATACTATACTCAACAATTCTTAATAAGAAGTTATCAAATGATAAAAACGGTTAAAAATATTTTAAAATAAGACTACGCAATCACAAAATTAAATATTTTTGTCTATTTTCAAAAATAATTCTTTTCATTATTGTCTTTTTGTGATAAAATATAATTAACATTAAAAAGTATAACGGAAAAAGGAATAAAAAATGACAAAAGTTGCTATCAGAAATAATAATCCCGGTTGTATTCGAGGAAAAGACAGAAGCTATGCCCGTTACGCCAATTTGGAGGAAGGCTACGACGCTTTAATCCGATTGTTACAAAAACGTTATCACAATAAAACGGCCTCCCAAATTTTTAAAGTTTATGCCCCTGCCAGTGACGGAAATAATCCTCAAAAATACGCCGCCGGCGTTATTAAACAATTAAGAAATGCCGGATTGAATGTCAATGCTTCGACTAAACTGGATATGAACAATCCCCAAGTTTTACGCGCTTTATGTTTAGCCATCAGCCGTACGGAATGCAGTCAGGCTTTGGATCCGGCTTCACTCGACAGAGCTTTGGCCAAAAATTTCGGCGGAATGACATCTCAATCAGCGCTGGCCGCTCAAACACAAAAACAAACGAGACCCTCTTTTTGGAAAAGATTGTTTTCGCGCAAAAAATCGGCCGTTGCTACCGCTTCTCCTCAAAAAGTCATATCTTCCGTTAAAGCCGCAACCAAAGCCACAGCCAATTCAAAGCCTTATCCCGCCCTTGTTAAATTATATTATAACAAATTACGTTCCATGAATGCCATCGATCGAAGAAAAACACCGTTACGTTGGCGTCAGGCTCAACAAGGCACAATTTCCGAGAAAAATATTCCCACGATTCGAAATCAATTTGAAAATGACAGCATTCGTGCCATGGCCGCCGCGGAAAAAGTTATTTTATTAAATACACATTTACCCGCTCATCAACAAATGCAAACCATATTTGCCCAAGCCGCACAATCCATGCAAAGACATATTTTGGCAAATGATCCGCGGTGCGAAGAAATGTTAGCCATGATTACCGGCTCCGCCTTGGTTGAAATTCAACAGCGGCAGGGAAAACAATTAACGCCGAACGAAACGAATAAAATTTACGCCACCGCCCAAGCCTTGGTTTCCAATTCCTGCTTGCGCGAAAATCCGTCTCGCTTTTTGGCGCAATGCAACAAAATCCTTAATCCAGCCGGCAATACGTCATCACAGTTGAACAGTCGGTTGGCTCAATCAGGCGCCTCCGTTCAAGAGGATTCGTTAATGTGGCAACGGGTAGTTGCAAATAATGCCAGAGGCTGATCATAAAATTTCAGTCCCTAAAAAAAACCGGAGGATTGTTTCTTCCGGTTTTTTTTGATGAGCCTTGTTTTTATTTGATAGCCCCGTGACAATGTTTATATTTTTTGCCCGATCCGCAAGGACACGGTGCATTTCGCGGGATTCGTTCATCAATACCGTTAAACGAATTGCCGGAAGATGTTTGCCCCCGCATGGAATCGCTTTGCGCATTTTGCCGCAACGGCGTTGATTGTTGCGGTGCCACTGCCGATTGCGGCAACGGATGACTTTCCTGTGTTTGAACGGGCGCGCGCTCTTGAATTTGAAACTGCATGTGACAAATAACCTGTGTTACCCGTTCACGCACGCGCGCCAACAAATTTTCAAACAAAATAAAAGCTTCCCGTTTATATTCATTCAACGGATTCTTTTGCCCGTATGCCCGTAAATTAATGGCGGTTTTCATAAAATCAAGCGTTTGCAAATGTTCTTTCCATGATTGATCAATCACTTGAATTAAAATGCTTTTTTCCAAATGATGGCGCACATCTTCGGGCAGAATTTTCATTTTTTCCGCCACTGATTTATCCGCTTCGCTTTGTAACCGTTCTACCATGGTTTCGGGAATCATTCCCGGCTCTTTAATCCAAGCGGCAAACGGAATTTCCAACCCCAACAAACGCCGCGTTTGATTCTCTAAATCCGCTGCGTTCCAGTTTTCCGGCACGGATCGACTCGGCGCCAGCGCATAAATCATATTTTCAATACAATCATCGCGCATTTCTTTTAACGTTTCCGTTACCGATTGAGCCACCATTAACTCTTTGCGCTGCTCATAAATCACTTTGCGCTGATCGTTCATCACATCATCATATTTCAACAAATTTTTACGCACATCGAAGTGATACGATTCCACCTTGCGTTGCGCCACGGCAATGCCTTTGCTTAAAAACGAATGCGCCAATGCTTCCCCTTTTTTCATACCCATGGTTTTAAGCATTTGTTGAATCCGCTCCGAACCGAAAATGCGCATTAAGTCATCCTCCAGCGAGATATAGAATCGCGATAAGCCCGGATCGCCCTGACGACCCGACCGTCCGCGCAGCTGATTATCGATTCGCCGGCTTTCATGCCGTTCGGAACCCAACACATATAATCCGCCGGCCGCCAAGGCAATTTCCTTCCCTTTGGCAATTTCCGCCTTAATTTTGGCAGATAATTTTTCTTTATCCGCCGTCGGATTCTTTTCCAATTCCTCCGCCAGTCGCATTTCAAAGTTACCGCCCAGCTGAATGTCCGTTCCGCGCCCTGCCATATTTGTGGCAATGGTAACGGCGCCCGGCACACCGGCTTGCGCCACAATTTTAGCTTCCTGCTCATGATGACGGGCATTTAACACGTTAAATTGAATTTTAGAACGTTTCCGTAATAAATCGGCTAAAATTTCCGATTTTTCAATCGATGTCGTGCCGACCAAAATCGGCTGTTTTCTTGCGTGTGCGGCTTTAATTTCTTCAATAATGGCGTCATATTTTTCTTCCGCCGTGCGATAAATCACATCATTTTCATCTTTTCGGGCAGACGGCTTATTGGTGGGAATTTCAATCACTTCCAAATGATAAATACTGTCAAACTCACCGGCTTCCGTCATAGCCGTTCCCGTCATACCCGCCAATTTCGGATACATTCGGAAATAATTTTGGAACGTAATGGAGGCCAATGTTTGATTTTCGGACTGAATGGTAACACCCTCCTTAGCTTCAATGGCTTGATGCAATCCGTCGGAATAGCGCCGTCCTTCCATCATACGCCCCGTAAACTCATCAATAATAATCACTTGATCGTTTTTCACGATATAATCTTTATCGCGCGTGAATAAAACATGCGCTTTTAATGCCTGATCCACATGATGAACAAAGGCAATGTTTTGCGTATCATATAAGGAGCCTTGAATTAAGCCTGCCTCCTGTAATAAGCCTTCAATAAACTCCGTACCTGCTTCCGTTAACGTTGCAGTACGATGTTTTTCATCTTTTTCATAATGCTCGGGGCGAATGGAGCGCATTAACTTATCAACCGCAATATATCGCTCGGATGAATCCTCCGCCGGGCCGGAAATAATCAACGGTGTTCGCGCTTCATCAATTAAAATCGAATCGACTTCATCAACAATGGCATAATAAAACGGCCGTTGTACCATATCTTTTAATTCAAAGCGCATATTATCCCGTAAATAATCAAAACCCAGCTCATTGTTGGTGGCATAAGTAATGTCGGCATTATAAGCCGCCCGCCGTTCCTCAACGGTTAAGTCATGCACAATACAACCGACGCTTAACCCCAAAAAGCGATAAATTTGTCCCATCCATTCACTGTCGCGCTTGGCCAAATAATCGTTCACCGTTACCACATGAACGCCTTTACCCGTTAAAGCATTTAAATAAACCGGCAAGGTGGCCACCAATGTTTTACCCTCACCGGTACGCATTTCGGCAATTTGCCCGTTATTTAAAATAATACCGCCCAGCAACTGCACATCAAACGGACGCAACCCCAACGTTCTTTTAGCTCCCTCCCGAACACTGGCAAAAGCTTCGGGCAATAAACTTTCCAACGATTCGCCGTTTTGAATGCGCGTTTTATATTCTTGCGTTTTATCCCGCAATTGATCATCGGTTAATTTTTCATAAGAGGCTTCCAGCTCGTTAATTTTGGCAATTGTTTTTTTAAATTTCCGCAAATATCTGTCATTTGCTGATCCAAACAGTGATTTTAATATCATTTCTATCCTTTCACATTTCAATCGATTTATATGAAATAATCTATTTTTAGCCGAAAGTCAACCCTTGAACAACATATTTTACATATTATTCAATGCAGCCGCACCTAAATCGGATTTTACCGATTTTTTAAATATGACACCAAAGCTTCTATGTCCTGAACGACCGGCGAATCCGGATAAGTTGTTAAAAACGGAACCTGTTGCCGCACACACTCTTTAATATGCGATTCCTGATGAATAATTCCTCCCAATTCCAACTCGGCATTTAAAAAGTTTTGACAGGCTTTTAAAAGGGTTTGATATGTTCGTTCACCCTCTTTTTGCGTATTGGCCATATTGACCACAACCCGAAACCGTGGCGGTGTTGATTGATTTGATAAATATTTCACCAACGTATAAGCATCAGCCAAAGAGGTCGGATCCTCCGTACAAACAATTAACACCGTACCGGCCGAACTGCCTAAAAGAGTGATTGTTTTTTCAATACCCGTTCCCAAATCCAAAAACACGCGATCATAATGTTGCGCCAATATGCGCAAATCATCGCGCAATAATTGTAATTGCCCGTCACTCAATGATGTTGTCGCAATTAAACCCGAATGGCCTGCCAAAACATCACACTCAATGGCAGAAACATGAGAAATGGCTTGATTCATCGGCATTTTTCCCGTTAACACCTGCCCTATATCACAAGAAGTGTTCAAGCCGAGCTGAATATCAATATTAGGCAAACCTAAATCACCGTCAACCAACAATACTTTTTCACCGCTTGTCGCAAAAGCATGCGCCAGTGTTACGGATAAAAATGTTTTGCCGACTCCGCCTTTTCCGGAAGCAACGGCAATAATATTTTGTCCGTCTAACCGCTCATAAATATCGGAAATATTTTGTTGTGTCATTTAGTCATCCTCTCGTTTATAAAGCATTCCCCGAATAATGTTATTCAACGTTCCGCTGCCGGCTTCCAACAGATAATCCGTGATTTTATTGCTTTTACTCCATCCGCCCCATTGATAAGAGCCGAAAAGCGCCGTTTGCAACAATCCGCCGACAGACCGCGCCATATCTAATTTTGTTCCCAGCAAAACCGTACAACCGGCTTTGGCAAATAAGGCACCTTGCGTTTCGGCTTCTTTGCAATCCAGTCCGGCTTGCTGCGTATAAATCATTTCCGCATCGGATAGTTGTGTTTTAATTTCACGAATTTGCTCCAAATCCGTGGAATTATAGGGATTATAAGCCGGCGTATCAATTAAAATCACATCATGCGACAACCGCAAAACCGTTACGGTTTCATTGAGTTTCGATATTTCATTTAAACAAGTGCAGGGAATATTCATCCACCCGGCAAATCGTTCCAATTCGGCCGCACCGCAAACTTTTTGCCGATCAAGCGTCACGCAAGCCACTTTTAAACGATTTGCTTTTGCTTGAAATGCCGCCTTGGCAACCGCCGTTGTTTTACCGCTGCCGGCAGGCCCTAAAAACACCGAAACATTATTTTTTTTAAGCGGCGCAATTGATTTATAAACATACATTTCTTCCAAGGCTGCCACCAACCATTTTTCTTCGGTTAACTTGGCACTTTTGCGGGATAACGCATTTAACAGGCGTTCATAATAGGAATCAAACACATGATGCGGTGCCAATAAATTTTTAAAATAAACCAATCGACGGTTGCGCATTTCTTTGTCCGCCTCTTCTTGATTCGAATCATTCTCTTCAATTGCAACCACCAATCGAACGGTATGATTCGGCAAACGACCGGAAGAAATAATCACGGCATTTTCGCCGAATGTTTGCTTAACGGCGTTCATGGCTTCGGGAATACTGTCGGCAGAAAAAGTTTTCAGCTTCATAAAATTTTTCCTTTACATTTTTGCGAATCAATTAACAATTGTGCCTGTTGAATCATTCGAGCCTGTGCCTCTTCTATTTTTTGAATACTCTCAATCGGCGTCTGTTTGGTTTTTTGCAAAATAACAACCCATTTTTTCGGATCAATAACCCGAACAAATGCCTCTTTAACATTATCTGACACATGACTTAAAGCAACAATCAAAGTTTCTTCATCCGTTTGTTTTAAAAGATATTTTAAATCATCTTCACTCCAAAATGCAAAATCATCAAACGTGATCAGTCGTTTTGAGAGCATATAAGCAGCCTGCGGAAACGTTTTGGAAATATATTCCAATATCTTTTTCCGCCGAACCGCTTCCGTTAAACTTAAAACAGCTGCCGCTTTTGTTTCACCGGCAGAAACCGAATTTGATTTTTCCTCCTCAGAAATAAAAGAAAAAACTCTCGTTTTAAAACACTCTTCATCAAACGAACTGATACGTAATAAAATTTCGGCAGCCAATCGAATTGAAAAAGCTTTTAAAACACGCGCCGCTTTTTCCGCCGACAAATGATACAGTATCTCGGCAGATGTTTGCGGATATTCATGCGCCAAAAATGCGCTGATTTGACTGTCTGCCGCCTTATTCAGCTTATTCCAAACAGAATGACCGAATGCGGGCTTATCCAATTCCTTAATTAAAGTTTGCGCGCGTTCATCCGTTAAATTTGCCCGCAGTAAAGCTTTTGTTTGTTCAAGCGGTGCCACAATATCCTGCGGATGCATCATTTGTCGGCAAAAGCGCATTAAAATCGGATGAATCTCCATAGCTTTCACGCGACCCAATTTTGCCATAATATGCGAAAAAGCTTTAATTTCCGCCTCGCTCATTTGCTTAAACATAAGCCGAACACCTTTATCACCCAAACACAACAAAATCACCGCCGCTTGTTGTGCCGGTGAAAAAGCACTGTCCTGACCGGGTTTGAAGGAAGAATGATCATATAACCGATTTCTTAATGCATTGACGGCAACTTCCGGCATTTGTGAACACAAATTTTGAACCCGAAGCAATAAATTTTCATCGGGTGAACCGATAATTTGACGGCGATACATATTATCCGCTTCTTTTTCTTGCAGAAACGAAAAATCTATTTGTTTTTGACGACGTTTGCCCATATACCAAAACAACGCAACCAGAAAAAGAATCAACACGCTCGTTGTGATAAATGCAACGGCAATCATTTGGTGATATTGTCTTCTTTGTAAAGCAACGGGTGCAAACGGCAACGTTTCGGGAAAATCAATAACCTGAAACGTATCACCTCGTTCGGAACGATAACCGACAACCATTTGAGCGGTTTGCAACAATCCGGTTCTGTGCGTGTTAAAAAAACGATTGCGTTGTTCATCAGTTGATTTTGCCAAAAAAACAAACACATTCATGTGCTTTACATCATAATTTATAACATCGGTAACGGTTTTGCGAATTGTTTGCGACAATAACGAATCATTTTGGGGCGTTTCATGCGATTGCATCGAAGGAACAGAGGTTTCTTCAATAATTTTCTTTTTTTGAATTTCCAATTCGGCACGCACAACCGTTCGAACGGCATCTTCTCCTAAAAAGGGAATGAGAACATCTTTAATTTTTTGTTCCAGGTAAGCATCATATAACGGTTGAATTAAAACATTTTCTTTGGGTAAAGATTTTTCAACAAACTGATTAATAAATTTATTTTGTTCTTCCGCTGACGGAACCTTATAGAGAAACGATGGTATAAAATACCCGATACCGGCTATAAGAAATGCGCCGAAAATAACAAAAATATATTCGACAAGTTTTTTTTGCAAAACAAAATCCTTCAATTATTTCTGATGCGGTATATTGTCGCTCAAAAAAATGAAAATTCCGTTAATAAAAGGCCGATTTAATCAAAATATTAAAAAAAATCGACCGAATAATGCTTTTAATCTTAAAAATCGATTAAAAAATTGTTATTAACGGAGTTGAATAACGGTTTTAAGATATCCCGTTTGCGGATAAATAACCAAAATACGGTTTTGCTTCTCGGCATTTTTCGTTATCAGACAAACATCTTCCGAACAGGCAAACGCCGTTACGATTTCTTCATCGGGCATTAAAACAGAAAGACTCACTTTTTCACCGTCCGGCAAATCTGTTTTTTCAACCATCGGCAAAGAAACAGCCGTTCCTTGTGTTTTTATCTTGCTTTGTTGACGGGTATCTGCTATTTTATAAGCGATAAAAGTAAAACCTAACAATAACAAAATTGAAAAAATGAACACCAAAAATTTTAAAAACAGAACAGCTTTCATTTACTTTTCCTCATTAAACAGAAAGGATCAAAATGCCTGATTTACTTTCAGACGATATTTTCTCCGATGAGTCATTGTATACACAAAATAATGATTTTGTCACGCAAAAAGTAACGGCGGAAACAAAAAATATGCGCCTTGATAAATTTTTAGTCGCCGCTTTTCCGCAACATTCCCGTAATCAAATTATTCGCTTTATTGAAAACGGATGCGTTAAAAATCAAAACGGAAAAATAATTGATGAAGCCGATTATCGCATCCGTCCCGATGAGTTTTTCACTGTTGTTCCGCCACAGGCGCAACCGGCCGTACCGCAGCCCGAAAAAATTGAGCTGGATATTCTTTATGAAGACAACGATGTTTTGGTCGTGAACAAACCGGCCGGAATGGTTGTTCATCCGGGGGCGGGCAATATGAGCGGCACTTTGGTTAATGCACTGCTTTATCATTGTCACGATTCTCTTTCCGGCATCGGCGGGGTGATTCGCCCGGGTATTGTGCATCGCATCGATAAAGACACCAGCGGCATATTGGTCATTGCCAAAAACGATTTGGCACATCAACAATTATCGAAGCAATTTTCAGCCCACACCATCGAACGGGTTTATCAGGCATTTGTTTGGCAAAAAATGCTCAATGAAACAGGTATTGTCACCGGCGCCATCGGACGCAGTCCGACAAATCGGCAAAAAATGGCTATTGTGAAAACAAACGGAAAACCGGCCGTAACGCATTATGAGCGCATTGCCGTTTATCAAACGGGTCCGGCTTCTTATATTCGGTGTGTTTTGGAAACGGGACGCACACATCAAATTCGCGTTCATTTAGCTTCAATCAATCACTCGTTAATCGGCGATTCGGTCTATGGCATCATTCCCAAAACGGCGCCGGAATATTTGCGTTATTTTCCGCGACAAGCACTCCACGCCGGCTTTTTGGGATTTATTCATCCGACAACGCAAAAGCATCTTTCTTTTGAAGCGGGCTTACCGGAAGATATGATACAACTAAAAAATTTTTTGGAAACAAATCAATAGAAAATACGCGGCGTCCAAGGATAAACGCCGCGTATGCCCCAGTATTTTTAAGAGAATATCTTAAAAATAGTATCTAGCCGAAAGTTTCACATCATTCGATCGCATATCGCTCTTGCCTTGTCCGACATAGCCGTCTCTGATTTTCACACGGGCTTGCCCTAAATCCGTATAACGATAACCTAAATCAAATGAAAGGCATGTGTTGACATAATAGTCAAGACCGATACCGGCCGTCCATGCAAAATTGGATTTTGTAGCTGCTTTGGCATCGGGCATACTGTCTGTTTTATTCCAAGCCATACCTAAACCGCCCATACCGTAAACACTGATATTATCATAAACCGGATAAGTTAAATATAAATTAGCTAAAACGGGTAAAGACCAGACATCCGTTTTTCTCTTGGGTTCCCCTTTCATATTTACATCACCCCAACCGCGATAACCGACCGTAATGTCGCCGCGAGCATATTCATTGAAATGATAACCCGTACCGATACCTAATAAACCTGCATCTCCGGTGTTTTTAATGCCGAATGAATAACCGGCTTCACCGACAATGTAAGGTTTACTGAAATCAATAGCTTGCGCGCCGACAGAAAACATCATTAACCCGGCAACCGCCAAACTTGATAATAAATACTTCTTCATGTTATTCTCCTTTCTTAAAAATATACGAAGCCTATTAACAATAGGAAGAAGAAAAGCACTTGTCCAGCCTTTCACACAAAAATATTTAAAAATAAATATCTTTGTATGACAAAATCATAAAATGATATGTTTCAACGGGTTAATCACAATTGCGAAAGAGAAAAGAAGACCTCTTATCCCCCGAAACAATGTGTTTCTTTTACTTGACAATATCAGAACACTGACATTGTCCGTTGCCATAAAAAGCAATTGAACCTTTCGGACAAGTTATTTCATCGGCACACCGATGTTCGCATACTTTACCGAACACGTTTTCCGGACATTCACACACACAGGCTCCGTCTTTATAAGCCGCCTTTCCGCCATTTATGCAGTTAATTTGATTCGCGCAATTCATTTCACATGTTTCGCCATAATACCCGCTGTAACATTCGCACCCACAGACCCCGTCTTTATAAACGGCATAACCATATTTGCATGTATTAGTGCATTTTTGGGAACAATCATCTCCATAATAGCCGTTATAACATTCACACCCGCAAACGTTTCCTTTATAAACCCGATAACCCGATTTACAACTGTTTAAGCACTGATTAGAACAATTTTCACCGTAATACCCCTGATGACACAGACAAAAACTCTGTCCGTTCAAATAAACGCGTTGGCCTTGCGGAGCATATTGAGATGTGCCGCAAGGTGGCAGAGAAACGGCTTGTTCACAATCTTTTCCGGAAAACCCTTCCTGACATTCGCAAAAGCCGTAGCCGTATATTTCTCCATGTCCGTTACATTCTTGATTTTTATCCGTTAACTCACACCGTCGACCGTAAAAACCGTCCCGACAATCACAACCGCCGCCTTTTTTGCTTTGTACCGATGCATTATACCAATAAACATCTTTTCCGTGTCCGTTACAAACATTACCGCTCGGTTCAAACTGTTCACAATGCTCCCCGAAATATCCCATATCACACTTTTGGCAACTGCATGTGGGATTGAATTCAACGGCAGAGGCATGCCCGTTACAAAACGCATCAACAGTACAAAATTCCCGTTTTGAAGATATATAACACTTGCCGTTTACATCCTGACTGTCAAAACCGGCAGCCACATCACATTTTTGACATCTGTTTCCGGTATATCCCGCCTGACAAACACATTTTTCGCCGTTCCATGAGCCAAAGACGGTACACCCTTGAACATCCGAATCAGCATGAACAGATAAATTATTTTTAAATAAAAAAGAAATTGCTTCACACTTTCCGTTCGAAATATTCGGCTCAATCTTATAAGGCAACGGCCAATTCCAATCAGCTAATTTACGACATTCGGAAACAGACAATCCCTTAATTTCAATTACAAAATGATCTTCATATCCCATTGCCGTATAATAATAACCGTCTTTCAAAGCGGCTCCCTTTTCCAAAACAGTTCCTTCTTCCGGAACAAGAGCCATCTGCTGCATGTGAATGGAATAGTCATTTGATAAAAACTTTAATTCATCAATCACATTATCACAATGACGATAAGTCGTGAAAAAAGAATAGCCTAACCATCCAAGCAAAATAACAACAGTCCAAATAGCAACAACTCTGGCTAATTCTTTAACAGCCATACCACTTTCATGAGACCGTTTTTGATTTTTCAAATGAGATTTTTCCGAAAAATTCATTCCCATAAACCCGCTCCTTCTCATAAACAATTGATTAAAATTCTGTTATTTTCAAAAAGTATAACACTCATTGAAAAGAGAATCAACAAGATATTTCAGAAAAAAACACTTTTTTGAAAAAGATTAAACGCGTGTATGCTGTCTTTGTTGCATAAGATAAAAACACAAGGGAGAAGATATTCGCTGCCGCGCAATTCGATTCCGTTCCGGAGTCGGCGGTAAAGAATTACAAATACCGCGTACCGCATGATCCGGCGTGGGCGGCAAAGAATTTTGTGCCTTAATCACGCGAACAGGGTACTCCGGCGTCGGCGGCAAAGAATTGCAAATACCGCGTACCGCATGATCCGGCGTCGGCGGTAAAGAATTTTGTGCCTTAATCACGCGAACGGGGTACTCCGGAGTCGGCGGTAAAGAATTGCAAATTTTTTGACCCGTATTGCCTTGTTCGTTTTCTCCGGCACCTTCATCCGGCGTGGGCGGCAAAGAATTTTGCGTCATAAACGCCGTATTAAAAAAAGCCATTCCGACACACAATACGCCTCTGCCTATTGTTTTAATATATTTTTTCATTTTCTTTCCTCTATTATTAAATCCGACCAAAAACAAAGGCGGCATAACGCCGCAATCGGATTTTCAAAAATTTTTCCTGCATGATAGATATTTTAACAATGCTTGTCAAGCATTTTTTTAAAAAATCGTTATTTTTTTTCATTTTTTTTGAGTTTTTTTTAAAAAACTCGTTTTTCACGCCATTAATCCGGCAAAGTAACACCTCGGCAAAGCAACCGCCAACCGAAAACATTTTTTAAACAAAAAAAATTTTGTTATTTTGTTGCACCGGCCGTTTTAGGCTTATCACGTAACGCTTCCAATATTTTTTGATAAAAATCAATGCGGGAAGCAACTTCTGTTTTACCTAAATCGTTTTGATAATCTTTTAACGCATTTTGCGCATTGTGAAGCTGTGCCTCAATTTTAGCAACATCAATTTTTTCTTCTTCGGCACCCCATGCCAACACCGGACACAGGTTCCGCCGCACCTCACAAATACCGCCGGAAACAAAAAAACTCACCGGCTTTTGCCCTTTGTTATAAACAATCATTCTGCCCGCCGTTAAATTAAAGAAAATCGGCGCCCGTTCGGGTAAAATTAAAATATCACCGTCAACGGCCGGCAATAACACGCTGTCAGCCTCCAAAACGGCAACTTCATAGAGCGGACAAATCAGCTTGACTCTGATTTTTCCTTTCGGCGGTGCCTCTTCGGGCAGAGGCAGACGAGATTGAACGGACGTATCAGGCATTTTTGACTTTTCCTTCCGTTGCCCGCAATTCTTTGGCTTTTTGAACGGCTTCTTCAATTTTACCGATCATAAAGAATGCCTGTTCGGGCAAATCATCATAGGTTCCAGCAATAATGGCAGCACACCCTTCAATGGTATCTTTCAAATCAACGGTCACCCCTTTTCGTCCCGTAAAGACTTCGCCGACGGCAAACGGTTGCGTTAAGAAACGCTGCAATTTTCTGGCGCGAGCCACCGTTAATTTATCTTCATCGGACAATTCATCCATACCCAAAATGGCAATAATATCCTGCAAAGATTTATAAACCTGCAAAATACGCACCACCTCCGATGCTGTTTCATAATGCTTTTCGCCCACCAGTTGCGGATCCAGCAAGCGCGATGTCGAATCCAACGGATCAACGGCCGGATACAGCCCCTGCTCGGCAATTTGACGCGATAACACCGTGGTGGCATCCAAGTGCGAGAAAGTTGTTGCCGGCGCCGGATCGGTTAAATCATCGGCCGGCACGTAAACCGCCTGAATGGAGGTAATTGAGCCTTGACGCGTTGATGTAATTCGTTCCTGCAGCGCACCCATATCGGTTGCCAACGTCGGTTGATAACCCACGGCGGAGGGCATTCTTCCCAACAAGGAGGAAACCTCCGAACCGGCTTGCGTAAAACGGAAAATATTATCAATAAACAACAACACGTCTTGCGCCATATTATCCCGAAAATATTCGGCAACCGTTAAACCCGTTAAAGCCACCCGCGCCCGCGCGCCCGGTGCTTCGTTCATTTGTCCGTAAACCAAAGCGGCTTTTGATTTATCACCTTCCAAATCAATCACGCCCGATTCAATCATTTCACGATACAAATCGTTTCCTTCGCGCGACCGTTCGCCGACACCCGTAAATACGGAAAATCCGCCGTGCATTTTGGCAATATTGTTAATCAATTCCATAATGATAACCGTTTTACCCACACCGGCACCGCCGAACAAACCGATTTTACCGCCTTTCGGATACGGACACAACAAGTCAATCACTTTAATACCCGTTTCCAAAATTTCGGTATTCGGCGCCTGATCCATAAACGACGGCGGTTCTTTATGAATGCTGGAATACGTTTCCGTTTGAATGGGGCCGCGATTATCCACCGCATCGCCCGTTACATTCATAATACGCCCCAACGTGCCTGTGCCGACGGGAACGGAAATCGGCTTTCCGGTGTTATAAACGAGTGTATTGCGTTCCAACCCGTCGGTATCGGCCATAGATAAACACCGCACCACATTATTCGGCAACAGCTGCTGAACCTCCAACACCAATTTTTTATCGCCGATTTTTGTTTCCAACGCATCATAAATTTTCGGCATATCTTTTTCATCGAAAACCACATCGACAACCGATCCCGTGATTCGATAAATCTTTCCTTCCGATATATATTTTGTTTTTTCCGTCATTTTCTTTTCCTTTTTTCTATTGCTGTTGCGCCATGGCTCCCGAAACCACTTCGGTAATATCCGTTGTAATTTTTCCCTGCCGCGTGCGACTGTATACCTTTTGCATCATATGCAACATATCTTCGGCGTTACGGGTAGCGTTATCCATAGCCATTAACCGTGCGGCGTTATCGGCCACCTCCGTTTCCAAAAGAACACGATGCATATAAGCCGTCATATATTGCGGCAATGTTCTTTCCAAAATGGTAATATCGCCGTCTTCATAATCATACGCATCGGCAGGACGCGTTGCCGGATTTAACAAATCCGTATCCAAAGCGCCCAGCGGAGCCAACATTTCCGCACCGCCGTAAACCTTTAAGAATGTTGATTGTTTTAAGGATATTTTTTTCTGTCCCAAAGCATCGCGCGACACATAATCCAAATCGTTCGTATCAATTAAAAACTGCCACGGATTTTCGCCTGCGAACAATTTACTCGGGATGAGCTGATCAATTGTCGGCCGCTGCGACACCACCGAATGAAACTGATTGTAAACAAACAGGCACACATCAAACCGATCCTGATTAAAAGCGGAAATCAAATCAACCGCTAACCGCTCGGCTTCCAAATACGTTTCCGATTTTGCCGACAGTTTACGCTTTAACACCACAATACGCACTTGGGGTTCGGATTCGTAAATACGTTTTAACATTTCCGCCCCTTTGGTGCCGAAACACAACAAAGAAATCTGCTTTTTGTTTTTTTTCAAATATTTCACGATTTCCTGCGCTTTTTTCACGACTTGCACATTGGAAGAACCGCTTAATCCGTCATCGGAAGTAATAACCACCACCACATAGCGTTCATCTTTGCCGTTTCCTTTCAAAAGCGGCGGCAGCGGCAACACTTCTTCGCTTCCCTGCCAAATTAAATTATCCTGCCGTAACGTTGCACTGCGAATCAAACGCCGAATCATACGATTCATTTCGTCCATGTAAGGCGAGGTTTTCAAAAAAGCGCCGTGCAGTTTGCGCAACCGCGAAACGGCAACAACCTTCATCGATGAAGTGACCTGATAAGTGGATTTAATGCTTTTAATCCGTTCGGCAATTTTCTTTAATGAACTCATTTATCCGCACTTTCCGCCATTTCTTCAACAACCAGATCCAACACCTGATTGAGTTTTGTTTTAACCGCATCGCTTAAATCGCGCGTTTGTTCAACGGATTGCAAAATTTCGGGATATCGGTTGGCCACTTTTTCCTGTAATTTTTGCTCAAACAAAGCCACTTTCGACAAGGAAACCTCATCCAGTCGCCCGTTTACGCCGGCATAAATGGAAATAACCTCCTGCGCCATGGAATAAGGCTTATATTGCTTTTGTTTCATAATTTCCGTTAAACGCGCCCCGCGGTTAAGCAATGACTGCGTTGCGGGATCCAAATCAGACGCAAACTGCGAAAACGAAACCACCTCCCGATATTGCGCCAAGTCAAGTTTTAAAGAACCGGCCACTTTTTTCATGGCTTTACTTTGTGCCGCCGATCCCACACGCGAAACCGACAACCCCACGTTAATGGCCGGACGCACCCCCTGATGGAACAAGGTTGTTTCCAAGAAAATCTGACCGTCGGTAATGGAAATCACGTTTGTGGGAATATAAGCGGAAACATCGCCCTCCTGCGTTTCAATCACGGGCAAAGCCGTTAAGGAACCGCCGCCGTTTTCCGCACTGAGTTGCGCGGCACGCTCCAAAAGTTTTGAGTGCAAATAAAACACATCGCCGGGATAAGCTTCCCGTCCGGCGGGACGTTTTAACAACAACGACATTTCCCGATAAGCCACGGCATGCTTTGATAAATCATCATAAAACACAATAGCGTTCATTTTATTATCGCGGAAATATTCCCCGATGGTGCAACCGGCGTACGGTGCCAAATATTGCATGGCGGCGCTGTCGGCAGCCGTTGCCGATACAATCACGGTATAATCCATGGCGCCGTATTTTTCAAGCGTACGCATAATATCGCGAACGGTGGATTGTTTTTGTCCGATTGCCACATACACACAGAATAATTTTTCTTCATCGGACACTTTGGCATTGATTTCTTTCTGGCTGATAATCGTATCCAAAATAATGGCGGTTTTTCCCGTTTGACGATCGCCGATAATCAATTCGCGCTGTCCGCGACCGATCGGCACCAAGGCATCAATTCCTTTAATACCCGTTTGAATGGGCTTATTCACGGGGGCGCGAGCAATAATGGGCGGTGCGGGAGCATTAACGGGCTTTTGGGGCAACTCATCGAAGCCGCCTTTGCCGTCCAACGGCTCCCCGAGCGGATTTAAAACACGCCCCAACAATTCTTTGCCGACGGGAACGGTATTCGTTAACCCCGTTCGTTTCACCTGCTCTTTTTCGCGAATATTTTGCGCCTCATTAAAAATAACCACATCGACCGAATCGGGATTCAAGTTTAACGCCATGCCGTGCGCGCCGGATTCGAAAACAACCCTTTCGCCCGAGGCAATGCCGTTTAAGCCTTCCACTTTGGCAACGCCGTCCGACACGGATAACACGGTACCGACTTCGTTCACAACCGTTTTTTCTTTAAAATCGCGCACGCTTTCCACAAACAAATCGGTGATTTTCGTTACATCAACGGCGGCAGAAACTTTGCGTTCAATTTCCCTCTCAAACGATTGCAACTGTCCTTTCACGGAGGCGTCAATTAAAAGCGAATCCACTTTCAGCGACAACCCGCCGAGCAACAACGGATTCACTTTCACCTGCAAAATAAAGTTTTCGCTATTTAAAACTTTCTGCAACCGTTTTTTTAAACCGTCTAACTGTTTTTCCGTTAAAGAAACGGCCGATTCCACTTCCACATACTTCGGCGCATTCACGGTAAATAAATTTTCTTGTTTTTCTGCTGTCATTTTCATCAATCCTTTACAAAAAATAATGCATTTTGTAACACATTTCAATTTTCTTTGCAAGGCTTTTATTAAAATTATCTGTTTTTTTATCATAATTCAAGCCTGCAAGCGAAAACATTTTCCGCTTGCTTTGATTTTGAACGAATAAAGCAATATTTATTTCATCGGCAAAGCGGAAAATGATGACTGGTATCATCGTGTCCGTAAGTACAATAGTTTATAGATCCGGGAGCGTATACGTCTTTATACAAAGCCATTCGAAGTGTTTTGTTTAATTCCGGCGATACATCTGTTAACCAAGGCGCCCAGTCAGTAGATGTCAACAGATTGTCAATTTCTTTAACACGATCCGGAACATTGTTTTCATCATATACCGTTGTATCTGCCGATGTTTTATGACACCAAAACTTTGTATTATCTTGAAATGTTTGTGCAATTTTTTCTTTGTCCGCGCATTGGAAGAAATCTAAATCTACCATATTCGGTGATTGATAACCATTTTCCGAACAATGTGTTCCGTTTTTTCCGGCTCGCGCTTCGCATAAGCGACATGTATTCCAATAATTAACAATATTTGTTGACAACCACACGTTCACACCATCGCTAAGTGTTTTATGAATAGGCAAGTCTATTTTTTTGCAAGCTCCCGTTTCGCCGTCAATAAGTGAACTTTTTTTAGTTTTATGACAATAATACTCTTTTCCGAATGTTGTAAAACACAAACCGTTATCACGGCACCCGCAGGATTCA
>CANQUX010000017.1 GCA_947627155.1 uncultured Alphaproteobacteria bacterium | reverse complement strand
TAATGAATTTTACATTCAGTTTGATGCGGAAGATGTGAACGGCAATTACGATTCGAATCGTCCCGAAGGCTGGTGTGGCAAAAATGAAGATTGCGAAGGATTATCGACCCCTGTTTGCGATAAAGACACTCATGAATGTGTGGAGTGTGTGGGAAATGGCAATTGCAGTGCTCCAAGATCTGTTTGCGATGTAGCAAATCACGAGTGTGTGGAATGTATAGATAACACGGATTGCTCAAATAACAAACCGGTATGTAATGTTGATTCGGGTGATTGCGAAGCGTGTCCGCCGGAAACACCTAAATGGAACGGTGAAGAAAACAGGTGCGTGGAATGCTTAACTTATAAAGATTGCACAGATTCCGAAAAACCCAAATGTGAGGAAAGCACACACAAATGCGAGCCATGTCCGCCGAAATCGGTCTTTTATGAGGGCGAATGTTATGAATATGAATGCCGCAGCAATGAAGATTGTAACCCGGATGGCGGATTTGAAAATTATTGTCATGGGGGTCAGTGGTATCATACCATAGAAAATTGTTCTCAATGGAGTGATAATCCGGCAGCCGATAATTTTTCAGGTACTTGTCGTTCGGTTAATACTGATTTACTTTCAACACAGCCTGTCAATATAGAGGGTACCGATTATTGGGGATCAAATGTTACGATGAATTGGTGGACAAGTTGTCGTTTTTGTGCCGCCAGAAAACATGTTCCCGATAACAATTGTGAAGTGGGCGATAATCCGAGCTTTATGCCGGATAAAGATAAAATTCCGACTTCCTATGAGATCGGGCTAAAATTTTTTGAGATGTATGGCATAAGACGTGATTTATGGTTAAGAAATTCAGGCGGTTCTTGCACAGTTTATTGGTTTTTTGGAGGAGGAACAGAGAAGACAAATCCTTATGATACAATCGGCGAAAGCTATAACCATGCTTTATGTTTACAGTAAATTGATTTTTTCACTTTTATAGCAACTTAACGATTATTTTGATTGGGGCGTTGTAAAAGCGGTAACAGATTTTTTTGCTCGATATTTTTTGCAGAACCGAAAACATCATCACAAATGTTTTGCAGTGCAATCGATTCTTGAAAAAGATGCAAGTTTGATTTTTTATTTGTGTTAAAATAACGGCAAACGTTTTGAATTTGATGCGCCAATTTTTCATAAGCCGGATACGCCGCAACATAAACGGGCTGATTGTTTTGATAAATACTGATTTTATCAAGCACGTTGCCCGTTGAAGCCGCAACATCAAGCGATAAAACCATTTTACAGAATTGATTTTGATTGTTTTTTAACTCAAAAACAAACTCTCTTTTCCGATCGGGTTTTAAATAAGAAAAGAAAATATTTAAATCTGTTTTTTGCGTGTTAAAAGTTAACTCATATTTTATATCGGCCGCAACCGTTTGCCCGGATTTTAAATCATTCACCAGCTTTTTTTGCTTGATAATTGTTTTTTGCGCTTGTTTAAAATTTAAATAACAAAACAATAAATCCCACGGATGACAACATTCTTCCCAAGCGTTGATATGATTCAAAGAAAAATCATACGGTTTGGTATATGTGACATTGCATTGCGTTAAAGAAAATCCGGCATGCGTATATTGCTTTAAAAAATGTTTTAAATCGCGCAAGGCTTTTGATTGTCGCAAAATATAACCGACGGCAATTTTCTGGTTTCGAATCAGCGGCAAAACCGCTTGAAACTCCGCTTGTGACTGTAACGCGGGCTTTTCGATAAAAATGTTTTGAATGCCGGCTTTTAACGCCTGCTCCAAACAAGATTGATGCGCCGAAACCGGTGTCATAATAAAAGCGGCGTCTATTTGCGCTGATGCGGGTAATTGCGAAAAATTTTTTAAATAAGTGATTCGTTTTGTTGAAAGCGATTGAAATTTGGGATCAACAACATAAATATGCTCGATTGTTTTCTCTTTTTTAAAGTAATCAAGCGTTAATTGCCCCATTTTTCCAATGCCGATGCATAAAACATGTTTCATTTTTTCCTCGCTCTAACTTATTTTATCAAAAACAGCGTGAAAATCAACAAAAATGATGAAATGAATCGACAAATGCGTTCTGTTCACATTTTTTTTAAACAGAGGATTTTATCTATTCCCGAGAAACGGTGTTGGTGCGAAAAACGGAACAAGACGCTTTTTCCGGATTTTCCCTGAAACCGCTTTGTGAAGGGCTTGTTGAGGTAACAGTCGCGTTTTGAACGGCGGCTTCTTGCGCTTTTTCAATCATTTCTTTCTCTTGGCAGGCTTTCAACAATTTTTCTTTATCGGGAATAACACCGCCCTTGCCGGAAGTTGTTTTTTTCATTTCTCCGGTTAATAAAATCAGCTCAAAAATTTCTTGCGGAGTTAAATTAGAATTCGCTTCTTTGGCAGCAGCAACCAAACCCGCTAATTTCGGAATCAATAAAGAAATTCCGCCTTGACCTTTTGTCCCGTTTGATTTAACAAATTCATTTAAAAATAAAACGGTGCGTTCGGGTGGCAATTGATCGGGATTGCGGGCATTTTCATTCTTCTCGTAAATATCACCGTTTTTATTGAATCCGCGCACATTAATTCGATAATCCTTCGGCAAATCAACCGACATAAAAGCAATTCCCTCTTTTTGAATCTGCTGTTTTAAATAATCATATTCATTTGCCCGTTGCATAAGTTGTTGCTGCAACACTTTAAAATCGACAGGCGAATGATTTTTCAATATCGGCAATTCGGTTTCATTTAAGGGAATGATTAAAGCATCAAACCCTTTGAGAACAAATTGTGTTTTTATTCGATCTTCCGGAAACGATTTTATATTATTGCGCACATATTCAAAATATTTCTGCCGAACTTCCCGAAGCGTTTTTTGAAACGAACGACTTTTAACGATTTCTTCCGTATTGCCGGTGTATTTTTTAAACACTTCTCCCATTTCATCAAACATTTTTTCCGTTGGCGTCGGTTGATTTCCTGTTGATTTAAGTTTTTCTTCCGGTGTTGATTGTTCACACATATAAGAAATGGCACCCAAACAATTATCAATCAAGTGATATTTCATATCATCAGTGTTTAATAAAATATCCGTTGAATCGGACAAAGACACCACATCAATTTTGGTTGTTCCGTAAAGACACTTTTTTAAAAGATCGTTGCGCTTGGTTTTATCAAGCAATTGTTTTGTAAATAATGAAAAAATATCTTGCGTAAAATCGGGCTTTTGAAACGTTTTTTCCGTGTAGGCATAAACAATGTTTGCCTCTTGCGGTGCCGTTCCTTCTTCGCCCGTTTCGGTTAACCCGTTTTTTCCGGCAAGACAACTTAAAACAAGCCGACCGTGATCAACGGTTTTTCCGTGATTTGCTTTTTGAATCGACGGTGAGGGCAATCCTGTTTGAAGAGCTGAATCATGACAAGACAAATGATAAAAATGAATATCTTTTCGATAAAAAACCGAATCAGCATAAGTCGGATAACTTTCCACAACAAGAATATTAACCATTTCCTTCTCCTTTTCTCCGTGGAATCGATGAAATAAATAATATCACAAACTCAATTGTTTAGCAAGCTTTTTTTTAGTTAATGCCTCAACCGAATGAATGGCTGTTTCCTTGTTTTTGAACAAAATATAAAAAAACCACCTCAAAAGGTGGTTTTTAAATGGTGAGCGCGCTGGGATTCGAACCCAGGGCCACCTGATTAAAAGTCAGGTGCTCTACCAGCTGAGCTACGCACTCATCAGCTCAACAGAGCCTTTTATACAGAATAATTTACCGGTTGTCAATAGTTTTTTTTCGTTTTATTCATTTTTTTATGTCATTTCACTTTTACTGATACCCGTTTGATTTAAATATTGACAATTTTTTATTTTTGCGTATGATTGTTTAAAAATACAAGGTACGTCAATGAATTTAATTTTATTCAAATATATTTTAAAACATTATGTCTTTATTTTCTTTGCAACCTTGTTTGCATTGACGGCCATTGTTTTGTTGTTTGATATTATTGAATTGTTGCGCATAGCTGCTAAACGGGAAAACATTGCCTTTTGGGATATTTTGGTTTTGGGTGTGTTAAAATCACCTCAAATGATTCACATTATTCTGCCTTTTGTGGCTTTAATTGCCGGCGTTATTTTCTTTTTAAAATACAGTGCTTCCTCCGAATTAATTATCATGCGTTCCATCGGTATGAGTGTGTGGAATTTTATAACACCGATCGTGGCTTTCGTGTTTTTATTGGGCGTTTTTAATATTACGATTTTTAATCCTTTTGCCGCCATGACAGCCAAGCAGTTTGAACGGTTGGAGGAACGAATCGGCATGACAAATTCTCATCCGTTTTCGTGGTCGGAAAAAGGGTTATGGCTGCGGGAGGCTGATGATAATCAAACGCTTGTTTTGCGTGCCGGTCGAGTTCGGCAAGAAGGAAAAGAAGTTATTTTAGACAGAGTTTCTTTATTTGAATTATTGCCAAACGGCGCATTAAAACGACAAATTGAGGGCAACAATGCTATTTTAATGAAAGGACAATTAACGCTTCCGAATGCTTTTATTATTAATCCGATGACGGAAGAAGCTTTTACAAAACCGGTCGAAAGCATTAAAACCGGTTTCAGTTTGGAACGTATTTTAGAACGTTTTGACGAGCCCCGAACCATGTCGTTCTGGCGGTTTCCGAAATTTATTCGATTTTTGCGCGAATCCGGATTTACCGTTGCCGAACATGCCATGTATTTTAATGAATTGTTGGCTTATCCGATTATGTTGGTTGCCATGTTGTTTATTGCGGCCGTCTTTACGTTGCCGCCGACAACACGGCAGGGAAAAATGCTTACCCGAATCGTATCAGCCGTTCTGGGCGGCTTTGTTTTATATTTTCTGGGACGTGTCACCAATGTACTGGGTTTGTCACAAAGCTTGCCCTATATTTTGGCGGCGTGGGGGCCGTCTTTGGTGGTCATACCGCTTTGCATTACGGCCCTGCTTCATTTGGAAGACGGGTAAAAACAAAAAACCGGCGTTTTTCTAAACACCGGTTTTTTTATCGGGAAAAAGACAATTTATTCTTTAATGAATCCGATTTCTTTTAACCAACCGTTCATTCGGCCGAGCGTCATTGTTTTATAACTCACCCACGGATGAGATGAAACATTGCACCCCGTGCATTGCGCGGTTAAATCTTTAACGGTATTTTGTTCACCGCCGCCGCCGTGTGTAATAAACGGAATCACTGTTTTGCCGTTCAAATCATATTCAGCCAGGAAACTGCTGACAGCAGGCGCGATGGTTCCCCACCAATTCGGCGAGCCGATAAAAACGGTATCATATTGCGCCATATTTTCAACTTTTGTTTTTAATTCCGGCTTAAAATGATCGTTAATTTCTTTTTTGGCCTGCTCCGTTGTTGCGCGATATTCTTCCGGATAACTTTGCACGGTTTGAATTTCAAAAAGCGTCCCGCCGACGGCTTTATGAATATCTTCGGCAATTTCCTTTGTGTTTCCCGACCACGAATAATAGGCAATCAACACATTCGGATTTTGGTTTGACCCAACCGTTTCATCGGCCTGCGCCGCACCGAACGGCAACAGTGTTCCGGCCAATAAGCCGCATAATAATTTTTTCATTTTTTCCTCCTTTGTTTCTCTCTTTATAAGATATCATTCAAAACGGGCATCCTGTCAAGCGATTTTTTCGGCTTTTGCAAAAAATAATCCGAGTTCGAACAAAAAATATGTGGGCAGCGCCAACAACAGCTGACTGATCATATCCGGCGGCGTTAACAGAGCCGATAAAATTAAAATGCCCAAAAAAACGGCCGGACGCTTTTGTTTGACTTTTTCTTTCGAAACAATTTTTAAGCGAATGCAGGCATAAGTCATTAACGGAAATTGAAACATCAGCCCGAAAACAACGGAAAGTTTCAAAGCTAAATCAATCAATGCACCAACGCTCCAAACAGCATGCAAATGAAGGGTTTCAAAGCTTAATCCGAATCGAATCACCGTCGGCATAATAAAAAACAAACAACCGCAAACACCCGTTATAAACAAACCGGCGGCATATAAAGATAAGTTTCGAATGATTTTGCGTTCCGATTCATAAAGCGCCGGCAATAAAAAACGCCAAACCGACCGAGCAATCCACGGTGCGCAAAAAATTAAATCAATCACGAAAGCCAATTTTAATTGAACGAAAAAAACCTCCAACGGCGTAAAATAATTTAAAGATTGTTGCGAATGAAGCAACATCGAAGTCAGCATATTCATACACATTGGCGCTGCTAAAAATGCCGGTATGAACACAACGCCCAAGGCCGCCAAACAATGCAACAACAATTGCCGAAACGCTTCCAAATGCGGTAAAATCGTTTCGTCGGCAGTCGCTTTATTTTTTTTCATTTTCCGCATCAAGCGCTTCTTTAATTTCGCGTGCTTCGTTTTGAAGCATATTTTTGGCTTTTTTATATTCATAATGTGCCCGACCCAATCCGCGCGCCAATTCGGGCAATCGCTTCCCGCCGAACAGCAGTAAAGCAATCACCAAAATCAATCCGAGTTCCGTTAAACCGATAGACATTTTTTTCTCCTTTTGTTATTTATACACTTGTTTGTTTTTCAACCCCGTGGACTAAAACGGCCTGCACGGGACACACCGCTTTACAGGCGCCGCAGCCGATACATTTTTCCCGTTGCACGCGTGAGACCGTTGCCTCTTGTATAATAGCACCGCGCGGACATTCCATGGCGCATAAACCGCAATTGATACAAATTTCGGCATTGATATCGGCCGTACCGATTTTGGTTTGTCGTTTTTGTGCCAAAGAAAGGCGTTTCAATGCGCCCGAGGGGCATATTTGCGAACAGCGATGACACGAATCGGAACAAAAACTGTTATCATATTCCAAATGAACGGCGGGATAAGCCGCTGTTGCTTTTTTTAACACTTTCATCGGACAATTTTGCACGCATAAATTGCAATTCAAGCAGCGATTGACAAACGCATCGGGTGATTCGCCGCCCGGCGGCACAATAATATTTTTAAATCGGTGTGCCGTTTTTTGCACCCATGTTAAGCCGCTTTTATAAGCCGCGCCGACCATGGCCAACGACAAAGCACCCAGCAAAAATTCACGCCGTTTTGAATTAAACGCCACCGGCGGCGGTGATTTTTTACCAAAACGCATTGCCTGAAACGGACAGACTTTCAAACAAGCCGAACAGCGCACGCACAGTTCATTATTGACAAAGTGATTTTTATAATCGATGCATCCGCTCGGGCAGACTTTGGCACATTTGCCGCAGGTGCGACATTTTGTCTCATCAATAAACACGCGAAAAAGCGCAAAACGCGCCAAAAAACCCAATATCGCGCCGACGGGGCAAATATCGGTACAGAAAAACCGCCCTTTAAACACCGTTAAAACCGTTATGCTCGCTAAAAGGCACACGCCCCAAACGGCTCCGCTCATTGCCGCACCGAATAAGGCATAGGGATCGAAAAAGCGGGTTATAAACACTGTTCCGCCCAATAACATTCCCACCAAAACCAGTGCTAAAATATATTTCAAAAATCGGTTGGGGCGATAAGGCAGTTGCCGACGGAAAATAAGGCGCACAAGCTCCTGATATAACCCGAGCGGACAGAGAATTGAGCAATAAATTCGCCCGAACAAAAGCGTTAAGAGCACAAAAAAAATCAACATCGCACCGGCAAAAAGCGATTCGCGCACCGAAAAGCGTTCCAGTAAAGAAAGGAATTGAATATTAAAAAACGAAAGCGGATAAAACGCTTTTATAAACGCCGAAACACATAACCCAAAAAGACCAATAGCCGCTATATTTCTGATAAGCCGTAAAACGCGATACATTTTTTATCCTTCCCGATAGCTTTCTATTCAGTTTATCCGTAAAAGCCGGGTTGAAGTCAAGAACTTTTTTCAAAAAAAGATAAAAAAGCGTTATTTACCCAACGCCTCATAAGCCTGCTTGATTTTTTTGATATCTTCCCACATTAAAGCTTTGGGCGAACCCGGATTGTGTGACGGATTGCGCAACAAATACGACGGATGAAAAATCGGCATCATTTTCGAGCCGTACGGACCGTCAAACCATTGCCCGCGCACTTTGGTAATACCCACCGTTAAATCGGGCAGAAAAGAAGTCAGCGCCACCTTGCCGCATAATAAAATTAAGCGCGGTTTTAAAATTTCAATCTGTCGATCCAAAAAAGCCCGACAAGCGGCTTTTTCTTCCGGTAACGGATCGCGATTTTCGGGCGGCCGACACTTTACGGTATTACAAATATACACATCTTTTTCCCGAGACAATCCGACCGATTCGAAAATTTTATCCAACAGCTGTCCCGCTCGTCCGACAAACGGCTTTCCCTGCATATCTTCGTTATAGCCCGGCGCTTCACCGATTAACATTAATTTGGAATTGGGAATTCCGTCGGAAAAAACAAGATTGTTTCTTGTTTTCCCCAGTCCGCATTTGTGACAATTCAGCGCACAGGCACGCACTTCTTCCAATGCTTCATACATTTTTATACTCCTTATTAAAATCAGCATAATTTATTTTTTTGTTAAAAGCAAGCATAATTTACTTGATTTTTTCTCCAAAAACATATAATAGTATTCTTGAAAGGTTTAAAATGAATCCGGTTTTTAAAAATTTTAATACTTCTGACTTTATCCGATTTTTGCAGGAAACACTTTTGCAAAAACCGATTATCGAGCATCAGAAATTAAAGCGCGGATCCGGATCCCTTAATTTTGTTGTTAAAACAATCGATGAAAAATTTTTGATTAAGCTTTGTGTGAATCATAAACCGGAAAGTATTGAACAATTGTTCCGCGTTTATGAAACACTGGAAAAAAATTCAAAAATTTTAACCGTAAAACCGATACGCATTCAGGGAAAATCCTCTTTTTTATATAATCATCAATATGGATTTATTTTAACATATCTGCCGGGGAAATCTTTACGATTTTGTCAAATAAAATATAAGGATTTTCAAAAAATTTTAAAGGCGTATGCTTGTTTTTTACAAACGGAATGGAAAGATAAAAATATTATTATTCCGGCAATCGATTGGAGTCGGGAATATAATTTAATACAAGAAAAAATTCAAAATATAGAAAATAAACTTTTTTCTTCTTCTCTTCCTTCCTTCCTTCCTTCCTTCCTTCCTTCCTTCCTTCCTTCCTTCCTCTCTCTGGAAAGCAAAAAACTTTTTAGGAAGATGTCTTTATAATCGAATTTTAAAAAATTTTAATAAAATATCTGTTTCAAAAGAAGGTATTTTGCAAAATGCTGTTATTCATGGGGATTTTCACAATAATAATATTTTATTCAGAAACCATCAAAGCGTTGCTTTTATAGATTTTGAAGAAGTTCGTTTCGGATGTATCAGTGAAGATTTAATGCGATATATTTTTTGTTTAATTTATCGTTCTCCTTTTGTCATAATCTCCTATTTTCATTTCATTAAATGGCTTTCACTTTGTCAACAACAGTTTCATTTAACGGAAAAAGAATGGATATGGGGTTTACATGCTTTTTTCTTAAAAAGAATAGACGGTTTTTTGGGCAGAAAATCCACAAAATTAAATTTTTTAATAAAATGTTATTGGATTATTCTGCGATACAGATTAATGTATCAAATTTTAACTTATCTTTTCAGAAAAGGTTTTTTTGTGAAATAAAGTGAGGCAATGATTCCCATTGCCAACAGTGAAAATGTGACACATAACGACATTAAATTCGAAACGGTGATACCGATATGGGGTAAAAATATTTTTAAACCGATAAAAATAAGCACCAATGATAAGGCGTGTTTTAAATAGGTAAATCGATTAACGGCTGCCGCCAATAAAAAGTATAACGACCGCAAGCCCAAAATGGCAAAAATATTACTGGTATAAATCACAAAAACATCTTGCGTAATCAAGAAAATGGCAGGAATACTGTCAACGGCAAAAACAACATCCATCAACTCAATGCTCATCAATGCAAAAAAGAGCGGTGTTGCTGCCCATTTGCCTTTTTCTTTCACAAAAAAGTGTTCTCCGTGAAAAGCGGGCGTTACATGCATAAAACGCTTTAAAAAAGTAATCACTTTGTTTTCGGATAAATCGTTTCTTTCCTCTTTCTTTTCCAAAAGCATTTTCACACCGGTATAAATTAAAAACGCCGAGAAAAAATATAAAATCCAGTGAAACGAGCTGACAAGTCCGGCGCCGAGTAAAATCATGACGGCACGCATAATAATGGCACCCAAAACGCCCCAGAATAAAACCCGATGTTGATAAGCCGATGCCACATGCAGCCCCGTAAAAATAAGCGACATAACAAAAATGTTATCCATGGACAAACTGAATTCCACCAAATAGCCGGTATAATATAAAAACCCTGTTTCCCGGCCTTTTTCAAAAATGACAAACAAGCCGAAAAGTAAGGCAACGCATAAATATCCCAAACAAATATGAAACGTGCTTTTTAAAGACGGCTCTTCCGATTTTTTATGAAAAACAAACAAGTCCAAAAACAAAATCAAGCCGACAACACAGGCAAAAACAATCCAAAGCGCACCGGTTGAAAGATGTGACAGCCCTTCAAACATTTTTATTCCTTTCATCTGATTGTGGCGCAATCAACGGACGCCGCAGCGGATTTTCCGCCAAGCCCGCCAACCAAAAACGCTCCCACGGAAACGTGCGTCCCGGATCAACTTTGCGTTCGGGCGCAATATCGGAGTGAGCCACTACATTATGGGGCTGAATTTTATATTTTTCAACCAACATTCGACACAGCTCTAATCCGGCTTCAATTTGCGCCGATGAAAACGCGGCAAACGAGCACTCATCGCGTGCGGCACATTGAAATTCAATGCCGACGGAGCGACTGTTAATATCGGTTTGCCCGTCCCAGTCACTCACACCCGCATGCCAAGCGCGTTTCGATTCATCAACCAGCTGATAAATCGTTCCGTCCGTATCAATCACATAGTGAGCGCTGACACGTCCGCCTTCTTCTTTTTCAATTAAGTAATAAAACGTTTCCCGTAAAAAGGGCGTTGCCGTTGCATGCAGCACAATCATATCAATGGCACAGGTTCGTTCGTTAAAATGCGTGGAAGGTTTTTGAATAATGTGCATAAATCCTCTTTAATAAGAAATTGCGTGGGCAACGGTCGAGCGCATAAATCCGTGACACAGCGCTATGGCCAAAGCATCGGACGCATCGGGCGGAATATGTTCGGGAACGCTTTTCAAGAGTGTTCGAACCATCATATCAACCTGCTTTTTATCGGCATGCCCGGCACCCACAACCATTTTTTTAATTTGATTCGGCGTATATTCGGCAACCGATAATTGATATAATGCCGGTGTTAACAAAACCACACCGCGCGCCTGTCCGAGCTTTAACGTGGACGTGGGATTATTGTTAACAAATGTTTGTTCAACCGCCGCTTCATCGGGTTGATAAGCTTCAATGATTTTTTTGAGTTCCTGATGCAGTTCCGCCAACCGCTCCGATAAGGCTCCCGTTTCCGACGGATTTATCACACCGCCCGCAATAAAGCGTAAACGCGTTCCGTCTTTTTCAACAATGCCCCAACCGGTATGACGTAACCCCGGATCAAGCCCCAAAATACGAATCATTGTTATTCGGCGCTTTCCAGTTGTGCCAAAACATCCGGCGCGATATCGGCATTTGTAATCACGCGTTGCACGTCATCGTCTTCATTCAACAAATCAATGAAATGAAACAATTTTTGTGCCGTTTCCAAATCGGTGATTTCTTTTTGTACCAACGGTTTCCAATCCAACCGCGCAATGTTGGGTGTGCCGAGTTTGGCTTCCATACTTTCACGCACGCTTGACAAATCCTCCGGCGTGCAGGTAATTTCATGCGCCTCATCGGTGGTGGTGACATCTTGTGCACCGGCTTCCAATCCGGCCTCAAAAATGGCATCGGCCGAACCGACGGTTAACGGATATTCAATATAACCGATTCGTTCAAAGTTAAATGTGACGGAGCCCGTTTCACCCAATGCCCCACCGTTTTTGGAAAAGGTGGAACGCAAATACGGTGCCGTCCGCGAACGGTTGTCCGTTAAAGCTTCCACAATCACGGAAACTTTGCCGGGGCCGAAACCTTCATACCGCACTTCTTCATAATTTGTTGTATCGGCACTTTGCGAACCTTTGGCAATCGCGCGTTCAATATTATCTTTCGGCATATTTTCCGAACGCGCGTTTTGAATGGCCAAGCGTAACCGCGGATTCGAAGAAATATCGGCACCGCCGGCTTTCACGGCAACCGTGATTTCCCGTGCGAGTTTTGAAAACACTTTGGCGCGCAATTTATCTTGAGCACCTTTGCGATACATAATGTTTTTAAATTGTGAATGTCCTGACATAATTTTTTCCTCTCAATTTCAGTTTCAAAAAAATCATTTTTTCCTTTATATCATATTTGATGTGTATTTTCAAGTATGGCACCGATGCGAATCGGAAAAATTTTAACGGCCGCACCGGTTTTTTCATCTATTTCCACATAAACAGCGCAAAAAGTTCCTATATTTTCAGCGGGTTGCAAGCGTCCTTTGTTTTCAGGGGACAAAAATCGGGAGAGCGCCCCTTCCACCCCCATACCGATAACGGAGTTATAATCACCGCACATACCGACATCTGACAGAAACGCTGTTTTTTGCGGTAAAATGCGTGCATCGGCCGTCGGAATATGCGTGTGTGTGCCCACAACCAGTGAGGCCTTTCCGTCCAGAAAATAGCCCATACCGACCTTTTCCGCCGTTGCTTCGGCATGAAAATCAACAATCAACACCTCATAATCTTTGCCGCGCGTATGCATCGAAAGCCAATTTGCCATGGCTGCAAACGGATCATCGACGGCGCGCATAAAAATATGACCCAACAATTGCACAACCGCCACCCGAACGCCCGTCGGCGTGGTAAACAAACAACTGCCTTTTCCGATGGTGTTTTCGGGACAATTCAACGGCCGAATAATGTTGGATTCGGAATCCAGAATCGGGAAAATATCGGCTTTATCGAACGAATGATTCCCCAGCGTAATCACATCGGCACCGGCTCGGCACAATTCGGCATAAATTTTCGGGCTGATTCCAAACCCGTGTGCGGCATTTTCGCCGTTAACGATAATCATATCCAACGCGAATTGCCATTTGAGTTTCGGCAAACAGTCATTGATTACTTTTCTGCCGGATTTTCCGACAATATCACCGCAAAACAACAGTTTCATCATTCTTCTTTCGGATTTGTCACCAAAGCATTTAAATCTTGCGCCGTTGCGCTGATTTTAGCGGCAATATTTTGAATGCGCTCGGCCAGTTCTTTGGCGGATTCATCTAAAACAACGGCGTTGGTTGTTCGTTCCAGTTTATTTTTTTCTTCTGCCAAAATTAAGCACATCATGGCCAGCAGCTGCCCTTCCTGCATAAAACCGATTGATTTAATCAGCTGGGCAGCGCGCGCATCTAAATTTTCCGCGAGTGCGCGCATATAATTTTCTTGTCCGTCGGCACAGGAAAACTTATAAAAACGTTCGCCGATTTTTAACGAAACAATAGCCATTATTCTTCTCCCCGCTTAAACGTTGTGAGCATACCGTCTATTTTATCATAGGCCGTTTTCACGGCTTTTTTCAAAACCTCCGCCCGCTCCGATGACTGATTGTAATTTTTTTTGACCGTATAAACCGCTGTTTCCAATTCTAAAACGGCTTCTTCCAAACGGGAAACGGCACTTTTAATTTTTTCCATATTTGCCTCACAAGTTACGACGGGCTTTAAACGCCATTTGCAGCGTGCCGTCATCTAAATAATCCAGCTCTCCGCCAATCGGCACCCCGCGCGATAACGCCGAAACCGAGCAGGGAAAGTTTGCCAATCTGTCGGATAAATAATGCGTGGTTGTTTGTCCTTCAACCGTTGCCGGCAAGGCAAAAATCACTTCACAATTTTCAGTCGCGTCCACTTTTTCCAAAAGCGATTGAATGTTTAATTCATCGGGTCCGATACCGTCCAAAGCCGAAAGCAAACCGCCCAAAACGTGATATTGTCCTTTAAAAACGCCGGTACGCTCAATCGCCCATAAATCGGCCACGTCCTGCACCACGCAAAACTGATGACGCACTCGCGTTGAATCCTGACAAACGGAACAGGGAACAATTGTATCGAGATTGCCGCAAACCGGACAGGTTTTCACCTTTTCCAACACGGTTTGCATGGCCGCAACCAAGGGAGCAAACTGCGTTTCTTTTTGTCCGAGCAGGCTTAACACCGCCCGGCGCGCCGACCGCGGCCCTAAGGCCGGCAATTTTGCCAACAAGGCAATTAAATGTTCCAATTCCGGAGCTGCCATTTGTTTTTAAATCCGTTTTATCAATTAAAAGGGCAGTTTAAAGCCGGCCGGAAGCCCCAAAGACGATTGAATACGCTCCATTTCCGATGCAATGGTGTTATCTGCTTTTTCGCGGGCATCGCGAACCGCCAACAAAACCAAATCCTCCAATGTTTCCACATCATCTTTATCCACAATTTCCGGATCGATGCTCACTTTGACCGGATATCCTTTTCCCGTCATCATAATTTTAACGGCACCGTTTCCCGAAACGCCTTCAAATTCCTGCTTTTCCATTTTGGCTTGCAAAATGTTCATTTGAGATTGAACCATTTGCGCCTTTTTCATTAAATCACCGATATTTCTCATAGTGAAACTCCTTATATAGAATAAAAAACACAATAGAGTATAAAGAAAAAAGAATCAAATGTAAATTGTAAATTTACAAAAAGAGGTAATTTCTTTATTTTTTTGCGTCCGACACCTTCAAAAGACTTAAAATGCGTTCGGCAATCGCAAGGGAGGGATTAAATCCGCCTTTAACGGGTTTTAAAGCGCTGCCGAGGGGTAACGCATAGCCGTTTCGGAAAAGAGTTTGATGAAAACGCCGATGTTTCACGCTCATCATTTCAGCGGGCGCAAAAATAAAAACGGGAACCTTTCCGGCGCAACATTCCGAACACATAGACATCGAATCGCCCGTTACCACAATCAAGTCGGCGCAAGATAATAATCCGAAATACGGATTTTCACCCTTATCACCGAAAGCATAAAAGAAAGTTGTTTTCGGCGGAAAGGCTGTTTTTAAAAACGCCACCACGTCAGCCGGTGTTCGCCTTGATGTTGTTATTAAAACGGAAGCCGGATGCAATTGTTGCACCGCCGCAACAATTTTTTCGGCATCGGCCACGGTAAAGGGCTTGTTTTTGGTAGCCCCGCCGATAATTAACGATAAACGCGGCGCGGGATAATCGGCAAAAACGGGCAACCATTTTTGGCGTTCTTCCCGTAAGCGTTTTTCCGTCACGCGATGCGGTGATCCGTCAACAATCATCACGTTTTCGGCCTTTCCTTTATATAAATCATGCGCGGGCAACACAATTAAATCGGCGCTTTTAAACCCTCTGATGCCCGGATTCATCAATTGCACAACTTTTGTTTTGCCTTTTGATTTTTTTTGTATGTATCTCGCTACGGGAAAGGCGCGCCGGCCGGCACTGAGCACCACATCGGGATAAACGGTTGTTTGCACGGCTTGTTTTGACTCTTTCGTAAGTCCGATTAAGGTCCCGTCTCGCAAAAAGTTCGGCAATTTAACGGCTTTTGTATAAGCAATATTTTTGCGTTCGAAAGAACGGCCTAATGCTTCGGCAATGCCCAACAACTGATTAACGTTTCCGGCGCGATCATCTGCCAAAATCCACACAAGCATTTTTTTATCCTATTGTTGATATAATTCGTTTAAAATTGACTCAAACCCGTCATTATGCGTTGCTTTTCGAACGGTTACAATCGGCGCTGCCTCTTGCACGAAAGCTTTTGTGAGCGCGGGCGGAACAACGGTATCTTTTTCACCGACGTAATGAATTTGCGGAATTTTTAAAAATTCAATTTGATAATCTTTTAAATTCAGCGATTCTTTTAAGGGCGTGTCATGATGATAAGCCGTCCATGCGGCGGTATCCAACACACCGGCAACGGTAATCACTTTCACCACATGCGGATCATGAACGGCAATCAATCCGGCAATTTGCGCACCGCCCGAATAGCCGATTAACACCGCCTGATCGGTTTGTGCTTTTTTCATGAGCGCCGTTACGGCACTATTCATACTGCGCACAATTTGCGGTGAAAACCGACCGGTTGTCCAATCAACTTGCGAACAGGCCCCCGCTTGCATATATTGACAGGGACGCCCCAAATAGGCCGTGTTGGCGTGCGGATCATCAGCCGCAACTTTGCGCCAAAACGCTTCTTGCGGTGTGGGATTATCCGAAGGAGTACCGTCGGCATTAAAAGCGGCACCGTCGCCCTCAATATAAATGCGAACGGGCTCGCCGGGAGCGTTAATGCGATACCAGCTTGCCAAAATATACGGCGGAGCCGGTTGCGTTTGAAATCGAAAATCCGTCAACGGGTTTTGCGTGGCGCAAGCCGTTAAAAAAAAGAGGCCTAAAAAAGCAAATAATTTTTTCATAGACGTTAATATAACAAATTCAAATCGTCTTGACAAGTGTTATTTTAATTCTTACATAGAGTTTGTGGGATACGATAATATGTTCGAAAGGAGGGGGAGCATTATGCCGGGTTGCGGATGTGGAACAAAGAAATAAATTCTTTGCATAAAAAAAGCACTGCGAAAGCGGTGCTTTTTTTTATATTTTTTCGGCTCTTATTTTTTTATTGACATTTTTGTGAGGAACGAATATAGTAAATTGTATGCATAGGAAACCAAATGAAAAATTTATCCCCCTTTTTAAAGCCGAAAAAAATGCTCGCCAACAAAGACTACATACATACATACATACATACATACATACATACATACATACATTCCTTCTTTGCTTGTTTATTCTTTTTCCTTTATGCGGTTTATTAACCATTGGTCTTACGCCTGATACAACACAAACGAAAAGTGTGCGTGAACGGCGCAATTTAGAAAAATTTCCGCATTATTTTTGGACGCAAAGCGAAAAGCTTGAAAAATACATCTCCGATCATTTGCCGAAACGACCTGAGCTGATTGATTTTTATTTCGAATCGGGTTTGGGGCGCGATTTGGGAACACAAAGGCAAATCATCGGTAAAGAAAATTTTATCTTTTCGAGTCTAAACGCTTCCCGTAATTTGCCGATTTTATCCGTTTATCAAAACTCTTATTTATTCACACCCAAACAAATCAGCCTCCTTCGAAAAAACGTTCAAAAAATGGCCGATTTTGCCAAAGAGCATAACATTAAAGTCTATTTAATTATTCCGCCGGAAGTCTCTCGCATTTATCACAAATGGATGCCTGATTATATTTTAAGAGAAAACAATCCCTCCGTTGCGGAACAGGTTGAAACGGCTGTGCAAGACATAATAACCGTGGTGCCGATTGAAAAACACCTTATTTCTCAAGCGCGCAGTCAATTTCCGTTAATTTACAAAACCGACACGCATTGGTCGGAAGACGGAGCGTTTGAAGCCTATCAGCTGTTAATGAAAGCCATACAAAAAGATTTTAAAGACATTCGTGCCGTCACGCCCGATGATTATCATATTGAATTAACAAAAAAAGTGTGGTCGCCTTATCAATATACGCAAAAACCGTATTTTTATAACGGGTCTAATTACTTAAACGGCATTGATTACGGCGAAACGCAATATCAACATTATATTTATAAAGATAAAGCCGCTTTAAAAATTCATCGGGATAAGCAGTTTCGGTTTTCGGATTATGAAAAAGGCGCGCCGTATCGGGCTTATATCATCGGTGACAGCTTTTCTTATTATCTGCTTCCGTTTTTAATGCCCACCTTTTCGCATTTCAGAATGCATCGATTCAATGAAAACGGAACAGGTACGCCGTGGGGTATTCATTGGCCGGAGCGTGAAAAAGAATTGGCAGATGATAAAATTGATATTTTAATTTTAAGCATTTCCGATCAAAAATTGGAAGAGTTAATGAGGTATTTTTAAATGGTTTTTTCATCATTCACGTTTCTTTGTTATTTTCTGCCGATTGTTGTCGGAATTTATTACCTATTACCCAATCGCTTTCGCAATGTGTTTCTGCTTTTGGCCTCGCTGTTGTTTTACGGGTGGGGGCGACCTGCGCATTTACTGGTGTTGCTGTGTTTTATTGTCATCGGGTTTTATGCCGCCAAAGGCATAACGCGTTACCCTCAAAAAGCCAAAATGATATGTACGGCAAGCTGTTTTTACATTTTAGGCATTTTTTTCTTTTTCAAATACGGTGATTTTGCTCTTGCCTCCTTCAACGATTTAACAAAACAAAGTCTGCCGTTGCTTTATATTGCCCTGCCGCTCGGCATTTCTTTTTATGTGTTTCAATTGCTTTCTTATGTGATTGATGTTTATCGCCAAAAGGCCGATGCGCAAAAAAGTTTTTCCGCACTGGCGCTGTACGTCAGCAGTTTTCCGCAACTGATTGCCGGCCCGATTGTGCGCTATGATACCGTTGCCAAACAATTGACCGGTCGGCGTCACTCCGTGGCAAAGGTTTATCAGGGGTTACGCCGCTTTTTAATCGGCCTTGCCAAAAAAGTGATTATTGCCGATATGGTGGGGCATAGCGTTGATGTTATTTTTGCCGGTTCCGTTTCGTCTTTAACACCTGCCATTGCGTGGCTCGGCGCGTTTTTATATGCCTTACAAATTTATTTCGATTTTTCGGGCTATTCCGATATGGCCATCGGATTGGGGCGTATGTTCGGTTTTCGCTTTTTGGAAAACTTTAATTATCCTTATCTTTCCAAATCGGTTTCCGAATTTTGGCGTCGGTGGCATATTTCATTGTCAAGCTGGTTTAAATCGTATGTATATATTCCCTTGGGCGGCAATAAATGCGGCTTGTTGCGAACCGTTTTCAATCTGGCGGTGGTGTTTTGCTTAACCGGCTTTTGGCACGGCGCCGCTTGGACCATGGTTGTGTGGGGATTATGGCAAGGCTTTTTCGTGATTTTGGAAAAACTGTTAAAAGCCGCGGCGCATTCTCTGCATATCACGCACATTCCCGCCGTTTTTTATGCCGTTATCGGCCGGTGTTACGCTTTAATCGCCTTACTGCTCGGCTGGGTTATCTTTCGGGCGGAAACACTCTCGCAAGCTTATGATTACATTCGGTTAATGTTCGGACTTCTTCCCTATAAACAAGCGTTCGGCGTTTCTTATTATGTGCAAGGGCTGTTGTGGTTCATTATTGCCTTTGCCGTCATCGCTTCAACGGGCGTGTTTAAATCTGTTTTACGCTATCGGAATTTTTGGACACACTTTTTCATCAATCTTTGGCTAATTTTCCTGTTGTTTCTTGTGATTGTCATTTTAACGGGCAGCGGATACAGTGCCTTTATTTATTTTCGGTTTTAATTACCAAAACAAATAAAACAACACAAGCCCCAACACAATGCGATAAACGGCAAACACGGCAAAAGACGCCGTTTTCAACCAACGCATTAAAAACCACACGGCAACCAATCCGAAAACGGCCGCCGCCAAAATACCCGCGCCGATTTGTGATAAACTTTCAACCGATAACGATTGATTGAGATAAGCCGTTAATAACATATATGCCGCGCCGCAAAAAATAACGGGAATTGACATCAACATGGAAAATTTGGCACTGTCGGTGCGGGAATAACCCAAAAAACGGGCGCATGTCATGGTAATGCCCGATCGACTGGTGCCCGGAATTAAAGCCAATGCCTGCGCTAATCCGATATAAAGAGCGTTGCGATAGGTCATTTGCCCGATTGTTTTTGTTTTAGGCGCTTTTTTATCGACAATCCACAGTAAAATACCGTAAAAAACTGCCGTGAAAGCAATCACCAACGGCGAACGCAAGGTTGTTTCCACAATGTCTTTCAAAAAAAAGCCGACAATCAACGCCGGAAGCGTGGCAATAATTAACTCGAACCCCAGCTTCTGCTCGGTACCTTTATGCCAAAACCCGATGAGCAAGTGACAAATATCTTTGGCAAAAAAAGCCATTACGGCAATTAACGTTCCCAAATGCAAAGAAATATCCATCAACAAAGTTTGATGTGAAAAATTAAGTTTTTCCATTAAAATTAAATGCCCCGACGAACTCACGGGCAAAAATTCGGTGGCACTTTGCACAAACGCCAATAAAAGGGTTGAATCAAACGACATGTTGTTTTCTCTCTTTTGCCCTTAACAATAAGCATAAAACAAAAGTCTTGTCAATCGAAAAAAGAAGTTTTATGAATGCCGAAAAACAAAAACGGCCTTTGAGATACCCCAAAGACCGTTCTTTTAAAGCGTAAATGCCTTATTTTTCCAAAATGGCAACACCCGGCAATGATTTGCCCTCCATCCATTCCAAGAAAGCACCGCCGGCAGCGGAAACATATGTCAATACCTCATTCACACCGGCTTTTTTCAAAGCGGAAACCGTGTCACCGCCGCCCGCAACGGAGGTGAGCTTGCCTTCTTTCGTTAAAGCGGCCACCGCGGCGGCAATTTCATTTGTGCCTTTATCAAACGGCTTAATTTCAAACGCACCGACAGGACCGTTCCAAATTAATGTTTTGCATTGAGAAATAACATGAATGAACGTTTCAACCGATTTCGGCCCGATATCCAACAAAACCTTGCCCGCGGGCACGGCAGCGGCATCGGAAATATGCGGCGTTTGTCCTTCACCGAATTGATCCGCCCACGTTAAGTCGCTCGGCAAAACAATTTTGCAATTTCCGGCATTTTCCAAAATGGATTTTGCCGTATCAATCATGGACGGCTCAACCAGCGATCCTTCTCCCATGGCAATGCCTTGCGCTGCCAAAAAGGTATGCGCCATACCGCCGCCGATACATAAATAATCAACTTTTTTCACCAAATTGCCCAACAAATCAAGCTTTGTGGAAACTTTGGAGCCGCCGACCAACGCGACCGCCGGCCGAACCGGATTACCCAATGCTTTATCCAACGCTTCCAATTCCTCCTGCATTAACCGACCGGCACCGCGCGGCAATAAATGTGCCATTCCTTCGGTGGACGCATGCGCCCGATGTGCCGTTGAAAAGGCATCGTTAATATAAATATCAATACCGCTGGCCAAATGTTCGGCAAATTCTTTATCGTTGGCTTCTTCGCCTTTATGGAAACGCAAGTTTTCCAGCAAAATCACATCGCCTTTTTGCATACCGCGCACCAGCATATCGCGTTTATCGCCGATGCAATCTTCCGAAAACAAAATTTTTAATCCCGACGCTTTTGCCAACGCATCGGCAATAAATGTCATGGAATATTCCGGATTTTTTTCACCTTTCGGACGACCGAAGTGAGAAGCCACAACAACCTTTGCACCTTTTTCAACCAATTCTTTCAACGTGGGAACAAAGCGATCAATGCGTGTCATATCCGTAATTTTGCCCTCTTTGGCAGGCACGTTTAAATCGGCACGCACAAAAACCGTTTTATTGTTAAAATCAAAATCATCTAATGTTTTATAAGTCATTTTTTTGTTCCTTTTCAAATAAAAAGAGGGAATCAATGCCTTTCAGACAACGAATCCCTCCATTTTGCCAAAAAAACCGAATTACTTAATCAAAGCGCCCATATAAGCAGCCGTATCAAGCATTCTGTTGGAGAAACCCCACTCGTTATCATACCAGCTCATCACGCGTAATTGCGTGCCGCCGATCACTTTCGTGCCGTTCGCATCAAACGTGGAGGAATGCGCATTATGCGTAAAGTCAATGGAAACGAGCGGTAAATCATTGTAACCCAAAATACCGTTCAATTCGCCTTCGGCATATTTTTTCATGGTGGCGTTCACTTCTTCAACCGTTACCGCGCGTTTCATAATAAGGTTGGCATCAACCAATGAAACATCGGGTGTGGGAACACGAATGGAAACACCGTCCAGTTTACCGGCCAATTGCGGTAAGACCAATCCGACGGCTTTCGCAGCGCCGGTGGAGGTGGGAATCATACTCATGGCAGCTGCCCGAGAACGATATAAATCTTTATGCACCTGATCCAAAATCTTTTGATCGTTCGTGTAAGAGTGAATGGTTGTCATAAAGCCTTGTTCAATGCCGAATTCTTTATCCAACACATAAGCCACGGGCGATAAGCAGTTTGTGGTGCAGGAAGCGTTGGAAACAACAATATCATCAGCCGTTAATGTTTTTTGGTTCACGCCGAACACAATTGTTTTATCGGCTCCTTGCGAGGGCGCGGAAACCAAAACCCGTTTGGCACCGGCTTGAATGTGAACCATGGCTTTTTCTTTGGCGGTAAAGATACCCGTACATTCCATCACGATATCAATATTCATTTCTTTCCACGGTAATTGTGTGGGATCCCGTTGGGCAATGACTTTTGTTTTATAATCACCGGCAATAATGTAATCACCTTCTGCCCGAACATCAAAGCAGGTAGCCCGATGAACGGAATCATACTTCAATAAATAGGCATTGGCTTTGGCATCGCCCAAATCATTAATGGCGACAATATCAATATCTTTCCGTCCCGATTCCAAAAATGCCCGATAAACCAACCGACCGATACGACCGAAGCCGTTAATTGCAACACGAATTGTCATTTTTTTCTCCTTCATTATTAAATTACATACGAAAATTTTCCGTATTTCAAAAATCAGTTGCTATTTAGGCATATATTTTACAAAAAAGCAAGTATCTTTTTAAAGTTTTTATAAAAAAACAAAAGAAAATCTCTTATCAAAACTTTTTTATCCTCCGAAAAACGCAAAAAAAACAAAAAATAAACTTGCAAAGATGAAAAAACACCTGTACAATAAAGTTATAGGATAAGTTTTTAAAAGGATCATTTGCATGGAAACACCCGAAGTCTTACCTGCCGAAAATGAGGAAAATGAGCCGAAAAAAACGGTGTCACGTCCGCCAAAAATGCCTGTCGAACAAGAAGAAGATGAAGAAACACCCGATAAAAAAGACACAACCGGTGACGATGACGATTCGGGAGACGATTCCGATGATGACGATTCGGAAGGTGACGACAGTGACGATGATGATGAAGATCCCGATGATGATGACGATGATGACGATGACGAAACGGGCGGCGGAACAAGCAGTGGCGAAGAAGATGAAAACGAATTGATTTGGCTTAAAAAGAAAGAAACAAAAACAAAAAATCCATTTTTTAAACCGGAAAACATTAAACCTAAAATACCGAAAAAAGAAAAAATTCAAGGGCCGGAAAAAATTGAGCGGACGCCGTGGCAACAAATGATTGATTTTATTGTGCACGGTGCCAAGGGTGCCATGATTAAAAACGGTGATATCTCCATTAAAGAACAAATTGCCGACAAGTTACTGCTCGGATTGGGCTTTAAATCATTTAAAGAAGATATTCTGTTGCAACAACAGGCCAAAAAATATTGGACTCAAAAGTTTGCCGGGCAAAAAGCCGATACTTCGCTTCTCAATACGGATAAAATTGTTAAAAAAATCAAAAAGGAAGAAACGGTTCAACAAAATAAGCAAATCAAAAACGAACAATCCCGTTTTTTAAGGCGTTTAATCGGAAACAAGAATGAAAAAGCAGAACAAATAAAAACCGAGCAGACAAAAAATTTCATCTCCAAAATTTCGGTTGAAAAAACGGATAATCGGCAATTATCACAACAACATATTCAACAACAAGCTGCTTTCGAAAAAACCGATAAACTCACGACGGGCAAAGCTTCGGCGGGCAGATTTTCGCCGAGCGAATTTTCGGCCGGTGGATTAAAAGAAAAAATCGGACAAGCCGTGCAACAAACGGAAGCAGCGGGTGTTTCACCATCAATCAAACAATCCGTTCCCTTACCGGAACAGCAAGCCACTCGTCCGTCAAAGCAACCCGGACAATCAACGGAATATCTTGCTTTATTACAACGGGAAAATGCCTTCAAACCAAACGAGATGCCTGCAGAAAAACCTTTAACCGTTGCCGAATTAAAGCGACAAGAAAAAAAAGAAGCCGAAATCAATCCGACGGTTGAACAAAGCGTTCAAAAGCAACAAAAACAAGAGCAGAAAGATTTTCATAATATGATTATGATGCAGCAAATGCAATTGCAAAACAATATGCAAAACACCATGCAAAGCAAACTGCAAAACGAGATTCAGCAACAAGCTTTACAACAACAAATGGGGTTTATTGCCGCCGCCAGAGCAGGATTGCAACATTTTCATCACCAACCGCACAGACAGCCCCATAATAATCTGCATTTGAACGAGCCTGGTAATCAACCGATAACGCCCGAACAAGTCAGATCTCAGATGAAGGAACAACAAGAAGCTTATACTGCCGCATCAACGGTGGCTGCTGTCATTACAAAAGTGAATGAACAAAAAACAGGTATACAAACGACACAAAGTGCAGCAGCTACACAAAGCGCAGCAGATGCACAAAGTGTGGCAGAGGAACAGGGCAGACAAAACCCAAATGATATACAACAACCCGCAAATCCAGAGGTGCAAAACTACCTCGGACTAAAAGGGCAAACCCTTCCCCGCGACGGTGAAGAGGCGCTTCAACAGAATCAAGTCCTACAAGAGCAAAACACTCGATAATTACTTTGTTTGATTTGCCGACAATAAAATTTCACACGATTGTAAATCTTCCGGCGTATTGATATCCAGTGCAAAATAACTGTCAATTTCATACCCGTGTCGCGCATCGTTTAACGAGGTTTGTAATGATAAAATATCTGTTTTAAAAAGCCATAAACACCCGTCAACATAATAAGCCTGTTTCATATCCTGCCGCCGAACGGTTGACGTGTGTTGAAGCACGTTTACTAAAGTATCATCTTGCTTATATCGTGTGAGAATCGGATGATAGGGAATGGGCGAAACACTCACGCCGTCATTATAATTGTGATCGATTTGCCATTGAATCATACCGTCAATATGCATGGCGCGCCGAAGCGGAGAGGTTGGCTGTAAAATCATCATATAATCGAAATGTTGCCCTTTTTGTTCATAAACACTTAATGTATGCATAATGCATTCAATGGTTTTTGATGTATCAAGCGCCAATTCGGGCGGACGCTCCACAACCGAAACACCTTGTTCTTGCGAAAAGGCTTTAATGTCGGCTCCGTCGGTTGAAACAACAATTTCATCTAACAATTCACTTTCTTTGGCAGATTTTATTGTCCAATAAATCAACGGCTGCCCGTTTAGAAGGGTCATATTTTTATTGAGAATTCCTTTACTGCCCGCACGCGCCGGAATAATACCGATAATTTTTTTCCCCTGATACATACGTCGGTTTCTCCTCTCCTCCCTTGAAATCAGAACTCTTTTTCAGCATATACAATTATTTTCTTTTTTGCAACAAAAATTTAAATAAAACGAAATACTTGCTTTTTTTTCATAAATCAAGCATAATTTGCGAAAAGGAGTTTTTGAAAATGACACAGTTTATCAATTATGAAACAAAATTTTTGTTGCCTCAAAAAGCCGTTCCGTTTTTTGAAGCGGCTTTGGAAGAAACGGCCGCCGCCGTTTTAACCGTGATGATTGAAAAAGGCGCGCAGAAAGGTTTATGGGAATTGCAAGCCATTTTTGAGGGGAAACCCGATGAAAAAGCAATTCGGCATTGCTTAAAAACGGCCGCCGAAAATGCGCATATTGCCGTTCCGTCGTTTAACATAACACCGTTACCGAATAAAAACTGGTTACAGGAATGTTATCAGAGTTTTCAACCGATTACCATCGGCAAATATTATATTTACGGCTCGCACATTACCGATCAGCCGCCTGCTGATAAAATCGCATTAAAAATTGATGCCGCAACGGCCTTCGGCACGGGGGAACATCAAACAACACACGGGTGTTTAAAAGCGTTAAACGATTTGAATTTTCAGCCGAAAAACGTGATTGACATCGGGTGCGGATCGGGCATTTTGGCCATGGCTTATGCCAAAACCTATCATCAACCGGTTGATGCGGTGGATATTGATCCCGAATCGGTGCGTATGGCTTTAAAAAATGCCGAAAATAACGAATTAAGCGCCCTGATGCATGTGTGGGAAAGTACGGGATACAGCGCCGTTTCGGGGCAATATGATTTAATTTTATGCAATATTTTGGCGCGCCCGCTTATTGAAATGGCGCCTGATTTAAAAGCGCACTTAACTCCGGGCGGACAAGCCGTTCTTTCGGGCTTTTTAACGCGTCAGGAACGGTGGGTGTTAAAGGCGCATACCGATATCGGCCTGCGTTTGGTGCGCCGATATCGCATTAACGGGTGGAGTACGCTTGTTATTCAAAAGGAGGAGCAATGAAAAACGCTTATCAACAAATTAAAAACTTTGTGCGCACGCATCAAAACAGTGCCGTTCTTATTTCCCGAACCGATTCGTTTTTGGGAGAATATTATCCGCCCGAAGCCAAACGATTGAGCGCCGTTTCCGGCTTTACGGGATCGGCGGGACTGGCATTCATTGATTCTGTTCAAGATGTGTTATTCGTTGATTCGCGCTATACGGTTCAAGCCAAAAAACAATCGTCTTTTCAGGTTTTTGAAGTGCCCACACAAACAACGCCCCTGCAATGGATTATTGAAAACTTTAAAGGAAAAACCGTTTATTTTAATCCGCAAACGCATTCGGTATCATGGGTTCAAAAAAGCGCGGAACGGTTACAAAAAGCCAACATTTGTTTAAAACCGCTATCGCTTAACCAACTTACGCAATTTTTTGAAAAACAAGCTTTTCGGCAGAAAAATATTTTTGATTATTCCGTTCAATTTTGCGGGGAATCATCGGAGAATAAATTAGCGCGTTTGGGAAAACATATTCGTCAAAACAAATGGGATGCTTATCTTGTTTCAACACCCGAAAATGTTTCCTGGCTCTTAAACAAACGCGCCCGCACGGTTTTGGAATATCCCGTTCTTTTTGAAAGAGGGTTTGTTGATCAGCAAGGCGTTTACAGGCCCTTAAATAAGCAAACCGTTTCTTTATTAAAAGGCAAAAAAGTGGCTCTTTTTGAACCGGCAACACCGTATTTTTTATATCAGGCCTTAAAAAAAATTGCCGTTTTGGAAAATGCGCCCGATATTGTTAATTATTGGAAAGCCGTTAAAAACAAAACGGAAATTCAAAACATTCGCTTGGCATGCCTGTATGAAAGCGCGGTTATTTGTCGCTTTTTGGCATGGGTGGAAGAAAATAAGCAATCGGTTGATGAATGCGCCTGCGATGAAAAGCTCATTGCTTTACGCAAAGAAAATCCGCTTTACTTCGGCGACAGTTTTGAAACGATTGCCGCTGTCGGCGCCCATGCGGCACTGGCGCATTATCGCGCGGATAAAACATCAACCGTTGCCCTGATGAGCGCGCCGCTTTTGTTGGTTGATACCGGCGGGCATTATTTAAACGGCACCACCGATATGACGCGAACGATTGCCGTTCAAAAACCGACAAAACTCATGAAAAAACGATATACGCAAGTGTTGCAGGGACATATTGATTTAGCAACGACCCTTTTAGCAAAAGGCGCGAAAGCTTCGGTGTTAGATGAAAAAGCGCATGCTTATTTACGCGCGGATTCGGTTGATTTTCTGCATGCGACGGGGCACGGTATCGGATTGATGCTTGCCGTGCATGAAATGCCGCCGACCGTATCGCCCTATGACACGTTCGGCCTTCAAGCCGGTATGATTTTTTCAAACGAGCCGGCATTTTACAGCGAAACCGACGGATTCGGCATTCGGTTGGAAAATATGTTGCTGGCGGTGAACGGGGCAAACGGTCTTTCTTTTGAAAACTTAATTTTTGCGCCGTTTGATTATCGGTTGATTGATTTTAACGCTTTAACAAAGCAACAATTATTATGGCTGAAAAATTATCATCAAACCGTTTATGAAACCGTTTTTCCGATGTTAAATCTTAAAGAACAAAAAATTTTATTACCGTTTATCACGGCCTTTCAAAAGGATGAAAAATGAGCAAAGCATTCATTTCAAGCGGCACGGTTGCCACCAACAAAAAAGCACGATTTAATTATGTGATTCAAGAAACATACGAGGCCGGCATTATGCTAACCGGCGGAGAAGTCAAATCTCTGCGCGCGGGACGAGCCACCATTAACGAAAGTTACGCCTCCATTGAAAAAGACGGCGCCGTTTATTTAATCAACGCCCATATTGCCGAATATACCAACGCCAAAGGCGGTTTTGTCGAACAATCGGCCACACGAAAACGCAAATTATTGCTTCACGCAAAGGAAATCAATAAATTACGCGGTGCCATCGAGCAAAAAGGAAAAACGCTTGTGCCGTTAGAGCTTTATTTTAACGCCCGCGGCGTTGCCAAAGTGAAAATTGCCGTTGCCGTCGGTAAAAATCATGCCGATAAGCGCGAAGATATTAAAAAGCGCGAATGGAATATCGTAAAACGGCGTATTTTAACGCAACATAACTAAAAAACAACTTATTTATCGCCGATGCTTGGGCGCTTTATGTCCGCCGAAATGCGGGCGCGGCGGTGCCGGCCGATAATGATGATGTCTGTCCCAAATGCTGTGCAATATAGCGCCGCCGATGAGCGTGCCGGCACCGGCCAGAAAGAGCGTTTCACCCGAAACGCGCGGTGTTTCTTGCACATAAACGGGTGCGGGCACCGTTTCACGCACAATAACCGTTTGCGCCGGCGTTTGTTGATAAATAACGGTTTGCGTTTGCGGAACCGTATCGGGGACATAAACATAACCGGCCACTGCGGGAGACACACTTAAAAACGCAAAAGCTGTCGTTAAAGAAAGAGTAATGAATTGACGATATAACATTTTATTCCTCCGTTTTTTTCATTTCATTTGTTTAAAACGAAAAAACCGTTAAAATGTTCAAAAAACTATTCTTCAAAAACGTAAAGACTGTCAAACCGCGCGGCATACATCACATCTTTCACTTTTCCCTTTACCCCGCGAATGGATAAGTTAACCGCATGGGAGGAAGCTTCGTCATGCGCAATAACAAACATACCGAGTGCCGCCGAATCAATAAAATCACAGTCAGATAAATCAAAAACAATTTTCGGAACCGTTGCCGATTTGATTAAAGAAACAATTTCAAAAAAGCCGTCGTGATCCCGAAACGTGAAAGAACCCGAAAAAAAGATTTCTTTTCCGTCTTTAACATCTGTTGTTTTATAATTCATGCAACCCTCCTTTGCTTATTTAATATTGACTTGTTTTTATGGCTTCGTCAAGTATTATTTCGTTCTTTTTTTCGAAAAAACAAGATAGATCGGTTTTCTTCCGGCTTCAATGCCTTTTTTTTCATAGCGTGTGGGCACCCAATCGGCCGGCGGACACGTTACTTCTTCATTGATTTGCTCAAAACATCCGTCCGCTGCCACCTGTTCAATTGCCCACGCGGCATAATCGGCAACATCGGTTGCCACAAACAATTGCCCGTTCGGCGCTAAAAGCCGATATAAATGTTTTAAGTTGGCCGCATTGATAAAGCGCCTTTCGGCATGACGCGCTTTCGGCCACGGATCGGGATATAACAAAAAAATCCGTTGAAACAAACCGTCTTTAAAAAACGGAAACAAATCGCGCACATCGTCCGGCCAAATACGCACGTTATCCGTGCGCCCTTCTTCCAAATGCGCGTGCGTTGTTTGCTTTTCATGTGATCCGTTTAAATGCGCCAACAAAGACGCCACGCCGTTCAAAAACGGTTCGGCACCGATGAAGCCGACAGTCGGATAAAGCTTGGCAAGCTCGGCAATATGTTCGCCGCCGCCAAACCCGATTTCCAGCCATACTTCCTGCGGGTGAATACCGAAAAAGGTGTTCATATCAAATTGTTCGCCCTCTTTCGGTAAAACGGGTTTGAGTTTCGGGAGCAATTCATCGATTAACCGTTGCTTGGAGGGTTTAATTGCTTTTCCTTTGCGTCGTCCGAAGAAACGCAAGTCACGTAACTGCGGCATAGCCTATTTCTCCGAACTCGGCTTGACATGCCAAATATCGCGCGCATATTCGGCAACCGTTCTGTCAATGGAAAACTTACCCGAACGGGCAATATTAATCAAAGCTTTCTTTTCCCACGCCAAATGATTGAGATAATCCGTTCTGATTTTGTCATGCGCTTCGCAATAGGAATTGAAATCGCCCAACAACATATAATAATCGCGGAACATAATGTTTTGGAAAATCGGCGCAAACAAATTTTTATCTTCACTCGGCGTAAACAAGCCGGACGTTATGGAATCCATCACGCGCCGAATTTGCGCATCGGCATTATAAAAATCCCACGGCCGATAGGAATCGGAGGCGTGTTTTTGTGATACTTCTTCCGCCGTCATACCGAAAAGATAAAAGTTTTCTTTTCCGACTTCCTCCAAAATTTCCACATTGGCACCGTCCAGCGTACCCAACGTTAAAGCACCGTTCATCATAAACTTCATATTACTGGTACCCGATGCCTCAAATCCGGCAGTTGAAATTTGTTCGCTGATATCCGACCCCGGAAACACCACTTCGGCCACCGAAACTTTATAATCGGGAATAAACACCACTTTCAACTGATCTTTCACGCGCGGATCGTTATTGACCACTTTGGCGATATTGTTGATAAACTTAATGATCAGCTTGGCAAAATCGTAACTGGGTGCGGCTTTTCCGCCGAAAATATATGTTTTGCCGATGGGCAACATCACGCCGTCTTCCACAATTTTCAGATATTCATAAACAATATGCAATGCATTTAAAAGCTGCCGTTTATATTCGTGAATACGCTTCACCTGACAATCAAAAATGGTGTTGGGATTCACATGAATGCCGGTGGTGCAATCAATTAATGTCGCCAGCCGTTTTTTATTCTCAAACTTAATGCGATGCAGTTTATCCAACGAAGAATCGTCATCAACAAATCGTTCCAGTTTTTTAATGCTTGATAAATCGGTAATCCATTCTTTTCCGATTCGGTCGGTAATAAACTTGGACAAGCCTTCGTTCGAATCCAAAATCCAGCGCCGCGGTGTCACGCCGTTTGTTTTATTATTAAATTTTTCCGGCCACATTTCATAAAAATCAGGCACCAGTTTTGTTTCCAACAGTTTGGTATGAATTTCCGCCACGCCGTTTACGGAATGACTGCCCGTAATGGCCAGATTTGCCATGCGAATTTGCTTTTGCGGCCCTTCTTCAATTAAAGAAACGCGACTTAATCGACCGTTATCCCCGGGGAACCGTTCCATTACTTCTTTCATCAGATGATCGTTAATTTCATAGATAATACCCAAGTGACGCGGCAAATGTTTTTCAAACAACGAAACCGGCCATTTTTCGAGCGCTTCGGGAAGCAGGGTGTGATTGGTATAAGCCATGGTTCGGCGCGTAATATCAAACGCCTGATTCCAATCCAACCGATAAACATCAAGCAACACGCGCATCAATTCCACAATCGCCAGCGTCGGATGCGTATCATTCAACTGAATGGCCACTTTTTCCGGCAATAAATTAAAGTCGGTGTGATTTTCCAAGAATCGGCGCATAATATCGTTAATCACGCACGACGTAAAGAAATATTGTTGCATTAACCGCAAAAATTTACCTTGTTCAACGGCATCTGACGGATAAAGAACTTTGGAAATGGTTTCCACCTGAATGTTTTTTTCAACGGCCTCCACATAACCGCCCCGATTAAACACTTCAATATCCAACACATTGGTTGAGCGCGCCGCAAACAAACGCAAATAATTAACGGTTTTCCCGCCGTAACCTACAATCGGCATATCATACGGCACACCGAGTAATTGATTGGTACCGACCCAATGCGGTTCGCGCACGCCGTTTTTTTCTTCATAAACGACATGCCCGTTAATTTGCACCAAACATGACCGATCGGCGCGTTCAATCTGCCACGGCGAGGAGCGTTCCAGCCAAGAATCGGCGCGTTCTTTTTGCCACCCGTTTTCAAAATATTGCTTAAACAAGCCGAACTGATAGTTAATGCCGTAACCGTAGCCGGGCATGCCTTGCGAGGCAATGGAATCCAAAATACACGCGGCAAGCCGACCCAATCCGCCGTTTCCCAATGCCGGATCATATTCGCAATCCAACACTTCTTTCAACGGAATCGGATTATCCAAATGCACTTCATCCAATAAATCCATTATTTCAAAATTATAGAGATTGTTGGGTAACAAGCGTCCGAGCAAATATTCCAAAGACAAATAATAAATGCGTTTCGGATCTTTGGCTTCATGCCGAGCAGCCGTTTCAAACATACTGTCAATGCACAAATCCCGCACGGCCATGGCCAGTGCCGTAAACAAGTGATCTTTATCGGCTTCGCACACTCGTTTCGACAGCGAATATTTAATATGCCATTCAATCCGCCGTTGTAATTCGGCAGCGGTTATTTTATGTGTTGATTGTTTTTCAGTCATCATCCATCCCTTTCCTGTTGCTTTGTTTAATATACCCGCAAAAAGCTTAACAGTTTGCTAACAAACGCTTTTAAAATAAAACATATTATAAAAAAAACAAAATTTAAAGAGTTTTTTTTATATTTTTAAGAACGGCATTTATCGCGTTCCAACAAAACACCGTGTGCGGATTTTGCCACTTTAATTTTTTCCACAAACAACACATTACATTGCCGACCGACCAATTTTCCCTTTTGCATTAAAGCGCGATCACCGTCATGATAATGACTGTCCCCCACAAGTTGGGCGTTTCTGTCTTCATACGGATTAACCACATCAACGGTAACGGTGGAATCGGCGGAAATAATTTCCTGAAACGGCTTATCACAGGTTTGATCGTTCGGCATGGCATGAACGGTACTCATACGCCAATGCGCTATATCCGGAATGGGCAAAATTTCTTCCGGTCCCGTATAATTACAGGCATTTGAAGCATTTTCGCCGATTTTGGTTGCAATCATCAAGCCGCCGCGAATGTTTTTTTGATGCCACACATTATCTTTCCACACAATATGTAATTTTGTAACGTTTTCGTAAGGTTTTAAAATCACTTCGTTAAAGAAAGTGTGATACATTACTTTTTCGCAAAAAGTCGTTTTCACTTCCAGCGGCTGAATCAGTTGATAAGAAAGCGTTTCCAATCGTTGCGGCAAATCATAAATATTGCCGATATCGTTTGATAAAGCCCCGATATGCCCGCAATTCAACCCGAACACGCGAACAGGCATCTGTGCATTATTTTTTGATAATTCAAAAGCAACCCGCATGGCTTTTAAGCAAGCCCCGTCTCCGCCGACGGCAATTAACCGATGCATATTTTTATAAGGATGCAATTGTTTTTGAAGTGATTTATCTTGCGAAAACGAAACATCAACCACCGTGGCCGGCAAAATATTCAAAAGCTCGCCGGCAATTTGTTGCGCCTTCGGGTTCGGGCTGATAATCAAACCGGTTGAAACATTGTTCATTTTCTTTCATCCTCTTTAAAGGAGTTTACTCTTTTTTTCTTGTTTTGTAAAGTCTTTAAAAGAGTCAAAAGAAATATTTTGAAACAAACACCCCCAATTTTAAGCTATTTGCAAATAGTACGGGCTCTGTTGGCACTTTTATCATCGTATCTGGCGCCGACATTTGCTATAATTCCTTGATACAAATTTGCAAAAAGAATACACTCAAACTCCGCATATCCGGTTACATGAGAAGAATTTTTAAGCCATATATACACATCTTGATCGCTATATAATGTTTTCAACTCTTTAATGGTTGACGATTTCTCTTTACTTGCATCACATACCAGTTCATTATGATATGAAGGAACACGCGGAGTACCATCTATATCTGTTGCACCATCGGCATAACAACAATATACTGCTCTTTGAGAGCCTGTTAAATTACCAAGCCCCGAGCATTGCCAATCAATTTCTTCAACACCGACCATGTAGTTCGACTCATAGGCGTTATTGTCGCATTGATTTCCCGATTGCCCATGCAAGGCTTCACACCACCGACAACCGTCCCACCAGACAAGAAACTTATCCGAACCGTAAAGGGATTTGCCGTTTAACGAAATTGATTTTACTTCTCCCAACGGTTCACATGTGCCTGTCGGATTGCTATGTGATGTACTATGATCACCGGAAAATCCCTTTTCGCAAAAATAATCCTTACAACAATCATCATTATCGGTGCATTCGCGTTCCGTGCAACTCATACACTCTTTTGTTTCTTCATCCCATTCTGCTCCGTCTTCGCACACCACGCATTCACCCGTGGAAGTTTTGCAACGTTCCTTTTGCGTTGTATCACACTGCGAATCGTTCTCACACGGTTCACATGTATTTGTTGTAGGATTACAATATGGTTTCGGATTTTCACAATCGGCAGATGTGACACATTCCACACAGGTATGACCGTTCCATTTAGGCGTTTCCGGCGGACACGACTCGCAACTGCCTTGCTCAACATTACAACGGGGTCTGCCGGAATCCGCACAATCTGCATCTTCTGTACACTCCACACATTCATTATTTTCTATATCACAAATAGGTCTTGAAGTGTCACAATCGTCATCTTTGGCACACCAACCTTCCGGACGATTCGAATCGTAATTGCCGTTTACATCCGCTGCATCGAATTCAACATAAATTTCATTATTTTCATCACTGGTACATGAATCACCTTCTGTGTAGGAAATACCATTGATATCCATTTCCAAACGGCCGTCCATGGCGGCAACAAGCGTTGTGAGGGGCTTACAAACACCTTTCGAAACATTCCCCACGACAATATAATAAGCATCTGCTTCGCGACAATTGTAAAGCTCATTTTTACTCTCTTTATTACCTCTGATGATGCAATCATAATCAACGGGATAACGATCATATTGTGTTGATAAATGCCC
>CANQUX010000016.1 GCA_947627155.1 uncultured Alphaproteobacteria bacterium | reverse complement strand
TTTGAATGGTAAATTTTGGCCTTTTGAAGGCAATTTTTGCCCCGAAAACCGCGTTGCATTAAAGGTACGTTTATTTTATGCTATTCGTAGAGTGAAAGGGAGTCAAAAATGACAAGACAATCAAAAAAACAATTTGAAAATCAATCACAAACAGAATATATGCAAAACAATCAACCGCAAATCGTGAGCGGGAAGGCAGGAAAGAAAAATAGAATCAAAACACACTCGCAAAGCGGGCGGAGCATGATTGAAATGCTGGGCGTTTTAGCCATTATTGCTATTCTGTCCATCGGGGGAATCGTCGGGTTTCGATTGGCGATGAATTATTATCAAGCCAATCAAATTGCACATGAAATGAATATCATGCGGACTGATGCGCAGATAAAAATTGCCCAAGGCACGGAAAAATTAATCCTTGGTGAGCCTTATGACCCCATCAGCGAATCCCGGCTCGGGCATATTCAGTTTAATGATGATTATCCCGTTGATTTTGCTTGCGCTTTGGCTGATGATGAAACTGTTGAGCTTTCAAATATATCGTGTCATGTTGCAAATGCTTATTATATTGAGTTGCAAAACATTCCCGAGGGCGTTTGTAAACCGTTGGCGGAATTAGTGAACGGCATGAACAATATCATCGCGTTTAATGTGAACAAAAATGAATATCCGGAGACGGGAAAATGCGAAGCGGGAAACGGAAATGTTTTAAATGCGGTATTTTCGGCGGAAGCGGTTTCGGAATTAAAGGCATGTAAAGGAGTGGAGGATTGCGACGAATCGGGAAGCACGCCTTATTGTGATCCGTCACGGCATGTGTGCGTGAAATGTTATGAAGATAATCAATGTGAACATAATCAATATTGTGAAAACAATACATGCGTTACATGTGAAAGCGGTGTTTGGAACGGTGAAGAGTGCGTGGAATGTACGGCAGATGACGATTGCACTGATCCTGATACGCCTAAATGCAACACGGATACTAACACTTGCGTGGAATGCGTAGAAAGCACAGATTGTGCGGACGAACAAGTATGCAGAGGAAATGAATGCACAAATTGTCAAACGGAAGAGGAATGTCAAGCAAAAGGAACAACTTATCACTGCTCAAATGCAAGTACATGCATTCAATGCCCTGCGAATCAGGTATGGGACAATGAAAGTAGAGAATGCGTGGAATGTTTATCGTCTGCCGATTGCAAAAATTCTAATAAACCGCAATGCAACACGGAAACTAACACTTGCGTGGAATGTGTAGAAAGCAGTAATTGTTCGGCAGAACTGGTGTGCAGAGGAAATGAATGCACAAATTGTCAAACGGAAGAAGAATGCCAAGCAAAAGGAACAACTTATCACTGCTCAAAGGAAGATAAGTGTATTCAATGTCCGAGTAATCTTGTGTGGGGCGGACAAGAAAAAGGATGTGTGGAGTGTGTAACTTATGAAGATTGTAAGGATACACCCGATACGCCAAACTGTAATACAGAGATAAACAAGTGCGAAGCGTGTCCTAAAAATTCGTTTTGGGATGGAACAAAATGTGCGCCGGGGTGCAAAGTCAATGCAAATTGTGAAAACGGAAAGTATTGCCATTTTGGCGAATCGTCATCGACTACGGAACAAACCGGTGTCGGCTCTTGTCAATCGGTTGCGGCAGAATTGAAACATTCTAAAAATCTGGATGGCACAATGTATTACGGTTCTCAAAACAGTATGACATGGTTTGATGCCTGTCACTTATGTGCGGCAAGAGCAAATTATGCCGATGATACAAAGTGTAATAAACCGTTGAATTGGTCTCCGACAAACTATATGGCTGATTACGGTATAGTCAATTGCATCGATCAAGAAACAAATACTTCCGCTACGGGTCTCGGGTGGAACGGTAACCGACCTTATTGTATTTTTTCGGAGCGAACAAAAGATTTAAAAGAGCTTTTTGGTCATGATAGGGAAAAATATTATGCGGTTCAAATTTGGATGGGAAATGCTTTTGTGAATAGCAGCGCGTATGATTATCGCACCAGTGATGCGTACTTGCATAGCAATGCTCGTAACGATATTCCAAACGGCGGACATGCGTTGTGTCATTAAAAAGCGGTTCTTGTTATAAGAGAAAAATAAAATCAAGTTGTTTTTTTCGCTTTTAACCTGTTTTGACGCATGTAAAAAAACAAGCCGATTCCCGCTAACAGTGCAATGCCCGTAAGCGAAAAGCCTACGCCGGCGCCGATGGGGTTTGAAAAGGATTGAAAGTAAAGCAATAATAAACGTAACACGATAAAAAAGACCGTCACGTTAAATAAAATCATTTTTTTGGCCATAACGGCAAAAAAGCCCAATAAAGCCAGAAAAACCGCCGAGACCAAAAATCCGAAAAACGGATTATGCATCGCCATATCCCCTAAAAACACAACGGGAAAATATAAAATAACCGACCAGTGATATAAACTTTGTGCCATTCTGTCCGAAAAGAAATGCGATAAATAAATTAAACAAATTAAAATGCCTCCCAACAGGGTTGTGGCAAATAACGGGGTCTGTTCAAAAAACAGCAGTAATAATTCCAGCTTCATATAGCCTACAATTCCGCCTAAAAATAACGGTACCCATAAAAAAGGCAATAATTTTCGTTTGCTGATTAACACAATACCCAAAGATAAAACCGCCCATAATAAAAGACCGGTGGCGCCGTCCATCGGCAAGTTAAAAATTTGAGCAATAAGGCCGATGCCGCCGCCGATTGCCAAAAACGTGAAAAACAGGGCTGTTTCCGCTAATTTATGGCGCTCTTTTTTAACGGCCAGATAAGATAAAATTAAGCCGCCCACAATTAAAACACCGACAATGGTTAATTTAACGTTATCGGGTATTTGATACCAATAAGCGCGCATAATGGCGGCAATTCCCAAACATAAACATAAGACCGCCGTCCAGAGCAGCGTTAAAAATAAAAACGGGGGTTGTTTTATTTTTTCCGCTTCCAAAATTTCCTGCCGTTGCGATGCGGAAATAATGTTATGTTGAACCCAATTGTTTGTTTTTTGACTTAAATTCATATCCGCCTCCTTTTTTCTTAAAAATAAGGCGTTGAATTTGTTTTCTCAATACCGACAGGTTATAATAACAAATTTTTCACAATTTGAACCACATTTTCGGGCGTGAATCCGAAATGTTTAAATAAATCATCACCTTTGCCGGAAGCACCGAAGCTGTCCACGGATAAAATCGCGCCCGTTTCGCCGATAAATCGATCCCACCCCAAAGAAGAGGCGGCTTCAATCACCAAGCGCGGCGCCGTTCCCAATACCGCTTCGCGATAAGAAGCCGATTGCAATTCGAACAATTCCCGACACGGCATGGAAACAACGGCGGCGGCAATGTTTTCTTTTTCCAGCAAAGCCGCTGCCCGACAAGCCAGCGAAACCTCCGATCCGGTTGCAATCAGTGTGACGTTTCGTCTTTCGGGAGTCTCTTTTAAAACGTATCCGCCTTTTGCAGAGAGATTTTCATTGATGTTTTCTCTTAAAAGCGGCAACGCTTGCCGGGAACAAATAATAGCCGAAGGCGTTTTTTGATGCGCCAACGCCGTTTCATAACATTCGGCGGTTTCCACGCTGTCTGCCGGACGCAGAACAAGTAAATTCGGTGTTGCCCGTAAAGAAACAAGCTGTTCAATCGGCTGATGCGTCGGCCCGTCTTCTCCGACACCGATTGAATCATGCGTTAAAACGTAAATTTCTTGCAGTTCCATCAGGCAAGCCAAGCGAATGGCGGGTTTCATATAGTCAACAAACGATAAAAACGTTCCGGCCAGCGGAATCAATCCGCCGTGAGCAGCTAATCCGTTCATAATACCGCCCATGGCATGTTCCCGAATACCGTAATGAATGTATCGACCGGCGTAATTGTCTTTGGTAACGGCAACGGCCGTTTGAGGCTTGGTATAAGAGGCACCGGCCAAATCGGCGGAACCGCAAACCAATGACGGCATTTTTTCCGCCAATAAGTTAATAATGTTTTGGGAAGATTTTCGTGTGGCAAGGGCTTCTTTTTGGTGAATCACCGCTTCTTTATATTGTTTTAAAACCGTTGAAAGACAAGCGGGAATCTCTTGAGTCAATCGCTTGATAAATTCTTGCCGATAAGGGGATTTTTCCACTTGTTTTTCCCATTCCCGGCGCGTTTTTTCCCATTGCTTTGCCTGCGCACGAATTTCGGTTAACAATGCTTGCGGTATTTCAAAAGGAGCCGAAGTCCAATTAAGTTTTTGACGCAAGCCCGCTATTTCATCGGCACCCAAGGGAGACCCGTGACATTTGGGCGTGCCCGCTTTGGTCGGCGCCCCGAAACCAATGGTTGTTTTGCAATCAATCAACACCGGTTTATCGCTTGTTTGTGCTTGTGTGAGAGCTTTTTCAATTGATTGAGGCGAATGCCCGTCGCATTTTAATACCAGCCAGTTGTTTGCTTCAAACCGCTTTTTCATATCGGTTGAAGAAGCAATATCGGTTGAGCCGTCAATGGTAATATGATTATCGTCCCACAAAACAATCAGTTGATTGAGTTTCCAATGCCCGGCCAACGCAACGGCTTCTTCGGAGATGCCCTCCATTAAACACCCGTCACCGGCGAAAACATAGGTTTTATGATGAACAAGCGCATCGCCGAATTCGGCATTGAGCAATCGTTCCGCCAAAGCCATACCCACACCGCCGGCTAACCCCTGCCCCAAAGGACCGGTTGAAAAATCAATGCCGTTTATAAGCGTTTTTTCCGGATGCCCCGCCGTTTTGGATCCCAATTGCCGAAAAGATTGAAGCGCATTTAAATCAACATCTTCAAAGCCGAATAAATACAATAAGCTGTATAATAATGCCGAGCCGTGCCCGTTGGATAAAATAAATCTGTCGCGATTAAACCACGCGGGACATGTCGGATCAATCCGTAAAAATTTGGCCCATAAAACGGCCGCAACATCAGCCATGCCGAGCGGCATACCCGGATGCCCCGATTGTGCTTTTTCAATCATATCAACCGATAAAATGCGAATGGCAGCGGCTAAATCTTTTAAGTTAATCATTCTTCTTCTCCTTCATCAAACAGTGAATTGACAAAATCAATCGTTCCCGAAAATCCCGTCGGTTTTTTGCCGTGAATTATCGGTTTATCTGCTTCATTTCCTTTATAGAACAGAATTAAAGGCGTATCAAGAGCATCGGCATCAGGCGCGTTATGATCGCCGTATAAAATAACAAAACTGTCGTTTGGCAGGGCTTCATAAAAGTTTTTAAGTCCCAAATCCAATTCAAAAGCGGCGTTCATATAATTTTCCCGAACCGTTCGGGCAGTCGGATAGGGATATCTTTCGTCGGGATGCGAAAAAAACGGCGGATGCATATTTGTGGTGATAATAAAATCAAATGTTTTTTGATGACGGGGTGTTTGAAGCGCTGCCAATTGTAACATTTTTCCGTCGGAAACACCCCATTCGCCGCGCACCCAATCGGCAGGATAATCTTCCATAAAGTAAAGTTTTTGAAATCCCATGTGAGAATAATGCTTTAACCGATTAAAAAACGATTTTTCAAAACTGTGATAAAAACTTGATTGATACCCTTTTTCCGCCAATCGTTTCGGCAACGGCTTAATTTGCTTATAAATATCCGGCGGATAAGAAAAATAAACCATTAAATGACAAACGGATTGATTAAGCGGTAATCCGCTCATCATACCGAAATCGGTATTAGCCGATCCCAAACAATGATAATGATTCACATCCGACCAAACGCTGCCTGTTTTTTGAACGGACGATAAAAACGGCATAACATTCGGTTGAACGGCTTGTGTGGTTAAACTTTCAACCTGAATCAGATAAATGTGTTGCGGTAAACGGGACAGAAAAATACTGTCGGTTTGGTAACTTTTCAATTTTTCCCGATTTCCGGGAATAATTATTTGATTTAAGCTTTGTAACGGATTTTTGAATAATATTTCCGCCGGATATGTTATTTTATAAAGCATTCCCTGTTCGTAGGAAATATAAACGCTCGGAAATAAAAACAAACAAAGTTCCGCCCAATAAAAAATATCGGCCATATATGCAATTCCCGTAAAAACGGCACCGATTAAAAAGCCGATTCCTGCTTTTTTAAAATTAAAAAACGGGTGTTTTATCACCCAAATAAGCGTCAAAACAGAATAAATAAGAACAATAAAAAACGGTATATCGAATAAAGAGTTTTTATTGCTTAATCCGGCACGAACGCCTTCTTTGAAGGCCGACAAAATATCATAAAATAAAAGAGGCGTTACATTGACTTTATAATATTCTTTGAACACACAAAACATTAAAAAATTAAAACAAATAAAAAAACAGGTAACGGTGCGGCCGAAAAACAAAGCCAGTAACCAGCCGAGTGCATATAAAATTAAAATAACCGCGTAACCGAACGTATAAAGAAAATTGCCGTTTCGAAAATATAAAAAAGCATCGATTAAAAACGAGCCGAATACCAACAAAAACAAACAAAATCCGAGGGAATGCAAAATGCGTCGAAACTCTTCCCCCGTCGGCAGCGGATTTTCTTTATCCGGAATAAAAAACGAAAAAGATTTCTGCGTCATTTTGACTCTCTGATTTTCACGAAGGAAAACATATTTCGTCCGTAACTGCATTGCCGCACAAGTTCAAATTCATCGGACAAAACGGGGTTTTCGCCGCTTTGAGTTTCCAACACAATCAGTGTGGCAGAATTTAACCAACCGGTTTTATAAAAAGCCGTTAAAGCGCGTTCGGTTAAAGTTTGTCCGTAGGGCGCATCGCTGAAATAAATATCAACGCTTTGAGCAGCCGGCGGCGGTGTTAAGGCGTTTGTGAACACCGCATAACATTCGGGAAGGCCGCGCGCGTTTAATTCAATATGGCCGCGGGCAACGCGATTGCTTTCAAAAAAGAAAATATGTGCCGCCCCGCGGGATAACGCTTCAATTCCGATAGCGCCCGAACCGGCAAATACGTCGGCAAACAAAACATCCTCCCAATTTTTCCCTTGCGTCAGCAAATAATGCGATAAAATATTAAACAGGCCTTCTTTGGCTCTGTCCGAAGTGGGACGCGTAATCGATTCATCGGCCGCCGATAATTTTTTGCCGCGATATGTTCCGCCGATTATTCGCATAATAACTCTTTCACTGCTTTTTTGGTCACTTCGCGCACTTCTCCTTTTCCTAAATTACCCAACTGAAACGGCCCGTAGGCTACCCGAATTAACCGCGTAACGGGCAGATGAACAAAATCCATCATTTTGCGAATTTCTCGGTTTTTGCCTTCCGTTAAAGTAATAAGTGCCCATGTGTTTGTTCCTTGCACACGCTCAATTTCAATTTGACAAGGCGCATAATGAATACCTTGCACGGTAACGCCTTTTTGCAGTTTTTCCTGAATGCTTTTTGTTAATGTGCCATGAAGGCGTACGCGATATTTTCGTTTCCACCCCAAAGCGGGATGCTCTAATTTTCGAGCCAAAGCGCCGTCGGTTGTGAGCAGCAGCAATCCTTCGGAATTTAAATCCAATCGTCCGACGGAAATCACGCGCGGCAAATAGGCGGGTAATTGCTCAAAAACGGTCGGACGCCCCTGCGGATCTTTATGTGTGGTAACAACGCCCGTCGGTTTGTGATAACACCAAAGCCGCGTTTCCTGCTTTGCACCGATGGGTTTTCCGTCAACGCAAATCATATCGGTCTCACTCGCCAAAAAAGCGGGCGTTAACAGTTTTTGCCCGTTTACCGTGACGCGACCCGCTAAAATGTAACTTTCGGCCGTTCGGCGCGAACAAACACCGGCGCCGGCAATCACTTTTGCAATTCTTTCTTTTTTTTCCGTCATAAAACTCTTTCTTTTTTTCAATAAATGTTATAATATACAAAAAAACAAAAAGAAGGAAGTAAAAAAAGCAAATGGATGAAAAAATTTTAAAAAAAGCGTTTCGTTTGGCTCAAAAAGCCGCCGAAAAACAGGAGGTTCCCGTCGGCGCCGTTATTTTTGACACGCAAACACGTCAAATTATCGCCTCGGCCTACAACCAAACGGAAAAATTAAAAAATCCCACCGCTCATGCCGAAATAAGAGCCATTCAAAAGGCGTGTCGCAAACTGAATACCAAAAGATTAAACGGTTGTTCCTTATTTGTTACGTTGGAACCGTGTGCCATGTGTGCGGGCGCTATATCAAATGCCCGATTGGACGCTCTTTATTTCGGCGCATTCGATCAAAAATCGGGCGGTGTTTGTCAAGGAGCGCGTGTGTTTGAGCAAAAGCAAACGCATCACAAACCCCAAATTACGGGGGGAATTTCCAAAGATGTTTTCGGGCGTCTCCTGACTTCATTTTTTCAACAAAAACGATCGGCGGAGAAATAAATGGAAGTTGAAAAACCCGTTTTAACCGTTACCGAAATTTCTCTTTCGCTCAAAGCTTGCGTTGAGCAGGTTTTCGGCGATATTCGCGTGCGCGGTGAAGTGGTCGGCGTTAAAAAAGCACCGTCAGGACACACATATTTTTCTTTAAAAGATGCCGACAGTGTTTTATCGGCTATTTGTTGGCGCGGGCGCGATAATGACACCATGGCAGCGCTCACGGAAGGTTTGGAGGTGGTCTGTACGGGCAAATTATCGACCTATCCCGGCCGATCCAATTATCAAATGATTGTTCAAGAAGCCCGTCCCGCCGGAATCGGCGCCTTGCTCAAATTGTTAAACGATCGCAAGGAAAAATTGGAAAAAGAGGGATTGTTTGATGTTTCCCGCAAGAAAAAAATTCCGTTTTTACCGGAAGTCATCGGCGTTGTCACCAGTCCCACCGGTGCCGTCATTCGAGATATTATGCATCGGTTGAACGAACGGTGTCCGCGGCGAGTTCTCTTATGGCCGGTTTTGGTTCAGGGAGAGGGCGCGGCCGAACAAATTGCCACGGCTATTGAAGGATTTAACGCTATTCCGAAAGAGGGGATTTTCATTCAAAACACGCATATTCCCCGCCCCGATGTGTTGATTGTTGCGCGCGGCGGGGGCAGTTTTGAAGATTTGTTTTGCTTTAATGAAGAAATTGTTGTTCGGGCAGCCGCCAATTCGCAAATTCCGTTAATTTCCGCCGTCGGCCACGAAACTGACACCACTTTAATTGATTATGCCGCCGATTTACGGGCACCCACACCGACCGGTGCGGCGGAAAAAGCCGTTCCCGTACAAGCCGAATTGACGGCTTGGCTTAATGAAAGTGAAAATCGGCTGATTGACGGGTTATATCGCGTTATGGAAACGGCGCAAACAAAATTAGAGGCCTTAACGCGTTCTTTACCCAATCTTTCGGAGGTTATTCGGCTGTTTCAAGAGCGTTTGTCCGATAAATATGAACGATTACAAAACGGTATGGCAGTTTATTTAAAAACAATCGATACCGCGTTAAATTTAAAGTCAACCTTGCTTCAATCTTATTCTTATAACGCCGTTTTGGAGCGGGGTTTTGCTCTTGTTGTAAATGATGCAGGTAAAATTGTATCACGGCGACAAGCGGCAGCCGAATTACCGCATTTTCACATTCGATTTGCGGACGGACAATTAAAAGTTTTGCCTGCACCGGCAACCGGAAAAACTGTTCTGCCGAAAACACGCTCCGACTTACCGGAAAGAAAAATGTTTCAACCGGATTTATTTTCTGTTCCTGATATAAAGACTACAAAGTAATTACAAATATACTCACAAAAGAATAACAAAATGCTCAAAGAAAAGGATTTAAATAAAGATAAAAGCGTTAAAAATAAATTAAACTGTATTAACATTGTTTATCCGCCGTTGATTTTTCTAATTTGTAATTTTTTTGTAATTACAAATTTATATGCGTTTACGCTTGCTACACCGTTGCAAGACGGGCGGTTAATTCAAGGTTCTTTGGCAAAAAATGAAAAGCTTTTTTATCAGGATAAGCAAATTATTCCCCATTCAACCGGGTTGTTTTACTTCGGCATTCCGCAATCGGCGCAAACACCGCTTTTATTGACGTTTCAAAAAGAAAACACGCAAAAACAAATAAAATTGTCTTATGAAATGCGTCACTGGCAAACAGATATTGTGAACGGATTGCCGCAAGGGAAAGTTTCCGTCAATATTAAAAACGAACAGCGAATCAAAAAGGAAAATGCCGAATTGAAAGCCGAACGCCGAAAGTTTATCGCCGACTTTTTCCCGACTTGTTTTTCAAGACCGGTTCAAAATTATCGCTTATCGGGATCGTTTGGAGCGCAACGCATTTTAAACGGCGTTAAAGGCAGCGGACACGGCGGAACGGATTATGCCGCGCCCGTCGGAACACCTGTTTACGCGCCGGCTGACGGCCTTGTCGTTCTGGCGCATCCCGATATGTTTTTAACGGGACAAACGGTGTTGGTTAATCACGGATATGGTTTATTTTCCTCTTATTCGCATTTATCAAAAACTGATGTGGCGCGTGGTGATAAAGTAAAGCGCGGGGATAAAATCGGTGAAATCGGGCAAACGGGGCGTGCTACCGGTCCGCATTTACATTTTTCGTTTTTCTGGTATGAAACGCGTGTTGATCCCGAGCTTGTATTTACTGATTTTTCATGTCAATAATCTTTTTTTATATATTGATTGATTTTAATAGAGAATAATTTCTTTATTTTCATCTTTTTTATTTTACTCAAATTGCACAAATTAAACGTACGATTTTTGCAACACTTTTTTTGCATTTTTTCAAAAAAAATTTATTTTGGCCGGAATTCATTGATTTTTCGACTGTTTTTTAGAGGTGATTTTTTGTCTTTTGAAGGCAAATTTTGCCTCCGAAACCGCGTTGCATTAAAGGTACGTTTAATTGTATACTGTTTGTATAATGAAAGGGAGTCGGAAAATGACAATGCAATCAAAAAAACAATTTAAAAATCAATCCCAAACAGAATATATGCAAAACAATCAACCGCAAACTATGTGCGGGGAAGCAGGAAAGAAAAACAGAATCAAAACACACTCACAAAGCGGGCGTTCAATGGTTGAAATGCTGGGCGTTTTAGCCATTATTGCTATTCTGTCCATCGGGGGGATTGTCGGGTTTCGGTTGGCGATGAACTATTATCAAGCGAATCAAATCGCGCATGAAATGAATATCATGCGCACTGATGCGCAAATAAAAATTGCCCAAGGCACGGAAAAATTAATCCTTGGTGAGCCTTATGATCCGATTAGTGAATCCACGCTCGGACATATTCAATTTAATGATGATTATCCCGTTGATTTTGCTTGCGCTTTGGCTGATGATGAAACTGTTGAGCTTTCAAATATATCGTGTCATGTTGCAAATGCTTATTATATTGAGTTGCAAAACATTCCCGAAGGCGTTTGTCGGCCGTTGGCGGAATTAGTAAACGGCATGAACAATATAATTGCATTTAATGTGAATAAAGATGAATATCCGGAGACGGGAAAATGCGAAGCGGGAAACGGAAATGTTTTAAATGCGGTATTTTCGGCGGAAGCGGTGTCGGAGTTAGTTGCTTGTGCAGAAGATACGGATTGCGAATCGGAAAGCACGCATTATTGTGACCCGTCACGGCATGTATGTGTGAAATGTTATGAAGATAATCAATGTGAACATAATCAATATTGTGAAAACAATACATGCGTGACGTGCGAAAGCGGAGTTTGGAACGGCGAAGAGTGCGTAGAATGCACGGCAGATGACGATTGCACCGATTCTGATACGCCTAAATGCAACACGGAAACTAATACTTGCGTGGAATGCATAGAAAGCAGTAATTGTTCGGAAGAACAGGTTTGCAGAGGAAACAAATGCACAACCTGTCAAACGGAAGAGGAATGCCAAGCCAAAGGAACAACTTATCACTGCTCAAATGCAAGTACATGCATTCAATGCTTTGATAATCAGGTATGGGACGATGAAAGTAGAGAATGTGTGGAATGTTTATCATCTGCTGATTGCAAGAATTCCGAAAAACCGCAATGCAATACGGATACTAACACTTGCGTGGAATGCATAGAAAGTGGGGATTGTGAAGAAGCGTTGGTTTGCAGAGGAAACAAATGCACAACCTGTCAAACGGAAGAGGAATGCCAAGCCAAAGGAACAAGTTACCATTGCTCGAATGCAAGTATATGCATTCAATGCTTTGATAATCAGGTATGGGACGATGAAAGTAGAGAATGTGTGGAATGCACGGCAGATAGCGACTGCACAGATACGCCTAATACGCCCAAATGCAATACCGCAACCAATCAATGCGTGGAATGCTTAAATAATCAAAATTGCATTGAAAAAGATACAAATAATCCGGTTTGCAATTCAGATACAAACACGTGCGAGCCGTGTCCGCCAAAATCGTTATGGTATGTTAACGACGGTAAATGCCATGCATATGAATGCCGCAGTAATGAAGATTGTGCGGACGGAGAATTTTGTATGATGACATTAAGATATCAGCTGTGTGAAGAATTTTCTCCCAGTCCGTATTCGCAGACTTATTCCGGAAAGTGCGTTGATGTTAATTCGGAAAAAGGCTATTTACCGACCTCAAAATTTTATTATTCCGAACATGTCATGACATGGGGCAGTGCCGAGCGGTTTTGTAAAGCCCTTCACAAACCAATGGCAACAAGAAGTTTGTTGGGTTGCAGCACTCATTCGGATTCCTTTTGTACGGAATCGGATATTGAAGAAAAAATTGTGCAAGATTTAAAAAGTACCGGTGAATTTGCAACAGTGGATCCGAATGGCACACAAACACATTTTTGGTTGGAAGCAATTGGTGAATGTCATGCATATCATGCCTGTTATGAGAACAAGTGGATTCGATACAATTCTTGGAAAGGGGAACATACTTATATACAGGCTTTATGCAAAGAATAAAAAAAGCGGACATTTCTGTCCGCTTTTTCGGTTGATGTTTAGGTTATTCTGCCAATTTTTTATCAAGTAACTGATTGGCCAACGCCGGATTGACTTTGCCTTGCGAGGCTTTCATAATCTGACCGACAAACCAGCCTTTCAGCTTTTCTTTTCCGGCTTTAATTTCTGCCACTTTATCGGCATTTTGCGCCAGAATATCGGCAATCAATGCTTCAATGGCGCCGGTATCGGAAACTTGCTTTAAGCCTTTTTCCTCCACAATAACCGCAGGCGCTTTGCCGGTTTCGGCCATCAGCTCAAACACCTCTTTGGCAATTTTGCCGGAAATGGTTCCATCGGAAATCAATCCGACCAATGCGCCGAGATTTTCTGCGCTGATAGGACTTTCCGTAACGGTTTTGCCCGATTTATTCAAATAAGCAAATAAATCGCCCATCACCCAGTTGGCCACTTTTTTGGCATCTTGTCCGATAATGGCGGTTTCAAAATAATGCGCCGTTTCGGTATCGGCCGTTAAAATGCCGGCGTCATAAGGCGTTAACCCCAATGTTTCAATATACCGTTTTTTCTTGGCTTCGGGTAATTCCGGCAAATTGCGCCGAATATTTTCAATATATTCATCGGTTAAAATAACGGGCAATAAATCCGGATCGGGGAAGTAGCGATAATCGTTTGCATTTTCTTTGGAACGCATCAGCCGTGTTTCCAAATTGACCGAATCAAACAAACGGGTTTCCTGATCGAAAGATTCGCCCGATTCATATAAATCAATTTGCCGTCGGGCTTCAATTTCAATCGCCTGCATAACAAAACGAACGGAATTCACGTTTTTCACCTCTGCCCGCGGACGTAACCCCGTTTCACCCGTTTTTCGCACCGATACATTTACATCGCAACGCATGGAGCCTTCGTCCATATTCCCGTCACATGTGCCCAATGCACGCACAATCGCGCGCAGTTGCCGTAAATATTCGCCGGCTTCTTCGGGCGAACGCATATCGGGCTTGGAAACAATTTCCATTAAACCGACACCGCACCGATTTAAATCGATAAACGATTGCGTGGGGCTCATATCGTGAATGGATTTCCCGGCATCTTGCTCTAAATGCAACCGCTCGACACCGATTTTGCGCGTGCCCTCCGAGGTGGTGACTTCAATATAGCCTTCGCCGACAATCGGATGATATAATTGACTGATTTGATAACCTTGCGGTAAATCGGCATAAAAATAATTCTTGCGATCAAATCGCGAATATTTATTGATAACGGCATTTAACCCCATACCTGTTTTAACGCATTGCTCAATGCATTTTTCGTTGACTGACGGCAACATGCCCGGAAAGGCTGCGTCAATAAATGAAACGTGTGTGTTTTGTTCGGCGCCGAATGCGGTATCGGACGGCGAAAACACCTTGGATTTAGAAATAATCTGACAATGGACCTCCAATCCGATAACCAATTCCCACGTGCCTGTTTTTCCTTGAATTGTGTACATGACTTATCCTTTCACATAATGCGGTGTTTTCACGAAATGCGCTTCATTTTCCAAAGCTTGCGCCACTTGAAAGACCGTTTGCTCTTCAAAATGACGACCGATAACCTGTAAACCGACCGGCAAACCGTTTTTCGCCAAAGCAATCGGCAATGCAACGGACGGAACACCCGCTAACGAACTCGGTGTGGTGAAAACATCACCCAAATAAGTATCAACCGGACTCATTGTCTTCATGGCTTCGTAAGAAAGAGCTGTTGTCGGCGCGGCCGGTGCCAAAATGGCATCTACTTTTTGGAACGCCTCGACAAAATCGTTATAAATGAGCCGCCGTACCCGTTGTGCCCGAATGTAATAGGCATCATAGAAACCGGCAGACAACACGAATGTTCCGAGCAGAATCCGCCGAATCACTTCGGCACCGAATCCGTCGGTCCGCGTGTTTTCATACATTTCATCCAATGTTTTACCCGGTACCCGCGTTGTATAACGCACGCCGTCATACCGCGACAGATTTGATGAAGCCTCCGCGCAGGCAATAATATAATAAACCGGCAAGGCGTATTTTGTATGCGGTAAAGAAATTTCTATCGTTTCGGCACCCGCGTTTTGAATCATTCGAATGCCTTTATCCCATACTTCCGCCACCATGGGATTTAAATCTTTGGAACGATATTCTTTCGGAATACCGATGATTTTTCCCTTTAAATCTCGCCCTAAAAATTGCGTAAAATCGGGAACGGGTAAATCGGCCACCGTTGAATCGTGCGAATCCATACCCGCCATTTCCCGAAGCATTAAGGCGCAGTCTTTAACCGTGCGCGCCATGGGACCGGCCTGATCCAATGAGGAGGCAAATGCCACAATACCGTATCTCGAACATCTGCCGTATGTGGGCTTAATGCCTGTAATGCCGCAAAAAGAGGCCGGTTGCCGAATGGATCCGCCGGTATCCGATCCGGTTGCGCCCAAACATAACCCGGCAGCCACCGCGGCAGCCGATCCGCCCGAAGAACCGCCCGGCACCAAAGAATAAGCACCGGTTTCATCCGTCCACGGATTTTTGGTCACGCCGAAATAGCTGGTCATGGTTGAGCCGCCCATGGCAAACTGATCGGTATTGACTTTTCCCAGCATCACCGTGCCGGCATTTTTTAAATTTTGCGTAACCGTTGACTCATAGGGCGGCACAAAATCGGACAGAATTTTTGATGCGGCCGTTGTGCGAATGCCTTTGGTACAATATAAATCTTTATTGGCAATGGGAATCCCCTCCAATCGCCCGATTTTTTCACCGGATAAGCGTTTTTTATCGCTCTCTTCCGCTTGTTTTAAAGCTAATTCCGGCGTTTCGGTAATAAACACGTTTAAAAAGCGCGCTTTTTCCATTTCCGCCAAATGCGCGCGGGTTAATTCCACCGAGGAAATTTCTTTTTTATTCAGTAAATCAAGCGCATCGGCTATTGTTAAATCTGTTAAACGTTCAACCATTTTTCTTACTCCACCATTTTGGGTACGACATAAAAACCTTGTATCGATTCGGGGGCATTTGCCATCAATTCCGCTTGAATATCGCCGACCGACACTTCATCTTTGCGCACGGCATTTTTGCGCGGGGTAACGGAAACCAACGGTTCCACATTTGTGATATCAACTTCTTTTAAATCTTCCACCCATTGTAATATGCCGTTAATATCATTCATAAACTTCTCTTCCTGCTCTGCCGGAAAGCGTAACCGCGCCAGCTTGGCAATGCTTTTGATTGTTTTTTCATTAAAACTCATTTTATTCTCTCTCTTTTTTGTTTTCGAAAAAAATATCGTTCGTGTTCTCCCTGACACGTTTTTACAATACCTTTTTTCACTAAAAAGTCAATCATTTTTTCATCTTTCAAAGCCGTTTTGCCGAAAAGAGGCATAAAAATGTTTTTTGTGCCGCAGTCTTCGGCGTTCGTCAAAAATTTTTGCGATTCTTTTAAAATAAAAAACATAAAAAGATAAATGAACACTCTTTCGATTGTTTTCAAAGCTTTCGGGCGGGTTTATTTTTTCCGAAAAAGTATTTTTTTCAAAAAAAGACGCTTTTTTTTCATTTTTTTCTGTTCATTTGTTTTTTTATCTGTTATAATAAAAAAAAGTGATTTTAAAAAGGAAAAAACAATGCGTGAACCGATTTTGAAAGCCGTGGCCATGCCGCCTAAAATCTTTTGGGCGCCGTTTGTGCCGGCGGTTGTTAATTTTTCCATGCAAATGGGCATTATGGTCATGTGTTTGGCCGTGTTTAACACAAACCCGTTATGGTTTATTTTGCCGTTGGGAATCGGCCATTTCATTATTGCCGGGTATGCCTGGAACGAACCGCACATGTCTCGTATGATGATGACTTACGGGCCGATGTCTTCTCCCACAAAGAATGTTTACCCCGTTAAAGGGCATAAGTTGGCGCCTTAAAAATAAGGATAATAAAAATCAATGAACAGTATACCCATGGATATGAACGTTTTAGGCATGTTGGCGCAGGGTGCTTCCTCGTTTTCAACGTGGATGGCCGTTATCGGCGTTATCGGTACCATGATGATTATGTCTGTGTTTGTCACAAAGCTCGGTGATATTATTTTACCGAAACCCAAAGAAACGCGTGTCTCCGACTTTTTGCCGTTCAGTAAATTAGATGAAGACGGTGCCACCATTCATTTACGCAACGGTTCGTTGGCGCGGGTGTATGAAGTAAAGGGTGTTGATACAACCTTATTAACCGGTTCCGAACGCGTTGCCTTAACGGGTGCCCGAAAACAATGGATTGATTCCATGGCGCAGTTGGAGGTTGTTTCGCGCGTGATTACCGTTCGGGAAAAAATTTCTTTGTCCGATTTGGGACAACATAAAGACAGTAAATTGTTGCGCACGGTTTCCGATAAATGGATGGAAAGTTTGCATCGGGTGTTTCGCAACAAACATTATATTGTTATTTCCGTTAATGATCGAAAAAATGCCATGGACGATTTGCAACAGGCATCACTGGCTTTAACCTCCATTTTGGATATGTATGAACCGCATCTTGTTTCCGAAAAACCGCCCTTTAAAACAAATGATCAAAGTCCGTTTTGGTTGTTTGCCCAGTTGGCAAGTCCTTTATCTGTTCCCAAACCGCGAATCGGCGGTGAGCAGGGAGAATATTTAAATGCGCTTTTAACGGCGGATTATATTCATTTTACCCGCGATGAAGGGATTATTAAATTTATTTCGGGTGATAAGGAAAAACTCGGCATTTGTATCGGTATTCGCAAGCCCGGCGACTTTATGGACGAACAAATGATTGCCGATATTTTAAGTATCGATTGCGAAGTCACGCTGTTACATAATATTAAAGCCATTCCGATGATTAAAGCCAATATGTTGCTGATGCAACAAAGGCGTATGGCCTTTTTAACCACTTTTTCAACAAACGTGATGGCGCAGTATTCAACAGCTTTGGAGTGGTTGGATCAATCAGATGCCGACGGACAAACCTTAAACGAATATGCCATGACGGTGTTTATTTTCGGGCAAACAAAAGATGAAGTGAAATTCGGACAGGAGGAAGTTGAAAAAATCTGTCGTATTTATAACGTAACACCCGTTCGTGACGGTTGGGCGGCGCAAGCTTCGTTTTTTGCGCAATTCCCGACGTATGAAATTTATCCGCGTACGTTCTTATATTTATCACGCGTGGTAGCATGCAGTATTTGTATTGATAAAACGGCCGAAGGTCGACGGAAATCCGACTGGGGTCCGATGCCGCTTTCTTATTTCCGCACCATTACCGGTACGGCGTATGCTTTCCAATTCCACGTTTCGGAAGAGGCTTATGCGGTGGCACATACGGCTTTAATCGGGCCGACGGGACAAGGTAAAACAACATTCTTCTCCTTTATGGCCGGACAATCCATGCGAATCCCCGATTTGCACACATACTTCTTTGATCGCAACAACGGTGCCAAAGTGTTTGCTTTAATGTTAAATGCGCCGTATGTTCGATTTGACGGCGGGGAAGAATCGGTGTCGTTAAATCCGTTTGCTGTGCCTGATACATCTGATAATCGCGCCTTTTTGCGCACGTGGATGCGAGATATTACCGGCGGAACGGATGCCGTTTCCGAGCAGGAAATTGCCCGGGCCGTTACAACGGCTTTTGAATATTTGCGTCCTGATGAGCGGTTAATGAAAAATCTTTATAAGAGCTGTTTTGCGCCGAACGGATTTATGCGTCGGGAATTGTTCCGCTGGGTAAACGATGATCAATACGGCCGTATTTTTAACTCTTTAACCGATAATTTGGATTTATCCAGTCGCTATATGGCTTTTGACTTTACCACCATTTTCCAAGACGGCGTGTTGGCGCCTGCCGTTATCAGCTATGTGATGCATCGTATTCACACGTTGGCAACGGCAACGGGATCACCGAGCTTAATTATGATCGATGAAACGGCGCCGATGTTGGAACACCCGATGTTTAAAGACAGCTTTATTGTCGGCTTACGGGAAGGACGTAAAAAACGGCAGGCATTTTTGTGCGCCTTCCAGCAGCCGCGCTTTTTGGATGATAACGGATTGGGCGATGTGATTCGCGGTCAGTGTCAAACGGTTATTTTCTTCCGCAACCCGCAGGCCAATCCGTCCGATTATGCCACATGGAACTTAACACCGCGTGAAATGAATTTTATTATGGGTAAAGAATTCGCCGACAGGAAATATGCTATTTTGGTTTCGCGTCCCGCCATTCACGAATCGGTTATTCTGGATGTTGATTTAAGCGGATTAGGCTCATATTTAAAAGTTTATTCTTCCGGTAACAAAAATGTGTTGTTAGCTGAACAGCTTTCAAAACAAATACAAGATACCGATGCACTGGTTCAGGCCTATTTGGATAAAGCATAAGAAAAAAAATAAAGTAAAAAAACATCTCCCGTGAAAGGAGATGTTTTTTTGTTATTCGATATGGTTTCGAATGGCCAGCACAACCAACACCACCGCACCGATTCCGATAACGGAATAAATAATGCGGGATACAATGCTCATGGCGCCAAATAAAAACGCAACCAAATCAAAACCGAATAATCCGACCAGCCCCCAGTTCAAAGCGCCGATCAGACATAACACGGAAAGTGTTTTCATCAATATATCCATCATAGTCTCCTTTCGTTGTCTGCTTATATATAAGGTTTCAAATAAAAATTACAATATTTTGACTAAAAATAATCGTCTTTCACTTGTTTTTTTGCTTTTTAAAATCCATAAGAAAAGAAAAAAGAGGAAAAAATATGGATCAATCAGAAACAAATGCCGAATCGGTCACCGTTACGGTCACGCCGAACGGCCCGTATCTTGTTAAAGGAAAAGTGCCGATTAAAGAAGCACACTTAATGCCCGATGAAAACGGAGTTATTACAAAATATCAGATCGGGGAAGATAAAAATATCGGAAAAGAGCAGGTAATGCTTTGTCGATGCGGAAAAAGTCGCAATAAACCCTTTTGCGACGGACAACATATTCACGGATTTCATGGAGTTTGTACAGCATCACATTTGCCGATATTATCCGGTGCCGAAACGTTTACGGGGCCGAATCTCACATTGCATGATAATGAAAAATATTGTGCATTTGCGCGTTTTTGTGACGGATTCGGACGGATTTGGAATCTGGTGCGACAAGGACAACCGATCACGGATCAATTAACCGTGCGGGAAGCACATCTTTGTCCGGCCGGACGTTTAATTATAACGAATAATCAAACAGGTGCCGTGATAGAATCGGAATCTGATCCCTTGATATTGGTGATTGAAGATCCGCAATTAAAAGTATCGGGTCCGTTAGGGTTGCGCGGCAACATTACCGTGACGGATGATAACGGAAAGCCTTATGAAAAACGCCGGTTACAAGCGCTTTGTCGGTGCGGAAAGAGTAAAAATATGCCTTTTTGTGATGGGTCACATGCCTCTGACAGTCCGGCACTTCACGAATCGGAGGAATCGTTTAACAGGCAATAAACCGGTGCATGATCGGAAGGTTTTTCCCTTTTTCTGTATTCACGGTAAACACCCGATTGAACAAGATTTTGTTTCCAAGCATTCGGAATAAAAATAAAATCAAGTAAAATGCCTAAATTTCGTTGAAAAGCAAGCATTTGAAAATCCCAATAAGAATAAAGCGGGTGAGGGTGCGGAACGGCTTTTATTGTGTTAACGAAAGGCAGGTTTGTGATTTGTTGAAAAGCGTTTCGAACCGGCGGTACCATGAGCGGACCGAAACGAAACACCTCGGGATCGTAAACATCTTCATCCGATTCAATCACGTTAAAATCACCGCCGAAAACAACGGAAAAACCTTGATTTAAATAGTTTTCAAGCGTTTGCTTTAAACTTTTATACCAAGAAATTTTATAAAGAAGGCGACTGTTGTCAGCGGGATTATTCATCGGTGGCGCACCGTTCGGTGCATAAACACAAATAAAAAGTGTTTTTTCAAAACGTGTGGCAATAAAACGGGCTTGTTCATCTGCCAAATCGTGAAGAGATAAATCTATCATTTCCAACGGCTTTTTGCTTAAAACGGCAACCCCGTTAAAACCTTTTTGCCCGTGAATGTAAGCAAAATAACCGGCTGTTTTTAAGGCTTCGAACGGAAAAGTGTTTTCCGTTGCTTTAATTTCCTGCAATAAAACAATATCCGGTTGTTTTTCGGCTAATAAATGCAATAATAACGGTAATCTGGCACGAATTGAGGCAACATTCCATGAAATAATTTGCATTTTATTTTCCTTTTTGCTATATTTGAAACAGAATGAAAAAAAGAGTGTTTATTTTTTTATTATATTTCTTATACGCACAAAACGCAAATGCTTTGTGTGACAAAAATGAAATACAAATTGATATTTCAGCGCCCAGTCCTTCCGTTATATATGATACTATGCACAGTCGGCGTGATTTTCGTAACTTAACAAGCAGTAAAGTTTCACCAAATACATTGGGATTAACAACAGCAACTATTCAAGTGGGTATGAAAGGAGAAACTTTTGTTCAACCGGAAGGAAAGTGGGTTTGCATCGGATTAAAATCCATTCATTTCACGTTGGGCTATCAAAGTTTAAAAGTTTATATTGATAAAAAATATTCAAAAGATTCTTGTAACTATAAAGTGATTAAAGAGCATGAAGATTATCATGTTGCTGTTTTTCAGCAAGCCTTAACATTTTTCCGTCCCGACATTGAAAAAGAATTAAGAGAAGCCGTTAAAAATTTGCGTCCGGAATATGCCTACACTTCCGCGCGTGCCAAGCAAATTATGCACAAGCAATTTCATCAGATACAAGAAAGAATTAAACCATTGTTAGATCATATCAACCGCAAAATTGCCGAAAAAAATTATTCTATCGATACACCCGAATCCTATCGGGAAACAACGAAATTATGTCCGAAATGGTAAATTAGAACCAGCGCATTTTTTTCAAAACGGATAATTGCAACACAGCTATCAAAAATAAAAATAAAGCAATAATACTAAATCCGTGACTGTCTTGCCCGAAAGGAATACCGCCGATGTTGGCACCCAATAAACCGGTGATGAACGTGAGCGGCGTAAAAATAACAATAACAATCGACATGATATACATGGTTTGGTTTAAACTCACATTGGTTTTGGAATCCAACTCCTCCTGCGTGACGGTGGAGTGATCGCGCGCCGAATTTAAATCTTCCACGGCTTTGGATAAATCAAGATAAATTTCCCGCAACTGATTTGTGTTTTCTTCCGTTAACACCGGATGCGAAACACTTCTTAACACTTTTGCCACGTCTCTTTGCGGAACCAGATAACGCCGTAATCCCACAATTTTATGCCGTAACTGACTTAAATTTTCCCGAATGGATTTGTTGCGAAAGCTATCGGGTTCAATCACTTTTTCTTCCAATGCGTCGACTTCATCACCGATTTGCACAATGGTATTTTCAATGTGTTCCGTCATCACTTTCAACAGGGCAATAAAGCAATCGGACGGTGTTTCGGGACCCATACCCTTCCGTAACAGGGAGCGCACGCGGCGAACAGCCGGAATCGGTCGGTGGGAAAGGGTTAAAATTCTGTTTTTTTCAAGCCAGATATGAAGGGCAACCATATCATCGATTTCGGCGGATTTTTGAGTGTTTATGCCTCGCATCACAACCAAAATGCCTTTCTTTTTCGGAAAATAACGCGGCGACGTATCTTCATCAACCAAATTTTCAATGACGCGTTCATCCAACCGCATTTCTTTGAGCCATTCCTGATTTTCGGCATCTTTATAGTCAATGTGAATCCACATCGGCTTTTCCGATGTGTTGGGAACACGCTCTAAATCAAGCAGTTTAGCACCGCCTTTTCCGTCAAACGTAACGCCGAATTCCGGTGTAATCGTCGTCATTTTCTGCCCCCTTTTGTTTGTTAAAACGATGGGTTTCAGTTTTACTCGATGCAACAGTCAACCGCTTTACGCACCACCGATTTTAATTTGCCGAATAAAGAATCGGGTTGCGCTTCCGCAACGGGTGTATCTGTTTTTTGTGCCGGTTTTATTAAAGCGGAGGCTTCCTTTTTCACTTCTTCCAGCGAATCGGGTTTCCATGAAATTTCTTTGGCATCAACCAGATTCATATTTAATCCCCAAAACAGACAATATAAATCATATGCCTGATTAAATAATTGATAAGCCTCTTCTTTATTACCCATGGATTGTTGTTTGGTACCCACCTCCATCAAACGCATGGCGGTTGCCAATAAATGCTTTGAAATGCACCACACTTCTCCTTCATAAGAGGGAATCACTTTCAACAGCAAATTTTTGCGCATTTCCCGAATGTCTTGCACCATATCATAAAAAGAATTTTTCCCCGTTTTGGCACCGGAAAAAATTAAATGTTCCTCAATGGAAATTAAATTCATAATTCCGATAGTTAAATCTTGATCGGAAGAAAGATCTTTCGGATTTTTCTTTTTCATATTGTCAATGCGTTCAACAAATTCTTTAACGTTTTTAGCTTTTTCCATTTTTCCCTCCTTATTCTGATAAAACAGGTACATTTGCTGCAGCTTGTTCGGCACAATCGCACAACGGATGATAATAAAATAATAAACTGATCAGTGCAACCGTTAAAACGGGAACAACCACTTTTTCAAACGGAAAATGGGCATGTCCGCCGTTTTTGGCTTTCATCCATTCATAAAAATGAATGCCGCCGATAAAAGCTGCCGCGCCGATTAAATTGCTGAATAAAAACGAATCAATATATAAAAAACCGATAATAATCGGGTGATAATCAATGGCGCCGGGCATATCTGGAAGATACATAAACCCGATGGAACCGACGGATAAAAGCATTAAAATAAAATCACGTGCGGGAAAATGCCAATTTTTTTTGTTAAACCACCGAATGAGAAAATAACCGACAATGGCCAGTAATGCCCCCGACCAAACACCGATGACACATTTATCCAAACCGGATTTTTCCGCCAGATACAAAGACGCACCGACCGTAACCATACAGACGGGACACGCCGGATTTGCCCAAGATTTGACTGTAAAAAACAATGTTGTTAAAAAAGCGTAAAATTTTATCATTTCCCTATCCGTTTTTAAAAATTGAAACAGCTTAATTTTTGTTATACCTTTTTTTGTTTAAAAAAGCAATATGAAAAACCGTTTTTGGAAAAAATAATCATTTTTGTTATTTATTCTTCCTAAAAATCCGCCGCCGTTTTATTTTGAAACGGTTTTGAACGGGGAAATGATCTTTTTGAAAACAAACTAAAAGTGCCAAGCCAAATTCAGTTTCCCCGTTTGAGAGGTGTGACTGACACGCCAATTTAATCCGTATCCGATGGAAAGTTCGGCTTGTTTGTAAGCCATACCGAGCCGAACACCCGTTTCCAAGCCCAAGCGATGCAAGCGCCGGCCTTCAAAAGCGTAAATGAATGCGGAATCGGGAACGTCAATCACACTCTGCCGACTGTTTGATTTTAAATCATATTGCCCCGATAACCAAAATAACGGCGTTAACGAAAGATTTTCTGTCGGATGATACAAGCGTTTATAAGATGTTCCGATAACGGCAGTGATAACTTCTCCGTTTTGTAACGGTGTTCCGAAAGCGGCATTATTTTTATCTTTTCCGTGCAAATATGTATATTTTAAACCCGAATAATTGTGAACATTTCCCATTTCATAACCGGAAAAAAGAGCACCGTGATAAATATCGGCACTTGCTTGATTAATATCGGGATTTTTATCTTTATATCGGCTGTGATTATAAGTTAAATTGGCAGAGATATACCACTTTTCGGGCTGATATTTACCGAAAACGAAATAAGTATCACCGTCAATGCGCGTTTTAGAGCCGTCTTTTTTTAAGTCGGTTGTTGAATAGCCGTATCCGATTCCGGCGGAAAATGAATCGGTCAATTGCGCCGTTATATCGGCACCTGTTCCTTTTAAATAAGCTTTAAAACCTTCCCGCTGCGTGTTTCTTGTCATATTGTAATCACCGAAGGCACGCAAAAGAACGTTCTTGAAAAACGAATCGTTTTCCGAGAAAGAATTTTCTTGCGTCGATAATTGAAAATAATTGATATTTTCAGCACTTTGCGCCGATGTCGGAACAAAGGAAATTGCTAAAAACAGACTGCTTGACAGAGAAGTCATCAAGGCAAGAGGTAATGAAAAATTTTTGAATTGTTCTTTGATTTTTATCATAATTTTTTCTCCGAAGAAAAATGTTGCACTGAATGAATATTTAATAATAACTGATGAAGTAACTTTATTATTTATTCCCGAAGATGTCAAGAGATGTAGTAAAAAGGATAAAAATAAAACTAAAATTTAAATAAAAATTATAAAAAAGCGGAAATATATACAAAATATTAAATTATGACTTCATTGAAAAAAACACAATAGAAATTATAATTACGGTATAAAAATACAAAATATTCATTCGAAATAATTTTTTAGTGTAAGGTAGGTAAAATGAGTGACACATTACGTGTTATTGTCGCTGCTAACATCAAAAGATATCGCAAAAAAATGAAAATGACACAATCTCAATTAGCGGAACAAATCGGCAAAACGGTTGAAATGGTTTGTCAGTTGGAAAATAATATTGCCAGTACAAAATTGTCAACGCTCGAATCCATTGCCACGGTTTTTGGCATTGAACCGTATCAATTATTACTGCCTCGTGAATATCCCGATTATGAAAATTTTTCGCCGGAATTAACCGATTTAATGTTGGAAATACAAGATCAGCCGAAAGAATTTTTGGATTCTTTTATCAATCTGTTAAAATATCATAAAAAATCATAATTCAGTATAAATCAATTGACAATAATAATGTTTTGAAGTATGCTTTTCCCGGCATCTTATTGGGAGGCATAAAGTTGAAAGAAACAGTTATTGTTACGGATCAATTAACAAAAATCTTTAAATGTAAACAAGGTTTTTGGGGTAAAGTTATTGAAAAAAAAGCTGTTTCAAATCTTTCCTTCGAAGTAAAAGCCGGTGAAATTGTTGCTTTTATCGGGCCGAACGGGGGCGGAAAATCAACCACCATCAAAATGTTAACGTCTATTTTATATCCCTCCTCGGGCAACGCATCTGTTTTGGGGTTAACGCCTTGGAAAAACAGGGAAAAACTGGTAAGACAAATCGGTGTTGTTTTTGGGCAGAAATCTCAATTGCATTATCATTTATCGCCGTTGGACAGTTATACGTTATTGGCGGCGGCTTATAATCTTTCATCTCGGGAGGCGAAATCCCGCGTTCATGAGCTTGCCAAGCAGTTTGAAATTGAGAAATGTTTAAATTTACCGGTTAAAAATTTGTCACTGGGACAACGAATGCGGTGTGAATTGATTGCTTCGCTGTTACATCGGCCGTCGGTTTTGTTTTTGGATGAACCGACTCTGGGTCTTGATATTGAAGCCAAATATTTGTTTCGTTCTTTTTTGTTAAAACAGGTTCAAAAAGAAGGAACAACCGTTTTTTTAACCTCTCATGATGTGGGAGACATTGAATCGCTTTGCCAACGTATTTTACTCATTAATCACGGAAAATTATTATTGGATTCACATATTCAAAATTTAAAAGAAAAATATGGTGCCGGACAGATTTTATGTGTGGAGAAAAAATCGGGAAAAATTGAAGAAATACCTCTTCAAGTTCCAACGAAAATATCCGATTTACAAACAATTTTTTCAGCGGAAACATTTTCCAATGTTTTTGTGCGTTCAACCGATTTAGAAACCGTTATTGCCTCAATTTACAAAAAATGAAACCATATTTCCTTGCCGTTTTAATGAATATGAAAGACCAACTTCAAAGGGAACGGGGTGTCTTTTTGATTCGGATTGTTTTTTTGTGTTGTATGATTTTGATTTTTCATAAATTTTGGCTTGTGTTGAAAGCGGGCGGATCAAGTGCGGTGATTGATCCTGTTTCTTTTTTAAGTTATTTAACCGTGGGGGCCGGTTTGCAATTTTCGCGACCGGAAGGCCGCGTAAAAGAAATTGAAGAAGAGGTGCGAACGGGAAACATTGCTTATCGGTTTATTCGTCCGGTGCATTTTGTTTTATTGAATTTCTGCGAATGCTTGGGGGTTTATTTTGTTCGGTTACCAATCTTGTTTTGTATCGGCATGGGAATGATTTATCTTTTAACCGGCTCGTTTTTACCGATTAACCCGATTTATGTGCCGATTGTTTTCGGATTACTAATATTAAGCGCTTGTTTTGCTTCGCTTTGTATGGTGTTCATCGGTTTATCGGCGTTATATTTGTATGATCCGTTACCGTTTTTCTGGATTGTTCAAAAATGCGAATATGTGTTGGGCGGTTTGTTTTTCCCGATTATTTTTTATCCCGAATGGTTTCAAAAAATTTGTTTAATGACGCCTTTCGGGTGGACGGGATATGGTGTTGCTTCTTTAATTTACGATTTTTCTTTTGAAAAAGCCTTAACGGTTTTTCTTCATTTAATTGTCTGGAATGCACTGCTGGCGGGCGCGTTGATTATTTTATTTAAAATGATTCGGAAAAGGGTGTGCGTTTATGGATAAAATTATTTACTATCAAAAGCTGATAAAAATCGGTTTTAAACAAGCGTTCGCTTTGAAAAAAGTGTTTATTTTGCGCATTTTATTTATGATTTTAAATAACCTGATGTTGTTATATGCGTGGTATTTAATGTTTTTAAATTTTCCGACCATTCATTCGTGGACTTTCAATGATTTTATGTTTATGACGGGCTTGGTTATTCTCACGTTTTCGGTTTGGCCGATTTTCTTTCGCGGTATCGGTATTCATTTAATGCGCCTCATTGAAAACGGCGAGTTGGATTCCTTTTTGGTGATTCCGCGTCATGTTTTATTTAACGTGGGGTGTTCCGTTTGTGATCCGTCGGGAATCGGTGATTTTATTACGGGCGTTTTGTTAATTTTCTTTTCCGGTTTGGTTTCTTTTTCAAATTTACCGTTGGTGCTTTGTTTTATCTTTTCGGGAATTTGCGTGTTTTTGGCACTTAATATTTTAATCAGCAGTTTACCGTTTTTTATTAAAAATTCATCGGATATCGGTGAACGCATATTTTTTATGTTTTTCAATATTGCGGGATATCCCGGCAGTATTTACGGCGGATATTTAAAATTGTTTTTCTGTACCTTTTTGCCCATCGGGTTTATTTCCATTCTGCCGGTTGAATTGATGCATACTTTTTCGGCGGTAACGTTAATCTATTTAATAACGGCAAGTGTTTGCTTTTTGAGTTTCAGTATTTTTATTTTTTCTTACGGGTTAAAAAGATATGAAAGCGGAAACAGGTTTAATATCCATTATTAGAAAAGCAGTCATTGTCATCTGTTTGTGTGTGGTTGCTTTGTTATCATATAATTTAACGGGAAAAACACGCGCTTGTATTTGGTTAAAGCCCGATAATTTATTTGAAACCCGTTTTATGTTGGCTTTGGTGCAAAAATTAACCGATAAAAATATTTATCCGGTTTATACGCAAAATTGCCCCATTACAAGCTCTTTTATTATTACGAATGAAATGTTTCAAAAACCGCCGTTTCAAACAACGCCTGTTTTTTTAGTTGATTTCGGACAATTAAAATTTTTCTCAACAAATAATGATGCGCAATACGTACATCTTTTTTATTTTAACAGAAAAAATGCCCCTGTGGTGCCTGACTTTTTGCAACCGTCATTGGCTTCTACCTATATTTCACCCGTTTCGTCCGAAAAAGCGGCCGAGAAAACAGTTTCTTTTATTTTAGATAATAAATGGTTGAATTTTTATATTTTTGAAGAAATGGGAAAGCACGGATTAGGTAATCAAATGTTTGCATATGCCAGCTGTTTCAGTTATGCCAAACGATTTAACAAAAAATTTCTGTGGTATAATCCGGGTATTATAAATGCTTTCCAAACAAATTTTGCAGAAATGCTTTTTTACCGCGCTCCTTTTACATCGACGTTGAAAAGAAAATTAACGCGGTTACGTGGTCGGATAACCGGTTCTTTTAATTATAACAAAAGTTTGCATTTCCGTTCCGATATTGTTTCAATTCGCGGCTATCATCAATCTTATAAAAATATTGAAGACAGTGTGCGTTATCTTCAACAAAAGCTTAAATTTAAACCGTTGACAGAAAAAGAAAATATCAGATTGGCCAAAAAACTTCAATCGCAAAACAGTGTTTGCCTGCATGTGCGTTTGGGTGATTATGTTTGGCATGGATATCCTAATTTAAGTCGTTCAAAATATTATCAAAATGCCGTTGATTACATTTTAAAACGAACAAAAAATCCGCGGTTTTATGTTTTTTCAAATGATCCGGAAAAAGCCGAAGAGGAATTAAAGATAAGCGTTCCGTTTGAAGTTGTTCGCGTTAATTATCGTCAAGCGGATTTTCGAGACATGCAGTTGATGAGCCTGTGCAAGCATAATGTTATTGCTAATTCCACTTTTTCGTGGTGGGCGGCTTTGTTGAATAAAAATCCCGATAAAATTGTCACGTATCCGGATATATGGGATACCTACTCTCGAAATTGGCTGAATTATATGCGTGTGCCGGGGTGGATTGAAATTGAAAGCGGCATTATGTATCATCCGAAGAAACAAGAACTGATTTATCCGTCCTTGGAGGAAAACAAATAATATGATTTATAAAAAGAGGCAAAAAGAAGTGCCTTTTCGTCCGTGTGATTATCCCGGCTGTCCTGAAAACGGTCAGTTTCGAGCGCCGAAAGACAGAAATTTAAACAGTTATTATTGGTTTTGTTTAAAACATGTGACCGAATACAATAAAAATTGGGATTTTTATCAGGGATTGTCCGGTGATGAAATTGAACAACACATTCAAAACGATATGACATGGCAACGGCCGACATGGAAACTCGGGCAAAATCAAACTTTTCGGCGCATGACGGAAAACCTGCATGATTCATTCGGGTTTTTTAATGAAGAAGAACTCGGTATGAGCGGAAAATATAATCCGCCGCGAACGCCCGACAAAACAGATAAAAAATTGGCTGCCGCCATAAAGTTTTTGGAGGTTTCTTTTCCGCTGAACTTAACGGAAGTGAAAAAGCAATTTAAAAAGTTAGCGAAAAAATATCATCCCGATGCCAATGGCGGTGACAATAAAAATGAGGCTCTTTTTAAAGAGTTACTTGATCATTACCGATATTTAACAACTTATTTATCTTCCCGTAACAAGGGTTAGCAGGTGAAAGCGTTTTTGGCTAATCCGGCCAGTGAGGTTTCTTTATAGCCGCTGGACAGATTTTGCCCTGTTTCCAACATGGTTTTAATGACGCTGTCCAACGTGACCAGATGATTGCCGTTGCCGCGAATGGCCAACCGTGCCGCATTAACGGCTTTAACGGCACTGATGGCGTTTCTCTCAATACAAGGCACTTGCACCAAGCCGCAAATCGGATCGCACGTCAGCCCCAAGTGATGCTCCATGGCAATTTCTGCCGCATTTTCAATTTGTGCCGTTGAACCGCCCATGGCTGCCGTTAATCCGGCAGCAGCCATAGAGGCCGCCACACCGATTTCACCCTGACAACCGACTTCCGCCCCCGAAATAGAGGCATTTGAGCGATATAAACTGCAAACGGCAGAGGCCGTTAAAAGAAATAATCCTTGTCCGATGGCAATATCAAACGGTGATTTTTTAGAGGCAAACCGGGAATAATAGCGCAAAACGGCGGGAATAACGCCGGCAGATCCCATGGTCGGTGCGGTGACGATTTGTCCGCCGCAGGCATTTTCTTCGGCAACGGCAAATGCCCATAGGTTAATCCAATCAACAATCATTAGAGCATCTTCATCGTTTTGATGGAATTTTTCTTCCAGTCGCCGATAAATGGTGGGCGCTCGACGGACTAACCGTAATTCACCCGGCAATTGTCCTTCCGTGACAATACCTTTTTCAATGCAATTATCCATAACACGCAGTATGCGTTCCGTATGACTTTTAACCGCCTTAAACGAGTGTAACGCTTCTTCGTTTCTGAAAACAACATCGGCAATACTCATTTTGTTTTCACGGCAAAGTTGTAATAATTCGGCGCCGGTGTTAAACGGATACGGAACATTTTGTTGCACGATTTTCGGCTGTTCTTCGCCTTCACGAATAATGGTGCCGCCGCCGACGGAGTAATAAACATCTTCATAAAGAAGATTTTTGTTCGAATCAAAGGCCTGAAATTTTAATCCGTTGGCATGACGCGGCAGAAATGTTTGTTTTTCCAAAACAATATCGGTGTTTTTCTGAAAATCGATTTCTTTTGTTCCGCCCAATAAAAGTTTATGTGTTTCTTCAATTTGAGTAATATAGTTTTGTGATAAATCAACGGATTCGGCTTTTAATCCCATCAAACCGTATATCACGGCATTCGGCGTGCCGTGACCGATTCCCGTTAAAGCCAGAGAACCGTACAGAAATACTTGAATATGCGTTATGTTTGCCAGCAAATTTTTTTCTTTTAAAGACGTAACAAACGCCGTTGCCGCACGCATGGGTCCGACGGTATGCGAACTGGAAGGTCCGATACCGATTGAAAAAATATCAAAATAACTGTAATACATTTTATTCCTTTACGGTTGATAACTTTATTAAAAAAAGCACCTGTAAAAAAGTGCTTTTTTAAATGTAACGATGAACACGCGCGTTTTACATTTTTTTAACGGCGTTGGCCAAACGAGAAACTTTCCGAGAAGCATTTTTCTTGTGGATTACTTTTTTGCCGGCAGCGCGCATTAAAGCCGATTCGGCGGATTTAAAACTGCTTTCGGCAGCTTCTTTATCACCCGCGGCAATGGCGGCTCTTGTTTTTTTAACGGCTGTTCTGACGGCATTTAAGCGGTCGGAATTGATTCTTGTTCTTTTGGCGTTCCGTTTGACACGTGTTTTTGCAGATGCAATATTAGCCATATTTTTTTCCTCAACAAAAAATAGTTTTATTTACAGGATAAGTTTTATATATCAAAAAAAAAGAAAAGTCAACCGTTTTTCTGAAAAGACATTCAATTTTTATTCGGATAAGTTTGTCATTGTCGTTTCAAATTGAATAATCGCCGGTTTTGTTTCTTGTAAAACGGTAATGACAAGGGAATCTTTTTCCCGCACAAACCGATTACCTTTTTCAAGACGCCAACCGAGCGCCGGCAATGTTTGCCGATAATAAGCGGTGATTTTTTGACCGGTTAAAGATTTCCCCGTGGCATTGACCGTTCGAATTTGTCCGGCAGGCGTGTCAAAATCAAGATTAGCCGTCGGGTTGATAATTAAACCCTCCATTAAAGGCACATCTTCCGTTCCCGGTAAAAAAGCCTCTTGTGCAAAAGCAAGAGAATATGTTAATAAAAAGCTGAAAAAGAGGGCTTTTTTCATTTTTTCATTCTGTCACTTTCATTAAAAACAGAGCGCGCTGCGGGTTTGGGATTTGCTTTGGCTTTACTGCCACCGACTTTTGCGGGTGTTTGGGCTTTTTTATCTGCTTGCGCTTGCGCGGGTTCTTCTTCGGTGTTTTGTTCGGCGGGATTGATAATTACCGGTGCTTCGAAATGAACGCCCAACATTTCATCAATTTCTTTATTAATACTTTCCAGTGTTTCTTTTTTCTCGGCTAACAACTCTTCTTGCGCTTGAAGTTCTGCACTTTTTTCTTCAGACATGGTCGGCAAAATCGGTTCAATGGTATCGGTTGCCAACTTAATTTCATCAGCCGACAAAACCTGTTCTAATGTTAAAGCCAATTGTTCGGCTTCTTTGCTGCCGTTTAAGGAAGCTAAAAAGGCCCATCGATAGGCAACAATGTCATTTTGCGGTAACACCAATCCTTTGTTATACAACTGCGCGACACGATATTGCGCTTTTACGTTTCCTTGAATGGCGGCAGAAAGCAAACAGTAACCGGCGTTATTGCGTGTTTCGCCTTTTTCCAGCAAAAACAATTCGCCCTGATCATATAATTCATCGGGTGAGGGCATAAACACACCGCCGTGTGCTTCATCGAACTGCCCGTCGCATTGAGCGGGAATCAGCGTTTCGTTATTGTTTTCATCATAATTCCAAAAAGCGGTTTGAGCCTGAGCCGAAAGCGGCAATATGGAAAGTGTGAGTGCTGTTAAAATTATCCGACGCATCGTATCCTCCTATTTCTTCTATCTATTATTCATACATTTTTTTTTCAATTGTGCAAGAATAAAATTCAATTTTTTAAAAAAAACTATTCTTTCCACCATGTTGACATATCGGGCCCTTTTAAAAGTGTTTTTTGCGGAAAGCGTATTTGATCTTGAATCAGAAAACGCAGCTCGGGCGAATACCAATGCGGTACAACGATTTTTCGAGACAACAATATTCTGTCCAACGCCTGCACGCCGGCGGTTAATTCCTCGCGCGATTGCGCTTGAATCAAAGCTTCGATAACCGAATCAATTAAATCATTTTGAATACCGCTGTAATTCATGGATCCTTCGGTCAAAGCCGCTTGTTTTCCCCAAAAATAGCGTTGTTCGTTCCCGGGAGAAAGCGATTGTCCCCAAACGGAGACAATCATATCGTAATCAAAATTATCCAACCGATTTTTATATTGAATGGTATCAACGGTACGCACACGCGCTTGAATCCCCAGCCGTTTCAGTAAGCCGATATAGGGTAAAACCACGCGTTCCCATACGCCGCTGCTGCCCGATTCGAGCAAAATTTCAAAAGTAAACGGTTGTCCGTGTTTGTTTTTTAACACACCGTTTTGAACATACCAACCGCCGGCATTCAACAAATTGAGAGCCGTTCGCAACTTTTGACGAACAGTGCGTGCATGGGCAAACGGATTTTTGCGAATATCGGGAATGTCTTGTTCGGCAACGCCCAGTTTTTGCCAAAACTTTTTTTCGGCATCTGTGGGAAGGAGAGGGGCTTTTAAGTCGGAATTATCAAAAAAGCTTTCCGTTCGGTGATATAAACCGTAAAAAAGATTTTGATTCATCCAACGAAAATCAAAAACGCCGATTAAAGCCTCCCGCACAAAAATATTTTGAAAAATTTTGCGTCGTAAATTGAAAACAAAGCCTTGCATACCGCTCGGCAAACGGTGTATAAACGAGACGGGTTTGATATGCTCAAATTTATCGGCTTCTTTTTGAAATTGCATCCATTTTTTGGCTTCGTTTTCCTGTCGAACATCAAACAGACCCGATTTAAACGCCTCCATGGCAACGGTGGTGTCTCGAAAATATTCGTAACTGATTTTTTCAAAGTTATAAAAGCCGCGATTAACATTTAAATCCCGCGCCCAATAATCGGGATTGCGCCGATAAACAATTTGTCTGCCGGGTTGAAACGAGTCAATCAAATACGGACCGCTGCCGACGGGCACGGTTAAATCAGTTTTATCAAAATCTTTTGATTGCCAATTCTTTTTGGGAAATATCGGTAATTCGCCCAAAATAAACGGCAATTCCCGATTTTGCGAATCGGCACGAAAATGAAAAACAACCGTTTGCGAATCGGGCGCCGTTACCGATTCCACATCTTGATAATAATAACGATATGTCGGCACGCCTTTTTCTTTTAACGTTTCAAAGGAAAAAATAACGTCCGCCGCCAAAACGGGAGAACCGTCCTGAAAGCGCGCTTGGGGGTTAATGTGAAACGCAACACCTTTTTTTTCGGGCAGAACAAAAATACCGTCGGCAATTAAGCCGTAAAGAGAAAAAGGTTCATCGGCGCTTGATTTCATTAACGTATCAAATAAAAGACCGATACCGGCGGGGGCAATACCGTTTACGGAAAACGGATTAAATGTGTCAAAAGAGCCGAAAGCGCTTTGGCGAAACGTTCCCGTTTTCGGGGCATGCACATTCACATAATCGAATGCTTTAAATCCGGCGGCATATTTAGGCGACCCATACATGGAAACGGCCGGTTGAAACACGTACGTTTCGGCAGCATACCCTAAAACGCCCGGGAGTAACAAGCATAAAAAGGCAAGGATTTTAATCTTCGGTAATATGAATTTCAGCATCATCGGGCATACTCACGGATTTATATGTGGAAACAAATTCGTTCGCCGAAACGGGCAACCGTGTTGATTGGGGTTCATTTGTTTTTAACATTTTTTCCACTTGAAGCAAATGCGTTGTTACATATTGAAACCCCTGTTTTTGGCGTTTTAAAAACAAAATTAAAAACGCCAGAACGGCCGCTGCCACGCAAATATTGCCGACAATAAGCAAATAGATACCGATTAAAAATAAATTTGACATTTTTTTCCTTTTAATACTGAAACAAATAACTTTACTTTTTTTTACATCTTTACTATACTACCAAAAAATGATTAAGTAAAGGATAATGAAATGCAATATCTGGATTTTGAACAAACAATTGCGGAAATTGATCAGCGTATTGAGGAAATTAAAATCACTTTGGCCGGTGATGAGCGATGCATTTCCGAGCTTGACAGACTGAATGCTAAAAAAACAAAAGCCTTAACGGGATTATATAAAAATTTAACGGCATGGCAAAAATCGGCCGTGGCGCGTCATGAGAATCGGCCGCACACCACCGATTATTTGAATGAAATTTTCACAAAATTTTGTCCGTTAAGCGGCGATCGCAATTTCGCTGATGATCAAGCCATTATCGGCGGATTTGCCAAATTGGGCAATCGAACGGTTATGGTCATCGGGCATGAAAAAGGGCACGATACCGAAAGTCGGTTATTGCATAACTTCGGTATGGCAAAACCGGAAGGATATCGTAAAGCCATTCGGTTAATGAAATTGGCGGAACAATTTAATGTGCCCGTTATCACGTTGGTTGATACCGCCGGCGCTTTTCCGGGCATGGAAGGGGAGGAACGCGGGCAAGGTCAAGCCATTGCCGCCGGCACGGAAACGTGTTTGGATTTAAAAGTTCCGCTTATTTCCTGCATTATCGGGGAAGGCGGTTCGGGCGGTGCCATTGCTTTGGCGGCCGGTAATATTGTTTTAATGCTTGAAAATTCCGTTTATTCCGTTATTTCTCCCGAAGGGTGTGCCTCCATTTTATGGAAAGATGCCAAAATGGCGCCCAAAGCGGCGGAAATTTTGCATTTAACGGCGCAAGATTTACTGAAACTCGGCATTATTGATTCCATTATTGCCGAACCGATTGGCGGTGCGCATCGATATCCCAAAGAAACGATGGAAAATGTGCGATTCGCATTGGAAAAATATTTAACTCAATTAGAAAAATTATCGCCTGATGAATTAAAAGCGCATCGTCATGACAAGTTTTTAACCATGACGCGGTTAAATGAAGCCGGGTAATGAGGACATAAACGAAAGAAAATTAAAATGTTACAGAAATTTTTAACGTTTACTTACTTACTTACTTACTTACTTACTTACTTACTTACTTACTTACTTACTATTCTTCTTTGCTTTCTTTCTTCCGCGATTCTCACGATTTTTCTTCTTTTTTATATTTATCCCGCCGCACCGGAACAAGCTGCTTTAATTCGGTGGAAACAGCCGGTTTTGCCGATGAGTGACTATTTTTTGGTGTTTGAGGAATTGAAAAACGTGATGAAAAAACACAGGATAACTTTTCGTTTAAAGAACTGCCCGAAATTGACGGATAATTTAATTTTTGTGGCGCGAGCCGATTATCATGTGCCTTCCCATATAAAAGCACCGGCTTATTTATGGAATGTTGAATCACCGATAACCATTCGATTTCCGGCCATCAAGAAAGATGAAGAGCGATATTCTGAAATTTTTACTTATTCCAAGAGATTTACGGATAATAAAAAATATTTTTATGCACCCGTTCCGTTCCGATATGATAACGCTTTTCCGTATTGTCCTGATCCCGCGCGAAAAACAGTGCTGGTTTCGCAAATTGCCGGATTATATAAATACGGTAAAAAAAACGAGTTATATTTTTTGCGACAAAAATCAACCGAATGGTATGTACGCAATCATCCCGAAGATTATTTTTTATATGGTAAAGATTGGAAAGATTTCAAAAAAACATTATCACCGAAAGAGCAAGAAGCTTTTGATCGGGTTTATCATGGATATATTCCTCGAAAATCCGATGCCGTTATAAAAGCAAAATTTATATTGGCTTATGAAAACGGTATTTTTGACGGATACGTCAGCGAAAAAATTTTTGATGTTATGGCATACGGGGCTGTTCCCGTTTATATCGGCGCACCGGATATTAAAAATTATGTGCCGGAAAACTGTTTTATTGATAAAAACAAATTTCAAACGGAAGAAGCGCTTTATAACTATTTAAAAAATATGACCGATGAGCAATATTATGACTATTTGATTTGCGGATCGGAGTATATGTCGCGTCCCGTTCATTATAACGATCCGCTGACGGTTTTTCACTTATTGGAAAAAGAGCTTTTTGCTCCGCGTGAAATTTTCTATCGGTTTTTTCAAAAAATAGAGCACTTGTTTTTTGGTTAGCGAATAATAACCGGTCTGTTTTCCCCTATCGGCAGGTGGGATGCGCCGATAGGGGGAAAGTAGGCAGGCTGTCATTTTGGCAAAAAGGATGAATGCAAACGATATTTTCCCGCTCTATTTGCAGTTGGCACTTTTTCTTATTTTACGGGTGATGATAATTTATTTTTTTGTGGATATACTCGTTTTTTTTAATTTTCGGCGGAAAGTGTCGGTGCGAAGAATATGCGCCGGCGCGGTGACAAGTAAAGGCTGATTTTATTTTCTTCCCATTCGCAGGTGATGAGATTTTCTTAATTTTCGGCGGGAAGTGCTATCCCGCTATTGTGGGATAGCGCGGTGGGCCGAAAATAAGAATTGGCAGAGAACGGAAATTGTGTCTCTATCTCTCATTCTCGGCGGATGTGGAGCGGCACAATTGCGCCGCTCCGCTATGTGCCGAGAATTAGGCATTCGGTGGAGTAAAATGATAAAAGACATGTTGCTTTGACACTTTCTCTTATTTTCGGCGGGAAGTGCTATCCCGTGAAACGTGGGATAGCGCGATGTGCCGAAAATAAAGCGATTCGGCGCGAAACAATAAGTTTGCTGCGAATAATTTCCCCTCTATCGGCGGGTGGGACAGACGGCATTTTGTCGTCTGTCGCTATGGGCCGATAGAGGGGAAAGAGAGAGGTGCCCCGCTGAATGGAAGCCGTAAAGGCGGGGCATCGGGAAAGACGGCAAGCGGGCTGGCCTCACTCACATAAGACGTAGTAGCTGCCGTAGTTGTTGCGAGCGCTGCTGACGACTTGACCGTCACCGAGGTAGAAGAAGTACGCGTTGCAGGAATTTTTACTGGAAGTTGTGTTTGCATATGCATCATACAACCAGTAGGAGTGATTTCCTTTTGTCTCTGTCCCGTTCTCTGCCTTCCTTAACGCCTTTATTACACTACTTACTTCACTTGTACTAGACTGCCTACATGTCTTCTCTGACTCGTCATTGTGACAATAACACCATGTATTACTCTTACCATACCCGAAATCCTCACCAAACCTATCCTTGCATTTTAATTCAGTTGCACTTACCATATGCTTCCCTAACGCATTGCAGAACCGCTCTGCACTCCACCAATTCATATACTTACCATCCTTCGTCATCACATATTTATCCGGGTGTTCACTATCCTTGTTTTCTGCTGTGTACTCTGATATCGACTTACATTCATATTTGCTGCAACTCTCGGTGATTGTACCGCTGCTACATCCACTACAAGTGCTGCTCAAACAAAATTGATTTACAGGGCACCCTTGCCCATGATTACACGGGTTTTCAATGCATGCTCCGGCCGAATCGCTCCAATATTTGTTCTCATCATTACACTTGCATTCCTTGTTTTCTTCGTCCCATGTGCCGCCGGTGCTGGCATCACACGTTACACATTGATAGCCTGTCCAATATTTATTTTCATCTGAACACACGCAGTCTCTTTCCGTTTCACTCCACGTTGTTCCCGTCGGACATGTGATGCAATCCGTTCCCGTCCAATTCTCATTTTCTCCCGAACATTCACACACTCCTTCATCGTTGCACGTTCCTTCCGGGCAGGTATCCTCATTGCATTCCGGGTCTTGCGGCTCATCGCCTTGTTCTTCCGGCGGTTCCGGTTCCTCTCCGCTATTACTGATTATCTTTTCTGTCGAAAAATCTACCTCTAACGCATTATTGCTTTCTTCGGTGCAGAAATCTACGCTCGAATCTGCACTATATTCCCCGTCATTGACCTTTAATGCAACCGTTTCATTCATGCCGTTTAACAAGGTGACCAACGGTTTACACACGCCCGCCGAAACGCCTGATATTTTTATATAATATCCCGCTTCCGTTACGCCTTCATCCTCCGATTTAATATCTATAAAATCAAAATCAACTTCATAATTAGTGCCGAAATTTAAATGTCCCGAATCATACGGTTCCCCCAACATCAACTTTCCCGTCACCTGCGCCGCCGCTTTCACTTTCGCATCGGTACGCATCAGATTGATTTCATTCGCGATTTGATTCGCTTGATATCGATTCATGGCCATTCTATATCCTGAAATGCCACCGATTGAGATAACACCGATTATTGCCAGAACGCCCAGCATTTCAACCATACTGCGCCCTTCTTGCGCCTGATTTTGAACTTGTTTTTTCTTCATTTTATTGCTCATTTTTCGCTTCCTTTCAATGCAAATAGCATAAATTAAACGTACCTTTAATGCAACGCTGATTCCGGGGTAAAATTACCCTCAAAAATTGGCAAAATAACCGCTTTATAACCGTTTGATATTGCATTAAAATTTCCTCACATTAAATTTTTTTTGAAAAAATCAAAAAAAAGTGTTGCAAAAAACGTACGTTTTTTTGATGCATATTCAAAAAAAATCGCCTTGATGAGAGGCGACCGGAAGTTAACAACTATTCACAAGTATAGCGTAGTATATTGACCAAAAGGCTATTTTACCGCCTTCCGGTCGTTCGATTTTTTGCCTTGTTTATTAAAAAAACAAGGCGAAAATCTGTTCTTTTCCAAGAACACTGTTGAAAGAGGTTCTCACACCTCGGGGCACACATCACTTGCCTTGCCTTTGAGTATAAAGGCATTAAGAATCAATGTCAAGCAGAAAAAGAGTTTTGGGGCGTGTTGCACAAATTAAATGTACCTTTAATGCAACGCGGATTCGGGGGTAATTTTTGCTTTTAAAAGGCTAAAATCTATCATTCAAAAACAGCTGAAAAATCAATGAATTCCGTTTAAAATAAATTTTTTTTCAAAATTTTAAAAAAAAGTGTTGCAAAAATCGTAC
>CANQUX010000015.1 GCA_947627155.1 uncultured Alphaproteobacteria bacterium | reverse complement strand
ACGTCGGAGCATATTTACACGCCTGAGGTAACGGAGCCGACCACGACAACCACGACTGTGACAACAACGCCGGAAACCACGACAACGGAGGCTACAACAACGACAGAGGCCACAACTACCACTACAACTGTAACCACCACGACTGTAACAACGACAACGCAAAAACTCGGTGAATGCGAAAGCAATGAAGATTGTGAAGCAAACCAGTATTGCTATTTTTATTCTTCAAACAATGCTGCTAAACAAGCAGGTTATGGAGAATGTAGAAGTAATATGCCTACCGGAACGGTAGAGGTAAATGGAAAGACATTTATAGCGAAAAACGAATATATGAGTTGGTGGAGTGCTGAAAACTTCTGTGCAAGTCATAATAAAAGCATGGCGAGCATATCTGATTTAAATTGTGCCGATGAAATAGTAAAAGGGAAAACCGGTTATTGCCATCAAACAAAGGCGAGGAACACAAGTAAGGATGACAGTAATATATCAAGCACAGTTACAACATTGAGAGAAAAATATGGAAACAATTTGTACTGGTTGTCCGATATGTACGATTCTTCCCACAACGCGTACTACGTCAACCTTAGCAGTGGTCACGTCGACAACAGCTATCGCACCTTCAACCACTACGCCTTATGTGAGTGAGGCCAGCTTTTGAGAGGACGAAGCCATCGCCCCACTTTAAAACTTCCCCAGCGGGCATTTAAAAGCCCGCGGGGAGGGCTCCCGAAGGAGGCAGGGTAACTTATCAGGAAGTACAACAGAAAACGCGCCTGCGGGCTTTAAAACCCGTTTAAAACGCAAATGAAACGGTAAAACAGAAACGGAGAAAAGAAAAAGAGATGAAAACGCAAAAAAGGAGTTTAAGAAAGGCACAATTATTAACGCCGATAAATCCCCGAGTCGGCGCTTGCGCCGACCGCTCCCTGATGCCCCGCCTTTAAGACTCCCATTCAGCGGGGCACCTCTCCTCTCTTTTCAGCCCACCGCACCGGCTCACGTTCCACGAGCCGGCACTTCCCGCCGAAAAGAAAAGAGAGTGCTCACTGCAAATAGAGAAGAAAAATATCGTTTGTCTTTACCACTTCTGCCAAAATAACAACCTGCCGTCCCTTTTCCCCTATCGGCCCATAGCGACAGACGACATAAAGCCGTCTGTCCCACCCGCCGATAGAGGGAAAAAGAGAGTGCTACATACAGATAATAGACTGCTATATCAAATAAATAACTCTGCTTTCGATTCGCTGCCTTTTCTTTCTCATTCTCGGCACATAGCGGAGCGGCGCAATTGTGCCGCTCCACATCCGCCGAGAATGAGAGGCAGAGACACAATCAAGCATTCCTCTCTCTTTTTTTTGCTTTCTTCTTTTCTTAATTTTCGGCACACCGCGCTATCCCACAAAAGCGGGATAGCACTTCCCGCCGAAAATAAGAAAGAAAGCAAATACAATCGCCATAAAAAAATAAATATTGCAAAAAATAAGAAAAAAGAGTCATCGTCTGCAAATTGAGAGGAGAAGGAATACTAGCAATCTTTATCTTCCCTGCCGTCATTCCCCCTATCGGCCCATAGCGACAGACGACATAAAGCCGTCTGTCCCATCCGCCGATAGAGGGAAAAAAGTTTACAGCAAACTTATTGTTTTTCACCGAATCGCCTCTTATTTTCGACAAACCACGCTATCCCACAATTGCGGGATAGCCCTTCCCGCCGAAAAGAAGAAAGTGAGCCAATTACAAACAAAGAGAGAAAAATATCCTTTATCTTTACCACTTTTACCAAAATGACAGTCTGCCGTCTATCCCCTCCTATCGGCCCATAGCGACAGACGACTGAACGCCGTCTGTCCCATCCGCCGATAGGGAAAAAAGGAGAGTGCCACACAATTTTAAGCAATAATGCCGAATTCATTTTTTCTGCCTTTCTTATTTTCGGCACACCGCGCTATCCCACAATTGCGGGATAGCACTTCCCACCGAAAATTAAGAAACAAAGCGATAATCTTTCCTCAAAATAAATTATCATCACCCCGAAAATAAGAGAGAGAAGTCATCACCTGTAAACAGGAAAACATAAATTCAGCCTTTACTTGTCACCGCGCCGACACATATTCTACAAGCCGGCATTTTCCGCTGAAAATAAAAGAGAGACCGAATAAAATAAACATATTTTCTCTGCTTCTCTTTCCTCAATTAAACGTACCTTTAATGCAACGATTTTTTCGACACTTTTCAAGCACTTATAAAAAGCAAGGCAAACAAGCAAAAAACCTTTTGAAATCAAAAAATTACACCTCAAAAAAATTTTTTTTGAAAAAATCAAAAAAAAGTGTTGCAAAAATCGTACGTTTATGTATAACAGAGTATATATAATATCATTTAAAAATGCAGATTGTAAAATGAAAAAGAAAATTATTTTTAATATGCCGCAATTTGTGACAGGCGGTGCCGAACGGGTTTTGGTTAATGCAATTGAAGCGCTTAAAAATGATTATGATATTCATGTTATTATTCGAACTGTTCCTAAACAATGCGAATTATTTGATCAATTAAAAAACCTGAATGTTCCCGTTACCTGTTTAGAGAAATTATTTCCTTCTTTACCTAAACCGAAAAAAACTTTAAAAAAAATATATTGGAAAATTTTTATCAGAAAAAAACCTTTTAAAAAGTCTTTGAACTTTATGAAAAAACTGTGTGACGAAAACACCCTGTTATGGATTGATTTTTTGAATTTTGCCTTTTACAAATATGCTGAAGAATTGCCCTCTTCTCTTCATAAATGGTGTTGGATACAAGGCGGTTCCGATTTTTGGTGGGAAATAAAAGATTTAAATAATAAGATTAAACAATATGATAAAATCATCGGTATCAGCCATACATTTACGAAAAACGTAAAAGAAAAATTGCCGAATATTTCCATAGAAACCATTCTAAATCCGCTGAATGTCGAAAAAATTGCCCGACAAAGTTTAGCTGATATTCCCCCGAATAAAACGCCTTTTTTTGTTTATGTCGGACGTATTGACGGCGATAAAGATATAACAACACTCATTAACGCTTATAAACTGTTTTATGAAAAAACCCACTCTGCCACAAAACTTTACCTTTGCGGAACGGGCACTCAGGTTACTTATTACAAAAACTTCATTCAAGAACTTCATCTTGAAAAACAGATTATTCTGAAAGGCGATACGGCCAACCCTTTTCCTTATATGCGCCAATCAAAGGCTTTAATTTTATCTTCTTTCTCGGAGGGGTACGGAATGGTGCTGCTTGAAGCCATGATTTGCGGCACTATTCCCGTTTCGTCCGATTGTGTTTCCGGCCCGCGGGAAATTTTAGCCAACGGCAAAAGAGGCGTTTTGTTTGAACCGCAAAATACGGTAGAATTAGCGCAAATATTGGAAAAAACAGATGCGGGAATGATTCAAAAACAAAATTTTGAACCTTATTGGCATGATTTCATTCAACAACATACTCTCAACGCTTTCAAACACAATTTTAAAAGCATTTTAAACAAGAAATAAAATTTTATATCGTAACAAAAAAGGCTGCCTTAAAAAAACAGCCTTTTTTAACATATACGACCGGATTATTGAAGCCCCGAACGCATTAAAAAACGAACCAAAGTAATTCGTTGAACACCCATCATACGGGCTATTTGTGATTTGGAAAAACCGTTTTTTAAAAGCTCACCCACACGTTGCGTATTTTTCGCCAATTTTAATTTTCGCGATTGTGCCGAAAAAGGCCGTCCCAATTTTTTTCCGCCGGCTTTAATGTTCGCTAACGATGATTTTGTGCGTTCGGAAATTAAATTTCTTTCAATTTCTGCCGCCAAGCCAAACGCAAATGCCATTACTTTTGATTGAATATCGTTGCCCAACCGATAATGTTCTTTAATTGTCCATACTTGGCAGTCTTTATTCAAACACGTTTCCAAAATATGCATAATTTCCAACAAAGAGCGTCCCAGTCGGGAAATTTCGCAGGAAATTAAAATATCTCCCGCATTTAAACAATCGAGTAAGCGGCCTAATTTACGCCGTTTTAATGCCTGACGGGAAGAAATGGTTTCTTCAATCCAAGTATCTATTTGAATATGATTTTTTTTGGCAAATTCTTGAATTTCATAGCGTTGATGATCAACGGTTTGTTTAATTGAACTCACACGAATATATCCGATAATACACATAATTTATTCCTTTCAATTTTTTATTTGTTTTCATTGGTTAATTTATTTTTTACCCGCTCAACTTAATAGAACGTTTTTGTCAATTGAAATATGCATAAAAAAGTATTTTTATGCAAAAAAGATAACACATTGAAAATAATAAAGAAGCAAGAGTTTTTTATTCCGATGCATTGATAATGGGTATTATTCTTGAATCCTGAACAAAAACGTTGGTTTATGTATAATTAATTTGTTACTCGTTTTTTAGAACTGTTAAAATAAAATTATGGAGGATTTATGCGTGAAAGTTCTTTAAATATTTTTCTGACAATTATGTTATCCGCAACAATAACCGGCTGCGGTACAGCCAATAAAATGAAATTTTCCGAATTTCAAAAAGCCTATAATCAAGCCGATTATTGTGCTGCCGCCGATAAAGTTTTAGAAAAGAGCGGTATGTGTGATATGTCTGCCGATGATATACAGCCTGATGATTTTAATATTGATGAGCAATTAAACGGCGGAACGGCTTTATTTTTAGCTCAAAAACAGGAAATATCCGATAAATTTTTTGAAAATGCCTCGGAACAAATTCAAGAAGATCTCGAATCCCTCGGTTTAGCAAGAAGTGCCGTTGAAGTAGCGGCAAATGCAAGTCTTACAGATTATAACCCGATGATTATGGACGGAATTTATTTACATTCATATACGCTTCTGAATGCCTTGGCGCAAAACAATAAAGATGAAGCAAAAATTCAAGTCAACAGAGCCTATGCCGTCCAGCAAAAGGCCGTGGAAGAATTCAATAAAGAAATTCAAAAGCAAAAAGAAGAAACCGTTAAAGATATGATGCAAATACAAAAAGAGGCACAAGCTGTTAATAATAAAAATATTTTAAATGTCTTAAATAATTATAAAGAGTTTGAAAGATGGCACGGATATGCTAACTTTGTTAATCCTTACATAACCTATATGAGCGGATTATATTTAATGACAAACGGGCATTCCGGCAGTGATTATGAAACGGCTTCAAATTATTTAAAGCGTGTTTCGGGTATGGTTCAAAACAATCGTTTTGTTAAGCACGATTTAGCTCAGGCCAATAATTTAGCCGCTCAAAAACAAAGCAATTTAAATCCGACCGCATGGGTTATTTTTGAAAACGGATTGGTTGCCAATTTTAAAGAATTTCGGATAGATTTACCTGTCTTTATTGCAACAAACAATGTTAAAACAGCTTCGTTGGCTTTGCCTTATCCGCAAGAAAGAGAAGCAGCTTATCAAAATATTTCCGTATCAAACGGCACACAACAGGTGAAAACAGAATTGTTGGCAGATATTGATAATATTTTTATTGCCGAATTTAAGAAAAAATTACCGATTATCGTTACGAAAGCCGTAACAAAATTAACTTTGCAAACCGTTGCGCAAGCTGTCATGCAAAACAAACTGGGCGATTTGGGCGGTATTGCCATGGCAACCTATTCCGTTGCAACTGCCGGAGCCGATACGCGCAGCTGGTACAGTTTGCCGAAAAACGTACAATTGGCTAAAATCAATAAAGCCGGTTCAAATTTAACTCTAACCATCGGCGGACGAAACTATCAGGTTAAAGTTCCGGAAAACAATCATTCCGTTATATATGTTCGGGTGCCGACAAAAGAATCCGCGCCGGTTATTCAAGTTATTGATTTATAAAGGATAAAAAATATGAAAAAAATAATTTTATTCAGTGTGTTTTTATTTTTAGGTGCTTGTGCAACACCGTTAGAATATGATCATGAAAAAATTTCCGTTGATTCGGGGGTCAATCTTTCGGCTGTTAACACACAAAGCCGCATTCGCGAAAGAGACGGTCAGATTTTAGCTCAAATTTCCGGAACCGCGGCCTCTAATCAATCTGTTTATTATAAATTTGAATGGTTTGATTCGAACGGTATGAAAATTTCCACCGGATTATCTCGTTGGAAAAAGGTTAATCTGCGAAAGAATGTCGAATTTTTCTGGAATGCGGCAGCACCTTCAAAACGAGCCGTTGCCTATAAAGTTTACATTACCGATGATATCGGCAACGGAATTATTGAATAAACATCAGAAAGGATCTTTAATATGAAAAATTATGTGAAATTATTTTGTTGCTTGGCTTTGGCTTTTACTTTAAACGGCTGTGCAACCGAAACGCAACTGATTGATGAAGAAAATGATTCAACCGAACGTGCAGCGGCATTAGAGGGACGTGATTTTGAAGAAGCCTCCAATGCCATGATTCAAGATATGTTGGATATGGGCACATTAAGCAAACCCAACGGGCAACCTTATATTTTAATTATTTCCCGTATTGAAAATGATACCATGCAACGCATTGATGTCGATGAATTATCCAAATCCATTCGAATTGCGCTTATGAAAAGCGGAAAAGTTCGCGTAACGGCTTTTCAAGAAGATAATATGGTTATGGCAAGTTCCCAATTAAGAAAATCCGGAGAATTTAATCAGGCCAATGTCAGAAAAAAAGCTTCTTTGGCGGCACCGGAATTAAGCTTGTCCGGAAAAATCACACAAAGAGAATTTACCGTTTCAGGTAAGAAAAGAATTGAATATCGTTTTTCTTTATCCATTACCGAATTATCCAACGGGTTAACCATTTGGGAGGGTGAAAAGAAAATTAAAAAAATAGCCGATAAAAATACCATGACGTGGTAGTGAAAGGAAAACATTATGAAAAAATTATTATTCGCTTTAATCCTGTCAATATCATTCTCGGCCACTGCCAAAGAAATTGTTGTCTCGGCTTTCGGTGAAGGAGAAGATTATGACTGGGCTGTTTTAAATGCGGTTGAAAATGCCGTCAGACAAACAAGTGCTGTTTCCGTTTCTCGAAACGGCTTGCATAAAATTGATGCCTCTGCCTATGTGGCCCGTGAAAAAAACAATTCGGCAAACGCTTTCGTGCAAGGAAGTTCTTTTGCTGATGTTTCCGTAAATGATGACGGCGTGAAAAGAAACGGAAATATTCAAGGAGATATTTTAATACAGGCCGAAAGCAATGCAAGCGAAACGGAAAAGATAACCACAGGCGTTCAAGATAACTCGAAATATATTCCCGCACAATATCAAGGTGTTGTTTCTTCCTATGAAGTTGTTGAACATACCCAATTAAACGGCAAACATCAGGTAAAAATCAATGCGCTTATTATTAAAGAAGATGTTTATGATTCGCATGATTACAAATCTAAAAGATTGAAAAAAAAAGCCGATTATTCTTTGGCCGTATTGCCGTTTAAAACAACAAAAAAATTTACCTGCTTGGGGCAAGCCCTAAATTTGAATGAAATAAACACTCTTATTTCCAATGCCTTTATTGAGCACTTAACACCCAGTCACAAATTTAATATGGTTGATAGAAATAATTTTGATAATTATGCCGATGAAATTGCTTTAATTACCGATAATATGACATTGGCAGAAAACAAAACAAGCCTTCGAAATATTGTTCCGGCTGATTATATTTTGGTTGGAAATATCGATCATTTTTCAGCCTCTCAAACAAGAGATTATATTGCATTGACGGGAGAAACAAATTATTCGGCTTCCGCCAAAGTAAAAATTTCATACAGACTGTTGGAAACGGCAACAATGGAAATTATTTCTGCCGATTCGGTTGAAAAAACATTCCGTAAAGAAAGTGCTTTTTCATCATGTTCGGCAGTTGAAGAATTACTGTTCAGTCAAGCCATTAAAGAAGCATCGGAAAAGTTGCTCACGGATATTTTTCCGGATTACACACCCGCTCCGAAAGCAATTCCGTCAGCGCCTCAAAGAAAAAGAACACAGCCGGTACAATCGGTTAATTATGCTTTACCGCTTAATTAAAAAATTGTTGCTTGAAATAAAAAAGGCTGCCTTAAAAAGCAGCCTTTTTCAGATTTTATCGGCGGAAGTGGTGCACTGCCGAAAGTGCCGCTCCGCTATGGGCCGATAGGGGGAAGGGTAAAATTCGGCACTTTTTCTTAATTTCCGACTGATGATAATTTATTTTTTAGAGGGGATATATTCGATTTTCTCTTATTTTCGGCGGAAAGTGTCGGCGCGTGGAATATGCGCCGGCGCGATGTGCCGAAAATATGAAAGGCTGGAAACGGAAATTGTGTTTTTATCTCTCATTCTCGGCGGGTGCGGAGCAGCGCAAATTAAGAGAGTATTTGTCAAAACTTTTTCGATTGGTTGTTTTTCAAAAGATGCAATCGAATGTTTCATTCATCTTTTAAAATCAACCAAATCTTGCCATCATTTCGGTGCGGTTTGCCCTCTGTTTCATCAACCCAACCAATACCCCAACTACCCCATGTAACAGGATCACCCACAACTAAATTTCCATAATCACCCGCTTTTAAATCCCACAATTTAAAATCAGGACAGAAATCTCTTTTAGAGTCACCGCAACCGTGTCTTATGGCATCATAACCACTGTTACATTTTGTTACATCAGATGTATCTTCCGGACCCTCTTTATTTAAATATAAAAGAAGAAAATCATCAATTGTTCCATGTCCCCAAATTTCATAAGAATGTTTATAAGGGCCAAACGGTCGGGGTGTTATTTTAGTGCATGACGGATTCGGTGTAATGAAAAATTTTGTTTCAACATCAATCACGCAAGCGTTATATTCATTTTGATATGTTCCCCCGTCAGGACAATCGCAACGATGTGTTTCTTCATCACAATAGGGATCTTTTCCCCTTGCCGAACATTGAGCTTTCGTTTCGCACTCCACACACATATGGTTAAGACAAACAGGCAAGTTTTCGGGGCATTCGTCGGCATCATCGCATTTAATGGCGTTCGAATCCGAATCGGCGCCGAAAATTGCCGTTAATGTGTTGTTTCCTTCATCGCAAGTGTCTTTTCCTACTCCTTCCGCATCAGATTCGTTTACATAAAAATCAATTAAATTATCCATGCCGTTAATCAGGCGTGCCAGCGGTTGACACACATCTTCGGGAATCTCTTGCAATTCTATATAATAAGCGTTCGCGGCATAACAGGAAACATCATTGAGTATAACTTCTTCTTCATTGGCCAAAGCACAATCAAAGTTCGTTTTATAGTCGTTAAAATTGATTTTATGATCATCATAAGGGCTGCCCAGCGTTAATTTTTCCGTCCCTTGGGCAATTTTTACCTGCGCATCGGTACGCATCATATTCAATTCGTGGGCAACTTGATTCGCCTGATAATGATTCATTGCTAATCTATATCCCGCAATGCCACCAAGTGAAATAACGCCGATAATAGCTAAAACGCCAAGCATTTCAACCATTGAACGCCCGTCTTGTGCTTGATTTTGAATTTGTTTTAACTGCTTTCTTTTGTTTGTCATTTTCGCTTCCTTTATGAAAAAATCGCCTTGATGAGAGGCGACCGGAAGTTGACAACTATCTTACTGATATAGTGCAGTATATTGACCAAAAGGCTTATTTTACTACCTTCCGGCCACTTGACCTACTTTTCCTTTGACACACAGTCAAAAGAGAGTAATATTTATCCTTTTTCAAGGATACAGTAAGAGAGGTTGTCACACCTCGGGGCACACATCACTTGCCTTGCCTCCAGAATAAAAGCTTTTCATACCAATGTCAAGCAGAAAAAACAGCATTATTTATTTTTCTTATTTTCGGCACACCGCGCCGGCTCACGTTCCACGAGCCGGCACTTCCCGCCGAAAAGAAGAAAGAAAACGGATATAGTCACCATTCCTAAAAAAAATAAAATTTTATCCCGTCATAAAAAAGGCTGCCTTAAAAAGCAGCCTTTTTCAGATTTTATCGACAGCAATTATTCGGCTGCCGGTTTATGATGTTTGGGCTTTTCTTCCATCGGGATTTCTTCGCCCGTTTCCTGATTAACCCGCTTCATGGACAATTTAATTTTGCCGCGGTTATCAATACCGATGCAAATGACTTTAACTTTATCGCCTTCTTTTAAAACATCGGTCACTTTTTCAACACGATGCGGGGCAATTTCGGACACATGAACCAGTCCGTCCCGATTACCCATAAAGTTCACAAAGGCACCGAATTCCATAATTTTAACAACAGTTCCGTCATAAACGGCACCGATTTCCGGTTCGCTCACAATGCCTTTAATCCATTTTAAGGCTTGCTCGCCGGCTTCACCGGAAACGGAAGCAATACGAACGGTTCCGTCTTCTTCAACATCAATTTTGGCACCCGTTTTTTCAACAATTTCCCGAATGACTTTGCCGCCGGTACCAATCACATCCCGAATTTTCTCTTTATCAATTTGCAAAGATAAAATACGCGGAGCATTTTCGCTGATGGTTGGCCGCGGTGCTGCCAAAGACTCGGCCATTTTGCCTAAAATGAACAAACGACCTTCATGCGCCTGCGCCAACGCCTGTGCCATAATTTCTTTGGTGATGGAGGTGATTTTAATATCCATTTGCAAAGCGGTTACACCGTCTTTTGTGCCGGCAACTTTAAAGTCCATATCGCCCAAATGGTCTTCATCACCCAAAATATCGGATAAAACAACAAATTTATCTTGTTCCTTAATTAAGCCCATGGCAATACCCGCCACCGGTTTTTTCATCGGTACGCCGGCATCCATTAACGCCAAAGTGGAACCGCAAACCGTTGCCATTGATGACGAACCGTTCGATTCCATAATTTCCGACACAACCCGAATGGTATAAGGGAATTCTTCTTTGCTCGGCAACATGGGGTGAATGGCGCGCCAGGCCAATTTTCCGTGTCCGATTTCACGCCGACCCGGAGATCCGATTCGACCGACTTCACCCACGGAAAACGGCGGGAAATTATAGTGCAACATAAACGTTTCTTTATATTCGCCCGCCAAAGAATCAACAATCTGCTCATCTTCGCCCGTACCTAACGTGGCAACAACCAAGCCTTGCGTTTCACCGCGCGTAAATAAGGCCGAACCGTGCGTTTTCGGTAACACACCGACTTCCGTTTCAATAACGCGAATGGTTTTTGTATCGCGTCCGTCAATGCGCAAGCCCGTGTCTAACACCATATCGCGCACCGTGCGGGCTTCCAACTCATGAAACACCTTATCGCAAACGGCACTTTCGGCTTCTTTATCGGCAAACAACGCTCTGGCTTTTTCCCGAATTTCATCTAACGCGGACAACCGTTTTTGCTTTTCGTGAATGTGATAAGCCGCCTTAATTTCTTCGCCCAATTGTGCGGAAATTTCGTTACGCACGACTTCATATTCCGCCGGTTCTTCTTTCACGGCCCACGGCTCTTTGGCACACATTTCCGCCAATTCGATAATCATTTGAATAACGGGCTTAATGCAATCATGCCCGAAGGAAACGGCACCGAGCATGGTTTCTTCGGAAAGCTCCTGCGCTTCCGATTCCACCATTAACACACCCTCCTGCGTACCGGCAACAACCAAATTTAATCGGCTGGATTTTAACACATCCACATCGGGATTTAAAACATATTCGCCGTTCACATAGCCGATTCGAGCGCCGGCAATGGGGCCTAAAAACGGCAATCCGGAAATGGTGAGCGCTGCGGAAGCCGCAATCATGGCCACAATATCCGGCTGGGTTTTCATATCAAAACTTAACAATGTTGCCGTTACCTGCGTTTCGTTATTAAAGCCTTTCACAAACAACGGCCGAATCGGACGATCAATCAGGCGCGAGGTTAAAATTTCTTCTTCGGAGGGCTTGCCTTCCCGTTTAAAAAATCCGCCCGGAATACGCCCTGCCGCATAACTTTTTTCAATGTAATTGACCGTTAACGGAATAAAATCTTCAAAAGTATCAGGCTCTTTTTTGCTGGCGCAAACTGCCGCATGAACAACCGTATCGCCATATTTGACAATTACGGCACCGTCAGCCTGCCGGGATATTTTACCGGTTTCAATCGAGAGTGTTTTTCCACCCCATTCTATTTCTTTTTTATATGTTGTAAATATACTCATTTTCTTTTCCTTCCTACAAACAATTGAAGGGAGGCATCCCTTGATACCTCCCTTTGGAGATTTATTTACGCAATCCCAATTTCTTAATTAAGGTTGCATAACGCTCTTCATTTTCTTTCTTTAAGTAAGACAACAAACGCCGACGAGAAGAAACCATTTTCATTAATCCGCGACGGGAATGAAAATCTTTGGCATGGGTTTTCATGTGTTCGGACAAATATTCGATTTTTGCCGTTAAAACAGCAACCTGAACCTCCGGTGAACCCGTATCTCCGGCTTGCAAAGCATAATCTTTAACAATTTGTTGTTTCTTTTCTTTTGAAAGCGACATCGTTTTTTCCTTTCGATAAAAAATTAAACTTAATCGACAAAAACACGAAACGGCTTTAAGTGCGCCTCTTCATATTTTGCCAACGCGATCAGTTGACTTTCAAACGCCAATCCGACAACGCTTTGCGGCGCTAATCGACTTAAACGTTCTTTTTCGGCGGACGAAAACGAATCGATTCCGATTGCTTGTCCGTGTGCCAACGCGTTTAAATCTTTCCGCTCTACGGCCAGCACCAAGATGTCGTCCAGTGCGGTTAAAACCGGAATAAAATTTAAACTTGATCCATTATAAACTTCTTTTTCAAAATTTTCAAGTAAAATTGCATTTTTAACATCGAACGGTCCGCATTTTGTGCGCCTGAGTGATGAAATAAAACCGTAACAACCCAGTTTTTCTCCCATTTCCCGCCCTAATGAGCGAATATAGGTTCCTTTGCCGCACACCGCTTCAAAAACGGTTGCCTCATTCGTATGTGACAAAATGCGAAGCGAATCGATTTGAACGGGGCGTGCCGATAAGATAACCTCCTGCCCTTTGCGCGCCAAAGAATAAGCCCGTTTGCCGTTTACTTTTAAAGCACTGTATGCCGGCGGCGTTTGTAAAATCGTTCCCGTAAAAGAAGGAATGATTTTTTCCACGTCTTCCCGACTCGGCCGCAAAGATGAAGTGAAAATAACGGCCCCCTCCCGATCATCCGTTTCCGTTTGCACGCCCCATGTCACCTCAAAGACATATGTTTTTTTGCCGTCCATCACAAACGGAATTGTTTTGGTTGCACTGCCCAACGCAATCGGCAAAACACCGGTGGCCAACGGATCCAACGTACCGGCATGCCCGATTCTTTCGGGATGCAGTATTCTTTTTAATCGGGAAACAACGTTTGTAGATCCCGTATTAACAGACTTATCAATAATCAGCCAACCGTTTATTTTATTTTTCATTTGTTTTTAAAATACCGACAATTATTTTTTTTGCAATCATTTTTTTTATTTCTTTACAAAAAGCTTATCGATATTATATAATAAAAAGTATGAAAATAATTTACGCTTTGTTTCTTTCGCTTCTTTTCATGGCTCTGCCGACATTTTCGGCTGACAATGCAACACCAAAAATCGATTACACGCAGGCCGATGAGCGTGCCAAAAACGCGCCGGAGTTTGATGATATGCCCGATTTGGTTCGATATTTGATTCAACCCTTTCGGGCAGATGAAAAACTTAAAGCCCGTGTTATTTTTATGTGGATTGCCACGCATATTCAATACGATGCCTACAAAGCCGATAATATTGTCAAGCTGAACAATCGCAAAAAGGGCTTTGTGAAAAAAAATAATCCTTATCAAACACGTTTAGGGGTTTGTGACGATATTGCCACGCTGTTTGTGCAAATGGCATTAAAAGCGCATTTGAATTGTGAAAAAATAGTCGGACATGCCGGCTATAATTTAACACCGCAAACAGCCTCACAATCGCCGCATGCGTGGAATGCCGTTAAAATTAAAGGAAAATGGCATTTGCTTGATGTCACTTGGGCCATGGGCGGACAATATATGCTCAATCAAACCTATCAAAAGCAACGGGATTATAAAAAAATGCTGTCGGAACGGCGCAAACATCCGGAAAAAATTGAATTGGGAAAACGCACTGTGAACGAACATTGGTTTTTAACGCCGCCGGAAGAAATGATTAAAACGCATTTTCCAAAAGTTCAGAAATGGCAGCTGCTTAAACATCCTGTTACATCGGAAAAAATATGGAAAGAAAATCAAAAAAAAGTGTCCCCCAAAAAATAAATTGATTTTTTCCCTTGTTTGACATTTCAAATATTGTGTGATATAATAAATTGATTGAATCTTATAATGACAGGATAAAAAAATGTTTGTACTCCCTTCTTTTTCCCGTATTTCTTCATGGTTCGGTTATCGCAACGCCCCCACCAAAGGCGCCAGCCGTTTTCATAAAGGAATGGATTTTGCCGCCCCTGCCGGCACACCCGTTTTCGCAGCAGCCGACGGCGTTATTTCCGTTAAAGGCACGCAAAGAGGTTACGGCAACGTTGTTTATATTAAGCATGCCGACGGCAGCGAAACCCGTTACGGTCACATGAGCGGCTTTACCGATATTCAACCCGGACAGGTTATTCATGAGGGTGATCAAATCGGCTTTGTCGGCTCAACCGGTGTCAGCACGGGACCGCATTTGCATTTTGAAGTGAGAAACGCGGTCGGACAAGCCGTTGATCCGCAATTTATTTTAAACGGCGATATGCCGCAAAATATCTCGTCGATTTCACCGCAAACCATGGCAATCGACTCATCGCTCAGCGGGCAAAGCACGGGCATTCATTATCGTTCGCCCCTGAATGACTGGAAGGAAATTGAAAAAAAACTCAAAGAGGAAGATGAAAAAAAGAGTGATTATATTGCTTTTGCCTATCAAGCCGGAAAAAAAGAGTCGACAACAGAAAATGTTGTTCAAAACGAATTGAATAATTTAGGCTTTTTAGGATCTCTTGTCGGTATTTTCGGCGGCGGATTACTCGGAAAATTATTCGGTGCATCGGAACAGGAAACCGAAAAAGCGCCGGTTCAATTTACACTTTCAAAAAAAGATATGAAAAACAAAGGATTTACCGATGAGGAAATTGATAAAATTTCCGAATTAAGCGAACAAGCTCAAACAAAAACATCTTTGGATCAAGCCGGACAACTTATTTCGGCAGAAGATTTGCGTCTTGCCGGTTTTGATGAAGAAAAAATCGAACAATTCAACACACTGGCGCACCAAAAGCAAGGGCAGCTTTCTTAAACGATTTTTTCACCGCATTTTTTACATTTCTTAAATGGTCAACGCAGCCGCTTCTGTTTTAACGGCATTTGAAATTTTTTCAAAAGCCTTTGTTTCAATTTGACGCACCCGTTCTCTGCTGATTTTAAACTGTTCACCCAGTTCTTCCAGCGTTTTGGGCGTTTCGCTCAAAAACCGCTCTTTCACAATAATTTGTTCCCGTTCGGATAAACGCCCGATGGCTTCAAACAACAACCGTTTTTTCACGGCCAAATCTTGCGAATCTTCCAATTGTTCTTCAATGGATTGCGTTTTATCAACCAACATATCCAAATGATTGGTTGTTGAATCGTAAGATAACGTTGTGTTTAAAGAAGAATCGCCGCTTAACCGTTGTTCCATTTCCAAAACATCTTTTTTGGAAACACCCAACATTTTGGAAATTTGTTCGGCCGTTTCTTCGTTTAAAGCCGTTTCGTCATATAATCCCAACCGCGACTTAATTTTGTGCAAATTATAAAAAAGCCGTTTTTGCGTGGCAACCGTTCCGATTTTCACCAACGACCATGATTTTAAAATAAATTCGGAAATGGAGGCTTTAATCCACCAAATGGCATACGTTGCCAAGCGAAACCCTTTGTTCGGATCAAACTTTTTAATGGCTTGCATTAAACCGATATTGGCTTCCGAAATTAAATCGGCCAGTGATAACCCGTAATGCCGAAACGATAATGCCACTTTGGCTGCTAGCCGTAAATGTGACGTGGTTAATTTATGCGCCGCCTCAATATCGTGATAGTCATGATATCGTTTTGCCAACATAAATTCCTGTTCGGCATCAAGCATGGGAAATTTATTCACTTCCGCCAAATAAAGCGAAAGAGAATTATGCGTATAAAGCAAAGAGAGTACATTAGATTGTTGCATATCTTATATCCTTTCAAAAAAGCAATATAACTCGAATCTCTATTGATAGACAATTCGTTAACGAAATTAGTTTACGCTAAATATTTATCATTGTCAAGAGGCTTTTAACCTAAAAGAATATGTTTTTTCACGTTCTTACCATACAATGATATAAAAATGCACATTTTTTTCTAGGGATTTGTCAGCGGCGAGTTTTGCAGGAAATAATACAAAATAATGCCGACAATGGCTGCACCAATCAAAAAATGTTGAAACGGGCTCATAAAAAAAACCTTTCTTTGAAAAAAACACTTTATATTTTTTTGACAGAATTGAATTATGCACTCATTTTTTTTAAAAAGCCAGTTCTTTTTTTTAAAAAGTGCTTGAAGTGAGAAAAAAAAAGAAGTAGCATATATAAAAAAGGATTGAAGTCATGACAAAAAATGTTACAAAGTATGATATAAAAGATTTTGAAGGTTTACGCAAAGCCGGCCGTTTGGCGGCTGAAACGTTGGATTATATTACACCGTTTGTTAAGGTCGGCGTCTCAACCGGCGCGTTGGACGATTTATTGGAGGCCTTTATGCGTCAACACGGCGGCATACCGGCAACCATCGGCTATCACGGCTATGAAAAAGCCAGTTGCATTTCGCCGAATCATGTTGTTTGTCACGGCATTCCCTCTCATAATAAAATTTTGCAGGACGGCGATATTATCAACATTGACATTACCGTTATTCTGAACGGGTGGTACGGTGATACGTCCCGTATGTATTATGTGGGCAAACCGAGTATTAAAGCCAAACGACTTGTTGAAACAACATATGAAGTCATGTGGGCAGGCATTCGGCAATGTCTGCCGGGTAACACAACCGGCGATATCGGCCATGCCATGCAGGAATTGGCGGCGTCGGAAAATTTTTCCGTTGTGCTGGATTTTTGCGGACACGGAATCGGGCGCGTTTTTCACGGCGCACCGAATATTTTAAATTACGGCACACCGCACACCGGCACCAAGCTGGAACCCGGTATGGTCTTTACGGTGGAACCGATGGTAAATATCGGCACTTATCGCACGTTAACGTTATCCGACGGGTGGACAACCATTACCAAAGATCGTTCGTTATCGGCGCAGTTTGAGCATACGCTCGGCATTACCGAAACGGGTTATGAAATATTTACTTTGTCACCCCATCATTGGACTTATCCGCCCTATAAATAAGGAATTTTTTAATGACGAAAGTCGTTCAGCCTTTTTCTTCTTCTGTCGCCGATTCGTTAAAGCCCGATTATCTCGGCCATCGCGCCAGAATGCGGGAAAAATTATTATCAAAAGGTGCCGATTCTTTTTCCGATGCCGAATTATTGGAAATGATTTTAATGACGGCCCTGCCCCGACGCGACGTGAAACCGCTTGCCAAACAGCTTTTGCGTCAATTTATCACGCTCTCCGGCGTTATTCATGCCGACGTGACTGTTTTACAACAAATAAAAGGCGTTAAAGAATCCGTTATTTCTTTGTTAAAACTGATTGAAGGAACATGTTGCGTTTTATTAAAACCGGATACAACCAACAAAACCGTATTGTCCGAGTGGAATCAAATTATTGATTATTGTCGTTTCAATTTATCACATAAAAATCAAGAACATTTATATTTAATCTATTTAGATAAGTCAATGAAACTGATAACGGTTGATGATTTTCAAAAAGGCTCCTCCGATAAATTGCCGATTTTTCCGCAAGAGATTTTAAAACGCGCTTTAAACCTCAACGCCTTATCCGTTATTATGGTTCACAATCACCCTTCCGGTGAGGCGCGTCCTTCTCGGGAGGATTTGATTCAAACGGAAAATGTTCGCGTTTATCTTTTGAACAGCGGCATACAATTATATGACCATTTAATTATTGCCAATCATAAAATTTATTCATTCAACAACAAATCTTTAATCGGATAAGGAAAACACAAAATGGATTATCGATCTTACTTGCAAAAAGCGCTTTTAACCGCCGTTCACGATATTTTGGAAACGGTTGCACAAGAAGGAATTGAACCGGATTGCGCTTATTACTTAACCATTGAAACGAATCGGGAGGATGTTGAGTTACCTGATTTTGTTCGGCAAAAATATCCAACGGAAATCACACTCGTGTTGGAAAATCAGTTCGAAAATTTGTGTGTCGATTCTGAAAAAATAACGGTGGATTTAGCTTTCGGCGGTGTTTCTTCCACGGTTTGCATTCCCTTTCGGGCTTTAAAACAATTTGCCGATCCCCATCACAATTTTGTTCTTGCTTTTCAACCGCAACCGCCCGCAGAACCCCAAAAAATAACACCGAAAATTATTCGTTTGGACGATTTAAGAAAATAAGATGCTTAAAAAATCCGTACAACTCACCGGTCATCAAACCAGCGTTTCATTGGAGGAGGCGTTTTGGAACGCTTTAAAAAAATTAGCCGAAGAAAGAAAAACCTCCGTTCGGCAGCTTATTATCACGGTTGATAATCACCGCACGACAAACCTGGCCAGTGCTTTGCGCGTGTTTGTGTTAACGGAACTTCAAAAAAAGCTTCAAAAATAAAAAAGGATTCTGCTTTTCACAGAATCCTTTTCATTTTTTAAGGTTTCAGGCTTAATACATACCGCCCATGCCGCCCATACCGCCGGCAGCACCGGCACCGTGATCACAGCCGCATTTTTCCTCCGGCTTATCGGCAACCATGGCTTCGGTTGTAATCAACAATCCGCCGATAGACGCAGCGCCCTCCAAAGCCGTCCGCACCACTTTTGTCGGATCGATAATACCGGATTCGAACATATCGGTATAAACGCCTTTTTGCGCATCATATCCGTAAACGGCATCATATTTTTCCAATAATTTGCCCACAATGACGGAACCGTCAACAGCCGCATTTTCGGCAATTTGACGAATCGGCGCTTGCAACGCTTTCCGAATAATATCAATACCCACGCGTTGATCATCATTTTCCGATTTTAAGTTATCCAACGCCTTTGTGGCATAGAGTAACGCCGTACCGCCGCCCGGCACAATGCCTTCTTTTACGGCAGCGCGGGTTGCATGCAACGCATCATCAACTCTGTCTTTCTTTTCTTTCACTTCAATTTCGGAGGCCCCGCCGACTTTAATCACGGCAACACCGCCGGACAATTTTGCCAACCGTTCTTGCAATTTTTCTCTGTCATAATCGGACGTGGTTTCTTCAATCTGCTGCCGAATTTGAGCCACCCGTGCGGCAATTTGTTCTTTATCGCCGGCGCCGTCAACAATGGTGGTATCATCTTTGGTAATCGTGACCGATTTTGCCGTTCCCAAAGAAGCCAACGTCACGTCTTCAAGTTTCATACCCAAATCGGGAGAAATAACTTGTCCGTTCGTTAACACGGCAATATCCTGCAACATGGCTTTCCGCCGATCACCGAATCCCGGCGCTTTAACGGCAGCAATTTTCAATCCGCCGCGCAGCTTGTTAACAACCAACGTGGCCAACGCTTCGCCTTCAATATCTTCCGCAATAATCAACAACGGGCGTGAGGTTTGAATCACGGCTTCCAAAACGGGAATTAACGCTTGCAGGTTGGATAATTTCGTTTCATTGATTAAAATGTAAGGATTATCCAACTCAACAATCATTTTTTCCGGATTCGTAACAAAATACGGCGACAGATAACCTCTGTCAAACTGCATTCCCTCCACGACATCTAATTCCGTTTCCGTGCCTTTGGCATCTTCAACGGTAATCACGCCTTCATTGCCCACTTTTTCCATGGCTTGGGCAATATAATTACCGATTGACGAATCGCCGTTAGCGGAAATAGTGCCGATTTGAGCAATTTCAGCCGATGTCGAAACTTTTTTGGAACGGCTTTTAATATCTTCAACCACCGTTGAAACCGCCATATCGATACCGCGTTTTAAATCCATGGGATTCATACCGGCGGCAACGGCTTTACACCCCTCCCGAATAATGGCTTGTGCCAAAACGGTTGCCGTTGTGGTTCCGTCACCGGCAACATCGGCCGATTTGGACGCCACTTCACGCACCATTTGCGCGCCCATATTTTCAAACTTATCGGATAATTCAATTTCTTTGGCTACCGACACACCGTCTTTGGTAATTTTCGGCGCACCGTAAGATTTTCCCAAAACAACATTCCGTCCTTTCGGGCCTAACGTTACTTTAACGGTATCAGCCAACAAATCAACACCCTTTAACATTTTGGAACGGGCATCGGTTCCGAATTTAATTTCTTTTGCACTCATGGTTTTCCCCTTTCTATTCTAAAACACCCAATACATCGGATTCTTTCATAATCAGCAAGTCTTCGCCGTCAATTTTAATTTCGGTTCCCGACCATTTGCCGAATAACACTTTATCGCCGTCTTTCAGTGTCATGGGAATAATTTTCCCCGACTCGTCACGCGCACCCGCGCCCACGGCAACAACCACGCCTTGCGAGGGCTTTTCTTTTGCCGTATCGGGAATAATAATACCGCCGGCGGTTCTGCTTTCTTCCGCAACGCGTTTAATGACAACTCTGTCTAATAATGGTTTAAAATTCATATTTTTCCTTCCTTTCGTTCAATTATCAAAATATGATGTGTATTAAATAGTATGCATTGCGCCAAAAGTCAAGATAAAGAAACGCATTTTTATAAATTTATTTTAAAACAATTTTGAAATAAAACAAAAACCGTTTATAAGCTTGCCTTTCAGCTTCTTTTACAAACACATTTTTTCATTTTGAGCGGCTCATAAAAAAAGCCTTTCATAAAGAAAGGCCGGAAGCTTAAAAATGGTGCCGATTGGGTGACTCGAACACCCGACCCACGCATTACGAATGCGTTGCTCTACCAACTGAGCTAAATCGGCAATGCGAATATCTTATATCTTTTTTTTTGTAAAAAAGCAAGCAAAAAATCAAATTTATGTGTTTTTTTGTCTTTTTCCGACAAACCGCTTACAAAAAAAGCCTTGATAACAAGGCCTTTCACACATTTTAACGTTCCTTTTGTTCCGTTGGTACGGTATAACTTGTAAATTCCGTTATTTTAAATTGTTCCAACGGATGAGAACGACTATGTGCTCCGCACGGAAAACGTTCGGGATATCCTTTTTTGATATCATTTACGGAAACGGCATTTTCCCGACCGCTTGCAAAGCATTCATTAAAATTTCCCCCCGCTCTAACATCTTCTACTGTTCTCATCAGAAGTCCTTTCTAAAAAAAACTTGCCATTGTTTCTTATATATCATATTTAACAAACATTGTCAACATTTTTTTTATAAAAATTCATTTTTACCCCGTGGGGGGTGTTTTCAATTCGTCCATCATCAACACGCTGCCTTGGGCGTACGGTATCATCAAACGCCTGATAATCTGCCCTTTCGGCAAATAAAGATATTCTTCGGTAACGCGCGTTAACTGGGCAAAATTTTTCATTTGTACTTTTTTATATTGGGCAAAATCTTTCACCTGCGGCAGCATTCCTTTTTCTTGAATCTTATCTAAAAACTCGGCATACAGCGGCTCTTTGCGCAACCAATGCGAATCGATTCCCCACAAATTGCAAAAGGCACCGTTAAAAAAGGTCAGTCGCGCCGTTGAGCTGAACAACACCACCCCGAACGGTATTTCTTTCAACACGGTGCGATGCGCCTGCTCTGCCTCTTTCAACAAAATGGACAATCCTTCTTCCGTTGTTTTATCCTGTCCGTATTTCAACAAAAACGGCATATTTTTCCCGAGTGACAACGGCATTTCCACCCAATGCATATCCATTAAATCTTCACCGGCCGACAAATAAGCCTTATTTGAAAAACAAATCGCGCCGCTTTGATCCTCCACATACAACGGAAACGGCAAGGCATTCAATGTTTTGGTAAAAATTTCCCGCTGCTGCAATAATTGCGTATAAGCTTTGCGTTCTTCAATTAAAAGAGCGGTTTTATGGGTCACGTCTTTAAACCACAACACATAAGAATTCAAATTTTTATCCGCGGTATGCAACACGCGCCCGACAACCATAAAATAAAGCTTTTTACCCTCGGTTGAAACCGTTAATTCAAACGGCATATTTTTTTGCGTTAAGTTTTGAAACGACTCGGCCAACAAGCGGGCATCATCTGCCGAAAGCCGATCCAAAATAGCGCTTAAAGACGCATTTGTTTCCACAATGTTTAACAACAGACAAAGCCGCCGCGAACAACGCGTATATTCTTTTTTCTTCAACACGGTGGAGCAAAAATATCCGTCGGGTGCCGAATCCAACAAATCCTCCAACTGATTGGCGGCCTCCCGCGCTTTTTGAACTTGTCGACGCAAGCGCGTTAAATAAACGCCGGCCAGCAAACAGCACAGAAAAATAAATGTATAAACCCAAAGGAAAATAAGCGTCATTCTTTATCCTTTTTGTAACGGGTTTCGAAACGACAGCGCTTCACTCACATGCAACCGATTAATCACGTCCGACTCGGCCAAATCGGCAATGGTGCGCGCCACACGAATAATGCGATGATATCCGCGCGCCGACAGCATTAACTTTTCGGCCGCATCACGCAGTAAAGCGGCGGCATCGGCCTCCATCGGTGCAATGGTTTCCAAAAACGAGCCGTCCGCTTGGGCATTATTGCAAAACGGCGTTTCAATAAATCGATTCTGCGAAAACAAACGCGCCTTTTTAACCCGTTCGCGAATTGTTTCGGACGATTCGCCCGTCGGCACCTGCGCCAACTCCCACGGATTGACGGCCGGCACTTCAATTTGTAAATCAATTCTGTCCAAAAGCGGGCCGGATATTTTTGACTGATATTCCGCACCGCATTTCGGTGCCCGCGAACACTCCCGCCCGCGTGTTCCCAAATAACCGCATCGACAAGGATTCATGGCCGCCACCAACTGAAACCGTGCGGGATAAGTAATGTGTGCATTGGCGCGCGCAACGGTGACAATACCCGTTTCCAGCGGCTGCCGAAGCGATTCGAGCGTTGTGCGATTAAATTCGGGCAATTCGTCCAAAAACAAAATACCGTGATGCGCCAAAGAAATTTCCCCCGGCTTGGAATGCGCACCGCCGCCCACCAACGCCGGCGTGGTTGCCGAATGGTGCGGATTGCGAAACGGACGCTCGGTAATTAACCGTCCTTCGGGTAATTTTCCGGCAATGGAATGAATTTGACTCACTTCCAACACTTCATAGCGATTCATGGGCGGCATAATCGTGGTTAAACGCCTTGCCAACATTGATTTTCCCGAACCCGGCGGGCCGATCATCAACAAGTTATGTCCGCCGACGGCAGCAATTTCCAACGCCCGTTTGGCAATTTCCTGTCCTTTAATTTCTTTTAAGTCAATCAGCGTTTGCGGCGTTTCGCTTTCCTCTTGCACCGCGGGCGCCGGTATGGCAATTTGATTTTTAAAATAATTGAGTAATTGCACTAAATTTTGCACGGCCAACAACGGTTCTGCTTTACCGTATAAGGCTTCGGATCCCTGTTCGGCGGGACAAATAAGCCCCATTTGCTTTTTCGAAGCCCACACCGCTGCCGGCAGAATACCCGAAACGGCGCGAACGGAACCGTCAAGCCCCAACTCACCCATCATAAAATAAGGACTGATTTGATTCGGCTCAACAACGCCCATAGCAGCCAACAGCGCCATAATAATGGGTAAATCATAATGCGTGCCCTCTTTCACGACATCGGCCGGCGCCAAATTCACCGTGATATGTTTCGCCGGCAACTCCAACCCGACGGAATGCAACGCCGAACGCACCCTTTCCCGACTTTCGGCAATGGATTTATCCGCCAAGCCGACAATGGTAAACGCCGGCAACCCGTTTGTTATTTGCACTTCTGTTTGAATGGTTAAAACTTCAACGCCTGAAAAAGCAACGGTATGTGTTGTCGCTAACATATTTCATCCTTAAAATCAAGCCAAACGGGTTTTACCATCTGGGAATATTACTTTCTGCCTTTTGCACCGTTTGCGGATAACCTGCTTCATCAATCCGACCGGGGAATTTTTGCCCGGATATTTGATGATATCCCTGTTGCAAATAAGAATTGATACACATAGAATCAAAAACGGCGCATTGAACGGTTTCGGTTCGATTCGCACTTTGCAACAAAACAATGTTATTTGAGTTATTGGCTTGTGTTTGTGCAGGCGGTGTATAATCGGAAGCAGCCCACGAGGGATAAACGCCTTCTTTATTCTGCCCGACTGTCGGCACACTCGGCGCAGGAGTTACGGGCGCGGGAACAGAGCCATACGGCATATTCTGTACAACGGGCATACCGCCGGCACCATACATCGGCTGCGGCGCATATTGCGGAATAACGATTGTTTGCACGAACGGTTGTTGCGCAGGTGCCGGCTGCGTAACCGACTGCGGCACGACAACAGGTGCCGTTTCTTGCGGTGCCGGCTTATAAGCAGCCTTCACCGGTGCTCTTAAATTGCCGTTATATCCGTAAACACCCTCATCGGCTTTTTGCCCGAAACATCCTGTCAGCATAAAGCAGGCAAGTGACACAAAGAACAAATATTTCATCAATTTTATCCTACTTTTTGTTTTGAATAAACTTACTATATCAAACTTTTTTTAAAAAATAAACACTTTTTTCACAAAAAAACGGAATTTCCTTAAAAAATATATCAATTGACCTGTTTTTCAAGCAAAAATATTTGCTCAACCTGCTTAATTTACAGGCAAAATTCCTCTCAAAGCGTTTTTATTCAGTTTTCTTATGAACAAGAAAAAATTATTAAGGTTGACATAAGGCATGATTTGCTCGTTGAAGATGTGTAGCTTCGGTGGCATGCAGAATAACTCCTGGTTTTTGTCCTTTGGAGTTTTGAGGCGTGGAAATTTCTATCTCAAACATAAGACAATCGGTTGATGGTTGATTTAATAACCAAATATCAATCGTTTCCGTATCCCATTCTCCCGTGTGGGTCACACCAAACATTTTCCTTAATTCTTCCACCGTTGTTGAAAGATCATTAAAATCTCCAATATGAACATCAGTGTCGTTTTTATGACAATATGGACCGCTTGATGTTGTCAGCTCGGAAAACGAATGACATTTAAAGTCCGGCTTTCCCCAAACGGCCATTTGTCCGTTTCCGTGTCCCAATTGAGCGGCTGCTTCACAAAACCGTTTCACACTCCACCAATTCATTGCATTGTTTGATCCGTAATAAGTTTGCCCATCCACTGTTCCGGAAATTAAATCACCCTCCACTTTTCGACAGGAACCGCTGAAATCTTCTTCATTTTTCCATTCATCCGTACAAGAAAATCCATCCAATTTATAACAATATTCATCTTCGGCACAGTGACTGTTTTCTCGACACCCCTCTTGACATTTTTCCCCGTCCCAAAACGAATTTTGCGGACACGGTTCACATGTGTTTGTTCCCGCGTTACAGTTCGGTTTATCAATATCATTCGTGCAATCGTTATATGTTATGCACTCCACACATTTATTGTTATACCATATGGGCGTTTCCGGCGGACACGATTCGCAAGTGTTTGTATTTTGGTTGCATTTGGGTGTTTCGGTATTTGTACAATCCGAATCGGAGACGCATTCGCCGCAAGTATGATTTTTCCGACATATATTTGAGTCACAATCCGCATTTTCCGTGCACTCCACACACATATTGCTCTCTTTATCGCAAACTTGCGGCTCTTCACAATCTTCATCATCACCACACCAACCTTCGGGACGATTCGAATCATAGTTTCCGTTCACTTCTTCTGCATCAAACTGAATATAAAATTCATTGGCTTCATCACTTGAACATAAATCGTTTTCTTTATAAACTTCTTTGTTAATTTCCATATACATTAAACCGTCCATGGCATTAACAAGTGTTGTTAACGGTTTACAAACCCCTTTCGAAACATTCCCCACTTTAATATAATAAGCATCCGCTTCACGGCAGTTATAAAATTCTGCTTTGTCTTTACGGATGCAATCATAATCAACGGGATAACGATCATATTGTGTTGATAAATGCCCGCTGTAATTTTCATTTTCGGGTGTATCATCATAAGGATCCCCCAACAACAATTCTTCATTTCCCAAAGCGTATTTAACCTTTAAATCGTTGCGCATTAAGTTAATTTCATTCGCAATCTGATCGGCCTGATAATAGTTCATAGCTAATTTATAGCCCACAATCCCGCCGATGGACAGAATAGCAATAATAGCCAACACGCCCAGCATTTCAACCATTGAGCGCCCGCTTTGAGATTGATTTTTAAATTGTTTTTTTGATTGCATGGTCATTTTCCGACTCCCTTTCACTCTACGAATAGTATACAATTAAACGTACCTTTAATGCAACGCGGATTCCGGGGTTAAAATTGCTCTCAAAAAATAAAAATTCACCCCTCAAAAACAGTCGAAAAATCAATGAATTCCGGCCAAATTAAATTTTTTTTGAAAAAATCAAAAAAAAGTGTTGCAAAAAACGTACGTTTAATTTGTGCAACACTCCTTAAAATAAACCGCTCACTTTCCCCCTATCGATCCACAGCGACAGACGACATAAAGCCGTCTGTCACACCCGCCGATAGAGGGAAATAACCGTTAACAACACAATTTTCAGGCGACAGAGCGGGATTTACCTTTTTCAAGACACATCAGAATAAATATTTATATGACGCATTCAACGAATGACCCGTACTGGTGCTGCCGAAATCATAATCGTATTTCAGTTCTAACTCCGAAACGGCATAAAGCCATAAGAGCGAACCGCCCAGCGTGAACGTATCTTTATCAGCGGTAACGCTTTCAATGCCGAACGGTTGATTATAATTGACAAACAAGCCTTGCCCCGTTGATTTTGTATCACCGAATTCATGCGTCCAGCGGGCATGGGCTTCGGGTTTAAAGCGGAAAGTCTCATTGCCCAAATCAAGCAGTGCGCGTAATTCCACCGGCGTTTGCAGGGATGTATAATCATTGGCCGTTACCTTTAACCGACCTAATGAATCACCTGTTTCGTTAATTTCATCCAACGAGGCTTTGGCATAATCAATGCCGACTTTCGGCGTGAGAATAAAGCGCGGATTGACGGGAATATCCACGCCGATATCTGCCCCGACGGCATAAGTTGTCATATCAAAATCGGCTTTGGCGGCTTCCACCAACGAATTGATATGATGCTTTGCCGAATTGGAGGTTTGAGTCCATAAAGCATATAAATTCAAGAATTGTCTTGATTTATAGGGGCGGAAATAACCGTAAATGCCGGCACCGTAAGTTTTCATATCGGTTTCAATCAATTTATTGTTTTGATCCGTTGACCCGTCGGCATATAAGCCCATCAAACCCAAAGACAATGAGCCGAATCGTTTATCAATACCGGCCGTTAAACCATAGTTCGAAAATTCGTAACCGGCAATGTTTTTGTTATTGTCCTGATTAACATTTATCATAAACGGTTTGACCCAAATACCGCCTTTATCGGTGCGCGTGCGCCGTTGATTTCCGCGCTTATTTGTCCAGTCGCTGTAATAAGATTCATAGCCCGGACGGCCGTAGTAATGCGGATCATAAACGGCACGCGGTTTTAAATAGCGGTTTTCATAGGCTTCTTTATATGTTCTTAAATCGTTCAATTCATCGGAGGCGGCCGCCTTAAACATTCTTGTTAAACGCAAACCGGCCTGCTGCGTGTTTAAATATCCCTCCGGCGAATATTGCCCCATCACGTCAACGGCTTCATCGGCCGTAAAGGCATAGAACACGCGATCCAAAAACGGATCAACGGTGTTTGAGGCCGTTCGATTGTTAATAGCCTCCATTGCCGCGGCAATGCTGTCAATGTTGGCGGAATGTTGCACCGCTTGAATGCCCTCGTTAAGCGTTTGCAATCCGTCAATTTTCAAAGATAACACATTGTCTTCGTTTTTAAACGTTGCACCCGACCATAAAAACGACGTGCGAATTTTTTCAATATCGCCGTTCAGTTGCGTGGCGCTTAAAATATCATATTCCTGATTGGGTTTAATATCGCGCAAAATAACGCGCATATCTTCACCCAAATTAACCGTGCCCGACACAACAATTTTATCACTTTCCTTGTCTTGGGCGCGTAAATCCAATATACCGCCCGCATTAAAGTTGACCGTTGCGTTTCCTTTATCGGTCACCTCGGCAGCATCGGAATAAACCGTTTGAGATTGCATAATTTCCATAACACCCAGCGGCTTTTTATAAACCGATTCGGTTGAAACGGAAAGACGTCCGCCTTCGTTAATATCCAACGAGCCGTCGCGAATGTTCATTAAACCGCTGCCGGCAATTTGCCCGTTATGATTGACGGATACATTTTTGCCGATGTTAATCACGTTATTCGTATCTTCGTTTTTAAATTCAAACGTACCGCCGTTAATGGACAGCCGATCCACATCGGTATTGCGTTCAACCGTTAATTTGCCGCCATTCACATTGACGGTTGTGTTCTCAACGTTTTCTCCTTGCTTTAATGCCAACTGTCCGCGCACGATACGATTGACATTCACATCGTTTGAATTGACATTAACAACGGTATTGCTGTTTAACTCCAAACCCGATTCGTTGGTGAGCGGCATGACCGATGATTCGGATTTATAGGTTGCCTCCATGGCGTGATTAATATCAAACGTGCCGTTTTCAACCACAACGCGATCAACTTTAATAACGCCGGGCGAATAAATGGTTTTACCGTTTTGCGCATTAACATCCAATGTTGTATTGGTGGCATCTTCATGCATTTCAACAATATCACCCGCAAAATAATTACCATCTAACCGAACGGACGTGTTACTTTCTAATTTAATTTCATTTGCCCGTACGGGATTGTTAATTTCAAAGCCGCCGCCCGCAACCAAAATATGATCAACATTAATGGTGTTGCTTGTTTTGTAAAAATGATCATCGCCTTCTAAATCAATAATCAATTTTGTGTTGGTGGCATCAGATAATTTGGATATCGAATCATGAATAAACACATCGGTATCAACCAACCGTAATTGCGCATCGGTGTTAATGCCGATAATGCCGCGCACATCACCCGACATTTGCAATTCACCCGTGTCAACCAAAATTGAATCCACGTTGATACCGCCGGTAATGTAACCGGCAATGAACTCTTCTCTTTCAGAATCATATCCTGTTTTGTTTACAATATGAACACCCGTTGCGCCTTCCGCCCGCTGCACACCACCGGTAAATTTGGGAAGAACGACCCCACGTATATAATTAAAATCTTGGGGAGATCCCCATATTAAATTGGCCGTTGAATTACTGCCGAGCGTTGTTTTTAAAGAAATGCTTTTATAATTATCAATTTGGCTGTTTCGTCCCATAATTAAGCTTTCGCCGTTTATTGTTCCTTTATTTATTAAACCGCCGTTATCGCCAAAAGTAATCAGCGGGGAAGAAATAAAAGCATTACTTTTATTTTCATCTTGCCCGTTTTCCAATATTGAATTATTGCCGAATGAAAGAAAATTTTCTGCCGTCAGTTTTGCATTTTTATCACCTAAAACCATGTGCGTTTGATCACCGAAAAGACCCTGCTTAACATTTACATTAACGTTCGCACATTTTTCGTTGCCGTATTCATCTGTAATACAACCGTTGTTCGTTGCGATATTAATGAGCGCACCGGTACCCGTTTGAAAGGTATCAACGGTTAAATCAGCATCTAAAAGCTTTTGAGTTATTGTGTAAGTCGGTGCTGTTTTAGAATCTTCTTCTTCCGCATCTTCCGCATCCGTGTCAGTCAATACCGGAAATTGTTGAACCATACCGTCAATATCGATTTGGGCATTATTGCCGAATGATAACAAGCCGTTACCGTCGTTATTTTGAAGTGTGATATTTCCGCTTTGCATGGAGAAAATGCCGTTGTCCTTAAATGACATTGTTTCCCCTTGATAAATGGCGTCATTCAATATGGAAAACGCAGAATTATTTCCGAAAGTTGCTTTTTTAACGTTCATTTCCGCTTGGTGCGGAAAAGTGGGAATAACAACTTCTTCCGTGGTTTCCGAGCCGTCCGAATTCGTTACGGTAATCGATTCGGTTTCTTCAACATATAAATTATAATCATCACCCAAAGAAACAAAAGCCCCGTCACCCATTTGTATACTGTCAGCGGTAAAATGCGTTCCCATTTCATTGATGAGCAGACTGTTCGCTCCCATAATAACACTGCCGGTGGTAATGGTTGCACCATATTTTGACAACCCGCCGATATCTTCTTTATCATACGCGTTGCCGACGTTATATAAATACCCCGAATCACCGAACGTGAGCGATTTATTATTGATAATACCGCCGTTCAAGAGCATTCCCTGATAAGCAAATTGCACTTTATCGGTTGTCAGCTCGGCAGAAGGTGCAAACGTAACAGAGGTCAGGCTAAGATTTCCTGCTTCATCTTCTTCAATATTCCACTTCACACCGTTCAAAAACAATCCGTTATATCCGAACGAAACCAAATTGCCTTTATCCGTATTCGAATTATCCAAGCTGAAATTTTTAAATTTACCTTCTCCATTGTTGAAAACGGTTGTATTCACACCGAACCAGGCCGATCCTTCAATGGTTCCGTTATTCGTTATTAAATAAGGGCTGCCGCGATGATAATCAAAGTTATTGGGGCGGAGGTCTTTCAAAGAGATGGAACCGTTTTGCGTTAAATCCATTGCCTGATTATCAATTTGTTCTAATTGAATGCGTTGAATGGTGCCATTGTTCGTCAATTCAAATTGAACGGGACGTGTTTGATAAGCCGATTCATATATACCCCAACCGGCACCGGTTACTTTTAAGCTTCCCTTGTTGGTAAATGATCCCGAAAAACCCTCTAAACCGTTAACCCACACATCATAACCGTTTTGAGTTGTTAAATCTTGATCATTCTCATACGACGGATTATCTTTGCTGATTTCAATTTGAGTATCCGTTGCCTGTTGCGCAAAAACAGTAAACGCATAAAAAGAAACACATAAACAGAAAACGGATTGTTTTAGCCGATAAAACATTCAAAAGCACTCCTTGATTTGTTTTTTTCAGTCCTACCATATTTTTCATTCAAACGCAAGATAAAAAAGCATTTTTTTATAAAAAAATCAATATGTTAACAAAAGGTTAACAAGAATTTTCGTTTTTTTTCTTTTAAAACGAACAGGTTAACTGTATGAAAAAGTTGTAAAAAAAGGTAAAAAAAGTTCAAGAAAGTATGGTTTTTTATATCCGACTTGACTTTTTTAAAAGTTTCGCATAAAATGGCACTTATCTGAAAGGTTCAAATTAAATGTTTCAAAAAAACAAAAAAAAAGTTAAGAAAAACACGTTTATTCTCAATTATTCCCGTATGTGGCCGTTTGTAAAGCCTTATTGGTTTCGGGCGCTTGTGGCAACTTTAATTACCATTCCCATCGGTTCGCTCGATGCCGTGATTGCGCTGGCCTTAAAGCCGTTTATGGATACGGTTATTATGGATAAAGGCGGCAGTACGCCGTTTAATTTACCGCTTTACACCATTCCTGTTTTCATTGTTCTTTTTACGCTTTTGCAAAGTATTTTGGATTATTCGTCTTCTTATTTGAACACTTGGGTCGGCGGAAAAATTACAAATGCCGTTAAACAACGCATTTTTGAGCGGTTGGTGAATTGCGAAGCCTCTTATGTCGATCAAAATTCTTCCGGTGTTGTGATTATGCGGTGCAATACCGATCCCGATACGGCCTGTTCCGGACTGTTAACAAACATAAAAGTGTTTACAACGCGTGTTTTCTCAACCATTTCGCTTGTCGGCGTTCTGTTTTACACGTCCTGGCAATTGGCCATTATTGCCATTATTGTTTTAAGTTGTTCTTTATGGCCTTTAACACAAATTCGCAAAAAAATTAAAACCGTTATGGATTCAACCGTTATTGCCGGCGGTGCAGCCATTTCCGCTTTAAATGAAACTTTTTCCGGCTTAAAAACCATTGCTTCTTATAATTTGGAAGACACCCAATCAACAAAATTCTCAACGGTTTTAAAACAAATTTTTCACTTACAGATTAAACTGACGCAAAAAACAGCTTGGCTTTCGCCGATGATGCACATTATTATTTCCATCGGCATTGCGCTCACAATTTGGTACGGCAGTTATTTAATTAAATCGAAAACCATTACCAGCGGCGATTTTGTTGCCTTTATGACGGCGCTTTTAATGCTCTATACGCCCATTAAAAACATCGGGAGAAACTTTGCCGCCGTTCAGCTTTCCTTTTTGGCCATTGAACGTATTTTTGACTTTTTGGGAATGCAATCTTCCGTTCGGGAAAAGAAAAATGCCGTTGTTTGTCCGGTCATAAAAGATAAAATTGAATATAAAAACGTTTCGTTCGGTTATGCTTCGGGCAGAAATGTTTTATCCGATATCAATTTAACCATTAAAAAAGGTCAAACGATTGCTCTTGTCGGTAATTCCGGCGGCGGAAAAACAACGCTGGTCAATTTACTGCCGCGTTTTTATAATTTATCCAAAGGCAATATTACCATTGACGGCGTTAAAATTAACGATATGACATTAAAATCTCTGCGTAATAACATAGCTGTTGTTTTTCAAGATAATTTCTTATTTGAAGGAACCATTCGCGATAATATTATGCTGGGGCGTCCCGATGCCACGGAAGAAGAAATAAAAAAAGCCCTTCAATGTGCCTGTTTAGATGAATTTATTGCATCACTTCCCCAAAAATTGGATACGCATATCGGCGAACGCGGCGTCTTGTTATCGGGCGGACAAAAACAACGGGTTGCCATTGCGCGCGCCTTTTTGAAAAACGCGCCGATTATTATTTTAGATGAAGCCACTTCCGCTTTGGATAACAAATCGGAAGCCATTGTGCAACAAGCCATTGATAATTTAATGAAAAACAGAACGGTTTTTGTGATTGCGCATCGCTTATCCACGGTTCAAAATGCCGATCAGATTGTTGTGTTAAACGAAGGCAAAATTATTGAAGAAGGCTCGCACGAAGAATTGCTCGATAAAAAAGGCGCCTATTACGCGCTTTATATGGCGCAATTTAAGGCAAAAAATCACACAATTGCTTCAAACTAAAAAACACCTTACCATAAAGTTTGCAAATAATTGCTTTCAGGTCGAACCCGTCTTACCTGAGGAGTGTCGCAACTTTTTTGAAAGGATTTTGAGATATGTCAAAACAAATAAATGCATTAAAGAAAAAACAATCACGTCATGTTTGCGGGAAAGAATGTCGGTTGCATGAAGAACCGGCACATCATTTGCCCCGACACGTTCCTCATTCGCCGGAACATTTGTTGGCGGATTTTTTCAGACGGCCGCCGATTCCCATGCTTTCGCTTGATGATGAAAAATGGCTGGAACCGGATATTGAAATTTCCGACACACCCAAAGAAGTGGTTGTTTCGGCAGAAATGCCGGGAATTAATTCCGAGGATATTCAGGTCAATGTATCGCAGGACGGCTATTTAACCGTCAGCGGTGAAAAACAACATCGCGTTTCTCAAAACGATGAGCAAAGCGGTGCTTATTTTTCCGAATTTTCCTACGGTACCATGCAACGAACCATACCGTTACCGCCGGATTTGGATTACGATTCGGCATCGGCCTCTTTTGAAAACGGCATTTTATCGGTTTCTATTCCCAAGACAGCCGAATCGACGCGAAAAATAAAGAAAATACCCGTTCAAAAGAAATAGTTTTTAAAAAGCCTTTGTTGCAGCAAGGGCTTTTTAATTGCTTTTTTTTCAATTGTGTGCTAGCCTTCGATTATGTTCGGAAAAAGCATACGATTTTTATTGAAGTTTTTTATAATAGCGGGAATTTTGCTCTTATGTATGGCTTATCCCCGAAAAGAATTGTTCGAAGATGATACCTTAAAATCAGCTTTTCTTCCCGAAAATTTAACAATAAACTATTTGCAACCGTTGACATGGGATATTTCCGATATTAAAATAGCAAAGAAAAACAAGTTAAAACAACCTGAAATAAAAAAGGAGGCAAGCACAACAAAACCGATTTGGGAATATATTTCCTTTTCACAATGCGTTCCCAACCCGCGAGCTCCGGACTATTTACAACAGCGCTTTCAAAAGTCAAATAATAAAAATTCCGGCAGTTTACCGAATTTAGATTGCGGATTTATCCGAACAAAAATTCCTTTTTCTTTTTAAAGGTTATTTTTTTCTTGCTTTTTAATTTTTTTTTGTTACAATGCTTTTGTCAGGAGGATTAGAAAATGAAAAAAATTATTATTTTTGCAGTTGTTTTGGGCGTTTTAACCGGTGGAATTATTTTTTATACCATGAATAAAGCCGAAGAAGAATCCAACATAATTGCTCCCAAAATCTTACCGGCAGAAATTTCTGTTGAACAAGGTCTTTGGAAAGATACCCTCGTTCCGGATAAAGAACCCGGCCGTGTTTATCGTAAAGCCAATAAAGATGCGGCAACAATTGTTGAGTTAACAAATGACACAATTGTGGTAGACTGGGATAACTGGGGTGTTGAAACCTTTAAAAAAGATCAAAACAATATTTGGAAACGCGAAAAAAGTAATTCTAAATAGAAGTTGATTTAAAAAAAAATGTCGCAAACTTTCGAGTTAGCGACATTTTTTTTATGAGGAAAACAAGTTGCAAAAAAGTTTTTTGAAAAGACATTGACTTTTCAAAAAACACTTGCTAAAATGCCGATATTCAATTTTTTTATAAGGAGTAAAAATATTATGGCAGCCACATCAATGGATCAACTTGTTTCTTTATGCAAACGTCGGGGTTTTATTTTTCAAAGTGCCGATATTTACGGCGGTTTACAAGGTGTTTACGATTTCGGCCCGTTGGGCGTTGAACTCAAAAACAATTTAAAAGCCGCTTGGTGGCGTTCCATGGTTTATGAGCGAGATGACGTGGAAGGCTTGGATGCTGCCGTTTTAACGCATCCGAAAGTGTTACAATACAGCGGCCATGAAGCAACGTTTACCGATCCGCTGACCGATTGCAAAAAATGTAAAAACCGCTTTCGGGCCGATCATATTAAAGACGGGAAATGTCCGGTTTGCGGCAGTACCGAATTAACCGAACCGCGTCAATTTAATTTAATGTTTAAAACAACGGTCGGCCCTATTGAAGGCGGCGATAATTATGCTTATTTACGTCCCGAAACGGCGCAAGCCATTTTCACGCAATTTCGAAACGTGGTTGATGCAACAGCGCGCAAAGCGCCGTTCGGCATTGCCCAAATCGGTAAATCTTTCCGAAACGAAATCACGCCGCGCAACTTTATTTTCCGTGTGCGCGAATTCGAACAAATGGAACTGGAATTTTTTGTCAAACCCGGCACGGATTTAGACTGGTTGGAAACATGGAAAGAAACGCGTATGAACTGGTGGTATGCGCAAGGATTAAGCAAAGAAAAACTGGTTGCGCATTTTATTGATAAGGCCGATTTGGCACATTACTCCAAAGCCACTTATGATTTGGAATATCAATTTCCGCACGGTTTGGAAGAATTGGAAGGCGTTGCCGATCGCAGCGATTATGATTTAGGCAATCACACACGCTATCAAAGTGAATTAAACATTCAGGCGCATGTTCATGAAAACAAGGAAAGCGCTGCCAAACTGGCTTTGTTCGATGATGAAACGAAAAAATGGTTTGTGCCGTTTGTCATTGAACCGTCTGCCGGTGTGGAACGCGGTGTTTTAGCCGTTTTGAGTGAAGCTTACACCGAAGAAGTGTTGCCGAGCGGCGATACACGCACGGTTTTAAAGCTTAAAAAGCATTTGGCGCCCGTTAAAGTGGCGGTTATTCCTTTAAAACGCAATCAACCGGAAATTGTGAAAATGGCGCATGAGATTAAAAACAATCTGTTAAAAACAGGTATCGGACGGGTGATGATTGAAGATTCGGGCAACATCGGCAAAGCTTATCGGCGGCATGATGAAATCGGAACACCGCTTTGCGTAACCGTTGATTTTGAAAGCATTGAGCAAACACCGGCCACGGTGACCGTTCGCAATCGGGATACCATGGCGCAAGAACGCATTGCCGTTCAAGATTTGGAAAGTTATTTAAAAAATTTCTTTTTAAAATAATTAAATAACCGTTTTTAAGGCGAATAAAAAAATCATCCGCCCGGGCGTTGCACACAAGCTTCTTGTTGAATGGCTTCATTCAATGCATTGTTAATATCATTATTTAAATCGTTGATATTATTTAAATTAAAGTTACCGGCAGCACCTGAACCCGTATAAGATTTTCCGTCTATGGCAACATTATAAATTTTTGTTTGAGGACATTTTTGAACCAACGCCTCTAATTGCGGATCAACAATCTCGTCAAAATTATCCCAATAAATAACAACAATAAATTTTTCTTCCCCTGTTTTACATAAAGGAATAATTTTGTCTTTGATGGCATATCCCACAGTACTGCATTTCTCGCTCAAAATATCATCTTTAACTCTGTCAATTTTCATGGCTGCCGCAATTTGTGCCGGACTATGCAATCCATATTTCAAATGTTCATTGATTTTATATCCCTCATTCGAATCGGAACTTAATCCGTTGCATACTTTATTACAAGTGTAGTGATTTTTATTATACCAACATCCCGATAAATAAACCGCTGAATAAACTTCTTGGGGAATATTAAGTTGTGCAATGGCTGTTTCAACTTGTTCCACTGCTTTGTGATATTTTTGAACTTTGTCTAAATCAGAATCGTTAATCATACCGGCAATAGAACCGCTATGATCAATTAACAAAATAATGCCGACTTCCTGCTCGCAATAGGGCAAACAAACGGCTTTACCGGAGCTGGTTTCCGATTTGGCATAATCTTCGGGGCAAACGCATTCACTGCCGTTCCATGTCATGAGCGAATCATCACAACAAGCACCGGTGCCCATGTCGCAAACAGGTTTATTTACATTGGCTTTTTGACATTCATCATCAACAGCACATCTCATACATGTTGCCGATTCCGTATCGCAAATCGGACGCGGATTCGAACAATCCGAATCTTTTGTGCATTCACCGCAAGTATGATCTTTCCGACATATATTTGAGGCACAATGTGTATTTTCCGTACATTCTACACATGTATTGTTTTCCTTATCGCAAACTTGCGGCTCTTCACAATCACCATCTTTGCCACACCATCCTTCTGGACGATTCGAATCGTAATTGCCGTTCACATCCTCTGCGTCAAACTGAATGTAAATTTCATTGGCTTCATCACATAAATCATCTTCTTTATAAACTTTTTTATTGATTTCCATATACATTAAACCGTCCATGGCGCTGACAAGCGTTGTAAGCGGTTTACAAACGCCTTTCGAAACATTCCCGACTTTAATATAATAAGCATCTGCTTCGCGGCAGTTATAAAATTCTGCTTTGTCTTTGCGAATGCAATCATAATCAACAGGATAACGGTCATATTGTGTTGATAAATGCCCGCTGTAATTTTCATTTTCGGGTGTATCATCATAAGGATCCCCGAGCAACAATTCTTCATTCCCCAAAGCATATTTTACCTTTAAATCGTTACGCATGAGATTGATTTCATTAGCAATTTGGTCGGCTTGATAATAATTCATGGCTAATTTATACCCCACAATCCCCCCGATGGATAAAATAGCAATAATTGCCAGCACGCCGAGCATTTCAATCATTGAACGGCCGCTTTGCGATTGATTTTGAACTTGTTTTTTGAATTGTCTTGTCATTTTCCGACTCCCTTTCACTCTACGAATAGCATAAAATAAACGTACCTTTAATGCAACGCGGTTTCGGGGGTAAAAATTGCCTTCAAAAGGCAAAAAATCACCCTTAAAAAACACTCGAAAAATCAATTATTTCCGCTTAAATTAAATTTTTTTTACAAAAATGCAAAAAAAGTGTTGCAAAAATCGTACGTTTAATTGAGGAAAGAGAATCAATAAATATTATCTACTATCACCACATTATTTTTGCATATTTCGAATCGTATTAAACGTTTTTTTCTTTATGAAACAATCAGTTAATCATGCATATATATTTTTTTTGTTGCTTTTTTATCATCCTTTCGAAAATTTTTCATCCGATTTCTCTTCTTTTGCCCTCTCAATTTGCAGAATATGATTACTTTAAGTTGTATTTTTATGTAATTTTCTGATTTTCTTTTAAAAATATTAACATAAATTATTTTTTTCCTTGTGCATAAATCAATTATCATTAACACTTTGGTATAGCATTATTGAAAGGAGCAATGTATGTTTATATGCAAAAATGTTAAAGTGAACGGCCGTCGAACGAGTATGAGATTGGAACAGGAAACGTGGACATCGTTGGCGGATATATGTTTACGTGAAAAAGTAACAATACATGAAATATGTTCTGCGTTGGATCGGACTCGGGGACGTTTAGGATTATCCTCCGCAACGCGATTGTTTGTGTTATCATATTTTCGAAGAAAATTAAATGAATATGAACGGATAGACTATGTTTTTCCCAGAAAAAACAAACATAAAATTGATATTTAAAATTTTTCTCTTTCGGCGGAAAGTGTCGGCGCGGTGGGTCGAAAAGAAGAAAAGAGGTGCCCCGCTGAATGGAAGTCTTAAAGGCGGGGCATCAGGAGGGAGATGGCTTCGTCCTCTCAAAAGCCGGCCTCACTCACATAAGGCGATGTAGTCGAGGCCGTTGCTGGCGTAGCGAGTGACGTCGCTGACGCTACCATTGCCGAGTCTGACGCGGTACGCGCGGCAGGAAGAATAACTGTCTCTCAACCAGGGATAGTTATCACAACTCGTATCCTCTCTGCTACAACCATACATTTCCCTTAAATCCTTCACCTTCTCCGATATATTATCATCAGCTCTGCTTGTGTTCCCGGCTTCACTTTCATGACAATAACCGGTCTTTTGATTATCCACATCTATCTTGTCTGCACATTGCAACATTTCATACCCTGCCATAAAATCCGGTTCTTCCGTTGTGCCTGTCGTGCCCGACGTGCCTGATTTACAAATCCCATCATCTGCTCCTTTCCTTGCCGCACAGAACCGACACGCACTCCACCACGTCATATTACTCGTTGTGCCATAGTATGTCGTGCCGCCAATCTTTGCTTTTTTCTTCAAAAAGCTACTCACTAGTTTGCATGTTCCTGAATTACGATTGCCGCCATCTTCAAACTCAATATAACAATCTTTACCCAACCGCGTGTAGCAAAAATAACCTTTCTTACCCTCTTTATTACAATCTGCATTCGTGCGACAGTACGATTCCGGCACTTCACATTGCCCATCAACCTCATTCCATACTTCATTTCTTTCACACGATACGCAACCGGAACCATTCCAATGTTGGTTTTCTGACGAGCAAGTGCATTCACCGGTGGCCACATTCCATGTCTGCTCTTCGCTGGTACAGGTGCATGTTTTTGTATCATTATCCCATGTACCGCCTTTGCAACCCACACATACATTCCCGTTCCAATATTCATTTGCTTCCGGACAAGCACATTCACTGCCATTCCACGGCGCCTCATCCGAACAAGTTACACATTCATCGCCACTTAAATGACTTCCTTCTGGACATTCGCACTCGCCATTTTCGGTACATTCTCCCGGACACTTTTCGGGATTGCATACTTTTATACCACCTAAATCTTTGGTTGAAAAGGCTACCAGTACTTCATTTTCTTCATTATCACAAAGGGTTTCTGCCGTCTCATAATCTTTACCGTTAATTTCTAATACGGCCGTGTCATCCATGCCGTCTAATAACGTGGCTAACGGTTTACATACCCCCGCCGGGATGCCCGATAATGTAAATGAATAGCCCTCTTCTCCCCCTTCTTCATCCGATATCGTAACCGGAAAATCCACCTTAACGCCATAATTTGCATTAAAATTCAAATGCTTTTCGTCATCGTACGGCGAACCGAGCAATAATTCTTCCACCCCGCGGGCAACTTTCATTTTTGCATCGGTACGCATCAGGTTAATTTCATTTGCTATTTGATTCGCTTGATATCGATTCATTGCCATTCTATATCCTGAAATGCCGCCTATTGAGATAACCCCGATAATGGCCAAAACGCCCAGCATTTCAACCATACTGCGGCCTTCTTGCGCTTGATTTTGAACTTGTTTTTTCTTCATTTTTTCGCTTCCTTTCAATGCAAATAGCATAAATTAAACGTACCTTTAATGCAACGCTGATTCAGGGCTAAAAATACCCTCAAAAATTGGTAAAACAGGCTTTTTATAACCGTTTGATATTGCATTAAATTTACCTCACATTAAATTTTTTTTGAAAAAATCAAAAAAAAGTGTTGCAAAAAACGTACGTTTTTTTGATGCATATTCAAAAAAAATCGCCTTGATGAGAGGCGACCGGAAGTTGAG
>CANQUX010000014.1 GCA_947627155.1 uncultured Alphaproteobacteria bacterium | reverse complement strand
TCCGGACGATTCGAATCGTAATTTCCGTTTACATCTTCCGCATCGAACTCAACATAAATTTCATTGGCTTCATCACTCGTGCATAAATCATCTTCTTTATAAGGCTGTTTATTGATTTTTATATACATTAAGCCGTCCATAGCATTAACAAGCGTTGTAAGCGGTTTACAGACGCCTTTTGAAACATTTCCGACTTTAATATAATAAGCATCTGCTTCACGGCAGTTATAAAATTCTGCTTTGTCTTTGCGGATGCAATCATAATCAACGGGATAACGGTCATATTGTGTTGATAAATGTCCGCTGTAATCTTTATTTTCGGGTGTATCATCATAAGGGTCACCGAGCAACAATTCTTCATTCCCCAAAGCATATTTAACTTTTAAATCGTTACGCATTAAATTAATTTCATTCGCAACCTGATCGGCTTGATAATAATTCATGGCTAATTTATAGCCCACAATCCCGCCGATTGATAAAATAGCAATAATGGCGAGCACCCCAAGCATTTCAATCATTGACCGGCCTTGTTGCGCTTGATTTTGAACTTGTTTTTTAATTTGCATTGTCATTTTTCGACTCCCTTTCATTATACAAACAGTATACAATTAAACGTACCTTTAATGCAACGCTGATTCGGGGGCAAAATTGCCCTCAAATTTTTGTGAAACAGTCTTTTTATAACCCATTGATATTGAATTAAAATAACCTCCAAATAAATTTTTTTTGAAAAAATCAAAAAAAAGTGTTGCAAAAATCGTACGTTTTTGCAACACAATATTTTATTGATATTTCAATAACTTAATGAATAATTTCTCTTATTATTTAAGAGGTATTTCAAACTTTATAATATATTGATTTTATTGTTTTTTATAAAAATGCATTCTGTAATAAAAAAACAACGGGCAGAGACGGAAACTCAAGAAAAACCGCCCTGCCCGCCGTTCTTTGCCTTAAAAAGCACTGCTTTTTAAGCAAATAAGGTGTTAGCTTTGTTTGAAATTATGTGAAATCTTGTTACTGCTACAATTACCGGTTTCACCCAAAATACTGACTGCAGCTTTGCAAACGGCATCTGTCGGAAAAGTAATATCCAAAGTAACACCGTCCTCACCAATACTGTTTGCAGTTATGGTAGAACCACCCGGGGTTTTAGACTTGCTTGTACTATCTGTCGTTAAGCCGGCATCATATAGTGTCGGTTTTGAATAACTGCTTGTTTCTCCGTGTGTTGCCGCATAAGTTTGCGCTCCGGCAAACAAAACAACGGCATATTTATTGGCCATGTCCAAAGCTTCATTGGCGCGATAGCGATTCATAGCCATGGAATAGCCGGCAATACCGCCGATACTTAAAACACCGATAATGGCTAAAACGCCCAGCATTTCAACCATGGAACGGCCTGATTCGTTTGTATTTCTCATTTTTTATCCTTTCATTTAGGTTATTTTTCAAACTCCCCGAGTCTGAAAAACGTTCATTTTAAAGGCATTAAAGCCTTATTTTCATCATTTGAGAGATTCTTTCTCTCATTTATTAGCATAAATTAAACGTACCTTTAATGCAACGCGGATTCCGGGGCAAATTTTGCCCTCAAAAGGCAAAAAATCACCACTAAAAAACAGTCGAAAAATCAATGAATTCCGCTTAAATTAAATTTTTTTTGAAAAAATCAAAAAAAAGTGTTGCAAAAATCGTACGTTTATTTGAGGAAATTATATAATCTTCCTGACATTTATACGATGCGTATCATACTAATAAATATGCATTTTAAACTTTTTATCGGATACGTTGCATAACGGCATAGAAAAAGCCGTCCGTTTGCGTGCGATACGGGGATAATTGTTGATGCGTACACAATTTAAACGCTTTATTTGTTTTTAAAAACAACCGAATTTGCCCGATATTTTCATCTTGCGTGATTGAACAGGTTATATAAACCAATTTACCGTTTTCTTTTACATAAGAAGCTGCTTTTTGCAAAATTATTTTTTGTTTTTTTAAAAGCGCCTCAAACTGTTCCGGCGTAAGTTTTAATCGTCTGTCCGGAAAGCGTCGCCACGTACCGGTTCCCGAACACGGCGCATCAACCACCACATAATCAAATGTTGCATTTTGAGGCAAATGCGTTGTTGTTTGAATAATGTGAATCCCTGCCCGTTCGGCGCGCCGATTCAATTCTTTTAAAGAACGCTCGGAAATATCATGCGCCGTAATTTGTCCTTTATTTTGCATCATTTGCGCAAAAATCAGCGATTTTCCGCCCGCACCCGCACAATAATCCAACACACTGTTTCCGGCTTGAATGCCTGTTTTTAAAGCAACCAGCTGCGAGCCCTCATCTTGAATTTCAATCAAGCCCTCCCGATAGCAGGCCGAACCTTTTAAGTTGGCGCGCTTTTTTAAGATCAATCCCCACGGCGAAAGTTTTGTCGGCTCCGTTTCAATGCCTTCCGCCGCCAGTTTTTGCCGAATTTCTTCGCGCGAACCGTTTGCGCGCAAAATCACTTCGGCTTTTTGTGTTAATGCCGGCAATTCCTGTTCCGGCTTTTCAATATGAGACAAAAGCCAATCGGGAATTTCCCATTGAACGGCCGGCGGCGCCTTTTCCAAAGAAGGCAGCGGCTTTTCGATTAAATCGGTTTTTTCACGGAAATCAGCCGCGGGATAACAAAAACTCAATCGCCGAAACGAACGCAACACCTGATAAACAATATCGGTTAAAAAACGCCGGTTTGCGCTGCCGATTGATTTATGCGTGCGCGTAAACGTATTTAAAATTTCTTCTGCCGGTTTGGGTGAATGAATAATTTGTTCCAAAAGATCGGCTGCTATGTTTTTTAACTTTTCGGGTTGCATTTTGTTCCTCTGAATCCGGTTGCGACAACATAAACCTCCGATGAATCTTTACGGCTGGCATCGGGTTTGGCATGCTTGACAACGGCAAAATTTTGTTTCATTTGTGCCAAAAATTGATTTTCCGTTCCGCCTTGAAAAATTTTGGCCACAAACACGCCGTTCGGATTTAAAATTTGACAGGCAAAATCATAAGCCAATTCCAACAAATTCATAATGCGTAAATGATCAATACCGTGAATGCCCGTTGTGTTTGCCGCCATATCCGATAAAACAATATCAGCGCGATGACCGCCCAACAATTCCTGCAATTTTTGCGGCGCTTCATCGGATGTAAAATCCATTTGAACCAGCAAAGCGCCGGCTATCGGTTGCGCGGGCAGTAAATCCATTCCCACCACCAGCGGATTTTGCGCGGTTGATTTTACCCGTTCGACGGCCACCTGTGACCACCCGCCCGGGGCACAACCTAAATCAACCACACGGCGCCCGGGTTTAAAAAAATGAAATTGATCATCTAACTGCATAATTTTAAAAGCGGCACGTCCGCGAAAGCCCATTTGATGCGCTTTGGAAACATACGGATCGTTTAACTGCCGCTGCAACCATTTCGTGCTGGAGGCTTTTCGACCTTTGACTTTTTTCAAATGCGTTTTTAAAGGGCGCTCGTTAAATTGCATTCTTTTTTATCCTTTTTTTATCGGGAATAAGTATAACTTGTTTGATACGAATTGTCAAAGTGAATTTTTTTTAATCTTGAACCAACGAATAGCCGTCAGGCGTGTTGGTAATAAAATGATCGGCATATTTTTCACCGATTTTTTGCCGTAACGCATAAATGTGTGTTTCAACGGTATGTGTTTCACTGTCGGCGCGATAATTCCATACGCCCGTCAACAAATCAACTCTGGAAACACCGTTCGGCAGAGATTTAATTAAGTAAATAATTAAATCCGTTTCTTTTTCCGTCAGCCGAATTTCCCGTTGCGTTTCTTTGAATGTTAAAGAACGTTTTGCCCCTTCAAACAAAAACGTTTTATTTTCAAAATCGGGGGCATTTTCCCGCTTGTGCAGCAGTTTTTGAACTTGCTCGCTTAAATTGTTGAGCGAACAGGGCAACGATAATTCCACATCGGCTTCTTCATGATGCGTTCCCAACAAAATAATGCTGCTTTGAACGGGAGTTGCCAAAAATTCATCGGTCTTTTTTTGTGAATCGCAAATAATTAAAACCGGTGCCGGTACACTTTTCGGTTGATAAACAATCGGCTGAAAATCCTTTAACGCCGTTAAAAGTGTATCCAGAAACAGTGCATTTTTTGTATAAATTTGAATCATAGTCTTGCCTTTTTATTTTATTTGCGTTAAGATGACATACATATTGAAATCTATTGTATCAGAAAGTTGAAGGAAATGGCAATATTATTTTTATATCGTATTTGCACAATTTTGTTAAGCCCTCTTGTTTTTATATGGCTGCTGATTCGTCTTTACAAGGGAAAGGAAGAGAAATCCCGCTTCAATGAACGGCTGGGATTCCCGCGGAAAAAGCGTGAAAAAGGGAAATTGATTTGGTTTCACGGCGCCAGCGTGGGCGAATGTTTATCCATGATGCCGCTCATTAAAAAAATATTGGAAGAAAATCAAAATTTACAGGTGATGGTCACTTCCGGTACCGTCACATCCGCCGCTTTAATGGCGACTCGTCTGCCCAAACGGGCTTTTCATCAATTTTTACCGATTGATTTTCCGTGGGCCGTTAAAAAGTTTGTTTCTTATTGGCATCCCGATCTGGCTCTTTGGTTCGAATCGGAATTTTGGCCGAATATGCTGTGTGAAATCCATCGGCAAAAAATTCCTTTGGTGCTGCTGAACGGGCGAATTTCCGATAAATCTTTCGCGCGGTGGCAAAAAGTGCCTTATGTGATTCATGCCGTGCAATCATTGTTTTCCCTCTCGTTGGGACAATCGCAGGAGGATGCCCGTCGCTTGCGCGTGTTGGGTGCAAACGATGCCGTCAGCGTCGGGAACTTAAAATTTGCCGCCGTTTCATCACCGTTTGATATGAAAGAATTAAAAGCGCTTAAAAAACTCATCGGCGATCGGCCGTGTTGGTGTATGGCAAGCACGCATCCCAATGAAGAAGAAATGGGCGCAGTTGTTCATACGGAAATTAAAAAGGAATATAAAAATCTGCTCACCGTTTTTGCGCCGCGTCATCCGGACAGAGGCGATGAAATTGAAAAAATGCTCAAAAAGAAAGGGTTGCGGGTTGCTCGGCGCTCGCGCGGAGAAACAATCACGCCGCAAACAGATGCCTATTTGGCCGATACCATCGGTGAAATGGGCTTAATCTATCAGTTGGCGTTTTATGTGTTTGTGGGCGGTTCTCTTATTCCGTTCGGCGGGCAAAATATGTTGGAACCCATGCGCTTGCGTCGCGCCGTGTTTATCGGGCCGTATGCTTTTAATTTTCGGGAAATCGTAGCACGCGCCAAAAAAGAAAAAGCCTTAATTGAAGTGAAAGATAAAGAGGATTTAACAAAACAGCTTCTTTCAAGCATGATGAAACCGGATGCTGCCGAAAAAATGTCTTTAAGAGGGGAAGCTTTGGCCACATCGGAAATGAGTGTTTTGGATCGCGTTTATCGATTACTGAATGAAAGGTTTCAACTTAAATGAAAACACCGGAATTTTGGGATTTACCGAATCATTTCTTATCGAAACTGTTAAAACCGTTCGGGTGGTTTTATGCCTACGGAACGGCTTCCCGTTTTCGGCGGGCAAAACCCTATCAGGCCCCTGTTCCCGTTATTTGCGTCGGCAATCTGTCTGTCGGCGGAACGGGAAAAACACCTGTTTGTATTGCCATTGCTTCTTTATTATATAAAAACAAAAAAAACTTTTTCTTTTTAAATCACGGTTATAAATCCCACTTGAAAAACGTGATGGTTGATTTGGAAAATCATTCGTCTTATGATGTGGGTGATGAAGCGGTTCTCTTGGCTAATTACGGACCGACAGTCGTTGATAATCGCCGTGCCCGAGGCGCACAATTAGCTGTTCGAAAAGGGGCGGAATGCATTGTTATGGATGACGGTTTTCAAAATCCGTCGTTAATTAAAACATTATCTTTTGTGGTTGTTGACGGAAAAAAAGGCTTCGGAAACGAAGAAGTTTTACCGGCCGGATCCCTCAGAGAGCCTGTTTTAAAAGGGTTAGCCCGCGCTGATGCCGTTGTGATTGTGGGTGAAGATGATTGGGGTGTTCGGTTCTATCTGCAACGAAACAAAGTTGATTTACCGATTTTCGGCGGTTCTTTTGTCATCAAAAAAAAATCCGCTGCCGCATTAAAAGGCAAAAAAGTAATGGCATTTGCCGGTATCGGACAACCGAAAAAGTTTTTTAATGCCTTATCCGGTTTGGGAATTAAAGTTGAAAAAACGGAAAGCTATCCCGATCATTATTATTATACCCGTTTTGACATTGAGCGCTTAATTAAAGCGGCAAACGGTTTACCGCTGGTGACCACCACAAAAGATGCCGTTAAAATTCCGCGCGATTTGTTAAAGTATGTTGAAATTATTGACGGTCAGTTTGTGTTTGATAACCCGCAAGCGGTATCTGATTTAATTATGGGGATTTTTTAAATGAGTTTGGCTCTTCGAAAATCACAACGCTCCTTTATCCAACAATATCTGACCGATCCGATTGTCGGTCTGATTGTTTTGATATTCATTACTTTATTTAAGATTTTGCCGGTGCGTTTTGCTTCAACGCTCGGCGGTATTTTGGGTTCGGGACTTTATTATGTAATGAAAAAACGCAATGAAATCGGTCGAAAAAATTTAAGTTTTGCTTTTCCGCAAAAAACGCCGGCCGAACGCGAAAAAATTTTAAAAGCCATGTGGTGTCATTGGGGACGGGTTTACGGCGAATTACCGCATGCCGCCACGCTTTATAAACAAGCCCGCAAAAAGGGATTATCTTATTTACAGGAACAGGCACGTTTAAAACAGGGTTGTTTTGTCTGTTCGGGACATTTCGGCAATTTTGAAATATCGGCTGCCACTTATTTGTTTGATACCTATTGTTTGAATCCGGTTTATCGATCGGCCAACAATCCGTGGTTGGATAAAATATTGTTTCAACGACGCAAAGGTGTTTTAATTCCCAAAGGCGCGCAAGGAGCCAAAAAAATGCTTGACGTGTTAAAACAAGGCGGTGCCGTTGTGATGTTATGCGATCAAAAACTGCGGGAAGGCATTCCCGTGCCGTTTTTTAACAAGCCGGCGCAAACCGCACCTGCCGTTGCAACCATTGCACTGAAAATGAATCTGCCGATTTATATGGCTCGATGCGTGCGCGGCGCCGACGGTGTGTTTGATATTGAAGTTTATCCGCTCAATCTTGACAAACAAAAAGAGAAGCAAGCTTTTATTGAAGATACCATGCAAAAAATCAACCGAGAGCTTGAAAAATGGATTTACGAAAAACCCGAGCAATGGCTTTGGATTCATCGGCGGTTTGAAAAATCGGAATATCAATAAAAAATCAAATTTTTTTTACATGTGATCCGTCGGTAACGGTTCGCCGCCCAAAATATGGGCATGCAAATGCGGAACCTCCTGCCCGCTGTTTTTGCCCGAATTAAAAACAAGCCGATAACCGTCTTTAATCACATCTAATTTTTCGGCCGTGCGAACAATGGCGCGCATATAGCCTTCAATTTCGGAAGCCGTTGAATGTTCCACAAAGTCTTCAAAATCAACCGCCATGGCTTTTGAAATGACTAACGCATGAATTTTGGCTTTAGGCGCAATATCATAAAAAGCAAGCGCATATTCATCTTCATAGATTTTGTTTGTCGGGATTTCACCGCGTAAAATTTTGGCAAAAACATTATCCGAATTATATTCCATAGCAAATATCCTTTCTTTTTGGTTGCAATTTTTGTTTCTTCTGATAAAATAACATCAGATGAAAAAAGGTTCAATGAAAAAAAGGATTTTGAATGAAAAAAATTTTAAAATCGATATTAACGGCACTTTTAGCGGCTTTCTTGCCGTTATGCGCATCGGCAGATGATGTCTATATTATTTCGGGTGTGCCGATATCGGGCGAATCCGATTCGGCTGCCCAAGCACGGGAACAGGCTTTAAGTCACGGCAAAAAAGCGGCATTTAAAGAATTGTTGGATACGGTTGTCGCCGTGCAGGATCGAGAAAAAATAACCGTTGATGATGAAAAGCTGATTGATTCTTTCGTGCAGGATATTTCCGTTGCGAATGAACGCGCCGGTTCAACAAAATATTACGGCGCATTGACCGTGCGCTTTAAAGCGCCCGAGATTCGTCGCCTGTTGGAAGCGGCACAAGTGAGTTTTTTGGCACGGCTTCCGCAACCGTTTATCGTGATTCCCGTTTATCAAACCGAACAGGGCGTTTTTCTTTTTTCGGAAAACAATCCGCTTTGGAAAGCTCTTCAAAACGATTTGCCGGCAACGCGTCTTTTTACCTTTCAACCCGTTCGCGGTGATGCCGATGACGAAATGCTGGCTCAATCCGGCGTTATCAACCAAAATCCGCATTCGTTAAGCGAGCTGGCTCAAAAATATTATGTGTCACAAATTTTAATTCTGAAAGTAATCAGGCAAAATACCTCTTATGCCGTTCAAACCACCGTTTGGCCGAACGGGTCGGCGCCCGAGGCGGAAGTATCTTTTAAAGTTACCGACGACAGAGAATCGGCGCAGCGTATTTGTGCGGATTTGTTAAAAGATACCGTCCGTGCCATGACGAAAAAATGGTTGTATTTAACGCAAAACTCGGCTCAACCGTTAACCGTTTATCAAGTGTTCGCTCCGATCGAAAAAGTTTCGGATTTATCCCGAATCAAACAAAAACTGGCGCGCTTGAATTTTGCCGATAAAGTAGATATTAAAGGCTTTTCAAACAAGCACCTGGCCGTTGATTTTCATTATCGCGGATCGGCGGAAGAATTGGGGGAAAAATTGCGATTAAATCAGTTAATTTTAACCGTTAACACCGATTCGGCAGGGCAACCCGTTTATTTGTTAACGGAAGCCGGTGCTCAACCCAAAGCGCCGAATAAGGCGGAACAAGAACCGATTGAGGACTTATGACGCAAAAATTAACATTGACAAAAATGCAAAAAACGGGACTGATTATTGCCTTGATTTTATCGGGTGTTTTCGGATTTCTCTATGCGGTCTCCGATATATTATTACCGTTTATTTTGGCTTTTGTGTTGGCCTATTTATTGCATCCGGCCGTGTTAACGTTGGAGAAAAAAGGCGCGCCGCGTTGGTTGGCCACCACCGGCGTTATAACTCTGTTCGGTTTGTTTATTTTGAGTGTCGTGTTGATTGTTTTTCCTATTTTGCAGGCTCAAATTTTAATGTTGCTTTCCAAAGCGCCCGCCATTGTTTCCGCCGTGTGGGAACATATTAAGCAATTAATTTTATATACCAAAGAAAACATTACCCAACAACAATTATCGGAAATTTCAAGCGCCGTTTCTCAATCGGCATTAAGCATGCTAAATTCGGTTGTCAATAATGCCATGAAAGTTGTTTCGGGCGGTGTTGTTTTCTTTAACGTTGTCTCAATGTTTATGATTACGCCCATTATTTTGTTTTATGTTTTGCGTGATTGGAAGGATGTTGAAAATCAAATGGAATCATTTATTCCGAAAAAGAATAAAAAAGAAGTTTTAAGTTTATGGCGGGAAATTAACACCACGTTATCCGGTTTCATTCGCGGACAATCCACCGTTTGTTTATTATTGGGTCTTTATTATGCTTGCGGATTGTCACTCATCGGATTGGAATACGGTTTATTGGTCGGTTTTTTAGCGGGTATTTTATCTTTTATTCCGTATTTCGGTTTTTTAACCGGTGTTGTTTTAAGCGTGATTTTGGGCATATCCGCGCATGCACCGCTTTCTTTGTGGATTGCCATGGGTATTGTGTTTGTTATCGGACAAATTTTGGAAGGATATGTACTCACGCCGAAATTGGTCGGCGGTAAAGTCGGATTGCATCCGGTTTGGGTGATTTTTGCCTTATTCGCCGGCGGTGCTTTATTCGGATTTGTCGGTATTTTGGTGGCCGTGCCGGTTGCGGCGGTCATCGGCATTATGATTCGACGTCTTTTGAAATGGTATCACGCAACAACGCTGTACGGCAGCGAAAGGAAAAAATGAGTCATCAACTGACGTTTTCATTAAGTTATCGGCCGGCATTCGGTCGCCGTGATTTTTTGGTCGGCGCTTGTAATGAAGAAGCCGTTGCGTGGATTGACAGATATCCGCACTGGCCGGGTTCGGCACTATTGATTTGCGGGGCAGCCGGTTGCGGAAAATCGCATCTGGCTTCCATTTTTTCTCAAACGCAGCTGTCGGCGAAAACGCTTTCTTTTCAACGGGCATTATCGGAAACGGCACAAAAAGTTGTGGTGGAGGATGTTGATTTGCTCGGAAGCGAAGAAGCATTATTTTGTCTTTATAATCAAATAACCGAACGGAAAGGGGCGCTTTTAATGACGGCACGCACGGTTCCGTTTTTTAAATTAAAAGATTTGCGTTCCCGAATGAATGCCGTTCCGAAAGTGTTTATTTCCATGCCCGATGAAGAATTATCGGGTGCCGTTTTGATGAAAATTTTATATGAAAAGCAGCTGGACGTGGATCCCGATTTGGCGGAATATGTCGTGACGCGCCTGCCCCGTTCGTTTGAAGCAATCACGCAGTTTGCCGAGATGCTGGATATCTTGTCTTTACGCCAAAAACAAAAAATAACGGCACCGTTTATCCGTCGGGTTCTGGGAGAATGGGAAGAAAAACAAAAAGGAAAAAAAGAACAATTGAGTTTTTTTGAATAATCTGCTGAAATGAAGCTTGACAAAACAAGGTATTTGGTGGTATGAACAAAATGTTTTTCATGATAAAATAAGGAGTAAAAAAAAATGGCAAAAGAAAGAACTTTTTCGATGATTAAACCCGATGCAACCGCTCGTAATTTAACCGGCGCCATCAATGCCAAAATTGAAGCGGCAGGATTAAGAATCGTTGCGCAAAAGCGCGTGAAAATGACCCGAGAACAAGCCGAAAGATTTTACGGCGAACATGAAGGAAAACCGTTTTTTGAAGAATTGGTTTCGTTTATGTCCTCCGCGCCGATTGTTGTTCAGGTGTTGGAGGGCGAAAACGCCATTGCCGCTTATCGGCAAATTATGGGCAAAACCGATCCGGCTCAGGCGGATAAAGGAACGATTCGCGCCGAATTTGCCGAAAGTAAAGGACGTAATTCCGTTCACGGATCCGATTCGCCCGAATCGGCCGCGCGTGAAATTGCTCAATGGTTCAGTGTGAACGAGATTGTCGGGTAATTTTTTTCAAAAATAAATTGCTCTGTGAAAAAACCGTGTAAAAAACACGGTTTTTTTATGCAAAAAAGTCGATTTGTTTATAAATTCTTAATGAAGATGTGATATGTTTAAGAAAATTTAAAGGATTAAACAGAAGAATGATTACAAAACGACCCCATATTCCGGTATTGCTCAAAGAAGTCATAAAGAACTTAAAATGCAGCGAATCCGGTGTTTATATTGACGGCACGTTCGGTGCCGGCGGATATACACGCGCCGTTTTGGAAGCCAATTGTGAAAATAAAGTGATTGCTTTTGACAGAGATCCGTTTGTGTTACCCGCGGTTGAAGCCTTTAAACGCGAATTCGGCACACGTTTTTCTTTCGTGCAGGATTGTTTCAGTCAAATGCCGTTGCATGTAACGGAACGCGTGAACGGTTTGGTGTTGGATTTGGGCGTTTCTTCCATGCAAATCGATCAATCTTCCCGCGGATTTTCTTTTCGCGCGAACGGCCCGCTTGATATGCGTATGGGGCAGGAAGGAATCAGTGCGCGGGAAGTGGTGAATATGTATGATGAAGAGCAGTTGGCAGATATTTTTTATCAATACGGCGAAGAACGCGCTTCCCGACGGATTGCACGGGCTATTGTCAAAGAGCGGTTGCATCGGCCGATTTTATCGACATTACAGTTGGCCGAAATTGTTCATCAGGTGATGCCGAAACCGAAAGACGGTTCCGACAGCGCCATGCGCACGTTTCAGGCGTTGCGTATTTTTGTGAATAACGAGTTGAAAGAACTGGAAGCGGCGTTGGAAGCATCAAAAATTTTATTGGCTCCCGCAGGTCGGTTGGTTGTGGTTTCATTTCATTCGTTGGAGGACAGAATTGTTAAAAACTTTTTGATTCAAAATTCGGCATTGCGTCCGAATGAAAATCGCCATGCGGCTTTCAAACCGATCTTGCAAAAAAATTTGTTTGAGGTGGTTACCAAACGCCCGATAACCCCCTCACAAGAAGAACTTCAAAGAAATTCGCGTTCGCACAGTGCGAAATTACGGTGCGGCATTCGTTTGGGGGACGCATGAAAAAAACACTGATTAACGCCTTGTGTTTATTCATTGCCGTCTTATCGGGAATCTGCCTGTTTATTTTAAAATATCAGGTGAAAGAAGAAGAACGTCAGCTGCAAAAAATTCATCGGGAAATTTTGCAAAACAAACGAGAAATTCATATGCTTGAAGCCGAATGGGCACATTTAAACGATCCGCAACGCTTGTTAGAGTTGGTTAAAAGTCAAACAAACTGGGAAACAATTTCTGCCAATCAAATCAGTATATTGTCGGATATTCCGCTGCGTCCCGAATTATTGCCGGCCGCACCCGAAGTAATTGAAACGGAGGAAGAAGCACATCAAGCGGAACCCGAAAAACAAACAGTCAAAGAGGTTGTTTCCATCACACCGGCCAAACCAACCGCGGTGAAGGCACAAGAAGAAACATCAAAACCGCTTTCCGCTAAAAAAGCCGATGAACCCGATGCCGCTTCAACCCTCGTACAACCCAAAGGAAAAGGGGCCGTTATCGGCGGTGTTTGGAAACCGGCAGTCAAACAGGCAACCGTTAAACCGGCTTTTGCATCAAAACCTTCAAAATCAAAGCCGATACAAAAAACGCGTGAAAGCGATTCGTTAAAGAAAGGCACGGCGGCTTTGTCAACGCTTTCTCAACAGAGGGGGAAACGCTGATGCTGTTTCGCAAGAAAAAAGAAGTGTTTTATTATGCCGGACAGGAAATTGCCCGCACGCCGATGGATAAATATAAATGCCTTGATGCGGCAACGCGCGGTGTTGTTGAAAAAGCCAACGGACGCATTACCTTTGTGATGGTGGTATTCGGTCTTTGCTTTTTAGCCATTATCTGCCGATTGTTTCAATTAAGCGTAATGAATTATCATTCCCGGCAGTTTATTCCCTCGGTTTTAAAAACAGATGTCGATTTTGCCCGTTATAACATTTTGGACAGAAACGGTATGATTTTGGCCACCAGTGTTCCGACGAAAGATTTATCCGTTAATCCGCGCAAAGTGAAGCCGGAAGCCCGCGAAAGCGTTGCAAAAAATTTGGCTGCCGTTTTGCCCGGCGTGACCGAAAGTGAAATTATGAAAAAGCTGTTGGCACCCGGTTCGTTTCGGTATATCAAACGAAACATTACGCCGGTTGAACAAAAAGATGTGAACTGGCTCGGCTATTACTTTTTGGAGGAAACAAACGGTGAAAAACGAGTGTATCCGCAAGGAAATTTATTTTCGCATTTACTGGGCAGCGTTGATATTGATAATCACGGAACGGCCGGTTTGGAAAAAGCTTATGACAAAGTATTGCAGGAAAAAGATTTAACACTTTCTTTGGATTTATCCGTTCAGGAAATTGTGCGTAAAACGCTCATCGAAAACATTGAAAAGTTTAAGGCGGAGGGCGGTATGAGCATTGTGATGGATGTGAATACGGGCGAAGTGATTGCCAGCGTTTCGCTGCCGGATTATAATCCGAATTTGCCGTTAGATGAAAACGATAAAGACAAATTATTTAACAAAGCAACACTCGGCGCTTATGAATTCGGTTCGGTGTTTAAGTTATTCAATACGGCCATGGGGCTGGATTCCGGCGTTATTAAGCCGACGGACAGTTATGATGCCGGGCACGCCATTAAAATCGGGCGGAAAACGTTTACGGATTATCGCGGGGAAAATCGGCCGTTGTTGGTGCCGGAAATTTTGATTCACTCTTCGAATTTGGGCTCCATTCGCATTGCTTTAAAAGCCGGATATAAACGTCAAAAAGAATTTTTAGAGCGGTTCGGGTTTTATAAACCGTTACCCATTCCCCTGCCCGAACGCACACGCACGCAATATCCGCATGCGAAAAAGTGGGCAGAAATTACATCGGCCAACGTGGCTTTCGGATATGGTATTTCCGTCTCACCTTTGCATTTAATCAGTGCGGTTTCGGCATTGGTAAACGGCGGATATTATCGTGTTCCAACGTTTTTAAAAGACGGAAATAAAGGCAAACCCGAATATCAGGTTGTTTCCGAAAAAACATCGGAAATGATTCGGCACATGATGTGGGGTGTGATCAATTGGAACATAAAGCCGAATAATCCCGTTTACGGATATGCCGTCGGCGGTAAAACGGGAACGGCAAACCTGATTAAAAACGGGCGATATGTCGAGGGAACATCGCGAACCAGTTTCGTGAGTGCTTTTCCGATGAATGATCCGAAATATGCCGTGATGGTTACACTTGAAAATCCGAAACGCATTAAAGAAACGTATAATTTCAACACGGCCGGGTGGAATGCCAAGCCGACCGGACTGCAAATTATTGCGCAGATTGCTCCTTATTTGGGCATTGCGCCGGAAGAACCGTGGGCACAACCGGCTTATATGCAACGGGCAATCGAAGCGACATACAAGGCTAAAAAGAGGTGGTAAAATGAAAATATCAGCAGTGTTAAAAGAACTTCAATTAACAAAATCTTCCGTTCAATTACCGAAAGGCATTTCCTTTGAAGCGTTTGAAGAACAAGAGGTAACAGGCATTTCATTATCGGCACAAAACGTACAAAAAGGCCATATTTTCGTGGCCGTTCGAGGCACAAAAAAAGACGGCGCCGATTTTATTGACACGGCTGTTCAAAACGGAGCCGTTGCCGTGTTGGCAGACAGAGCAAACTTAACCTCAAGCCTCCCCGTTTTGGTGGTTGAAAATGCCAATCATACGGCAGCCGAAATTGCCGATTTATTCTATCCGACACCCGATTTGACAAAAATTGCCGTAACGGGAACAAACGGCAAAACATCAACGGTTTATTTTGTGCGGGAAATATTAAATCATCTCGGCCGGTGTGCCGCCAGTTTGGGCACCATCGGCATTGAGTCGCCCGTGTTGAAAAAAAGCGGTTCAATGACAACACCCGATTGCGTAACTCTTCATCAATCCTTAAAAGAACTGGCCGATAAAGGTGTGCGATATGTGGCCATGGAGGCATCGAGTCACGGTTTGGCGCAAGGACGGTTAGACGGCATTTCTTTCGCGGCGAGCGGATTTACCAATCTAACGCGGGATCATTTGGATTATCACGGCACAATGGAAAATTATCTGGCCGCCAAAACACGCTTATTTGCCGAGCGCACAGCCCCCGACGGCCTGATTGTTTTAAATGCCGATGTGCCGGAATATCCCGCTTTGCGCTCCATTGCCGAAAAACAACAGATTCGGGTGATATCTTACGGGCAAAACGGGCAGGAATTGCAGCTTGTTTCTCAAACGCCGACGGCGCACGGACAAGAGGTTACGTTAAAAGCGTTCGATAAAGAATATACCGTTTCTTTATCCGTTTTCGGAAACTTTCAGGTGATGAATATTTTATGTGCCGTCGGGTTGTGTTTGGGGCTTAATTTAAAAATTTCCGATATCATGAAAGTTCTGCCCGCATTAAAGGCACCCGCCGGACGTATGGAAGCGGTAACAACCGTAAACGGTGCCCGCGTTTTTGCGGACTATGCGCACACGCCTGATGCGTTGGAACGTGTTTTAATTTCTTTACGGGCACACACGCAAGGCCGATTGCTTTGTGTGTTCGGATGCGGCGGAAATCGTGATACCGGCAAGCGCGCGCAAATGGGCGCCATTGCCGATCGATTGGCCGATGTTGTTTATGTAACCGATGATAATCCGCGCTTTGAAGAAGCGGCTGATATTCGAAATGCCATTATGGAGGCTTGTCCCAAAGGCATTGAATGTCGTTCCCGCATTGAAGCCGTTTTTCTGGCACTGAATAATTTGAAAGCCGGCGATGTTTGTGTTATCTGCGGAAAAGGCCATGAAACGGGGCAAACCGTTCAAGGAACAGTTTACCATTACAATGATAAAGCCGAAGTTTTAGCTCAAAGCGCCGCTTTTGAAAAAGAAATTTTATGGTCACACGAAGAATTGTCTTTGGCTTTCAATACTCCCGTTGCCGCCACCGTTCAGGCAACAGGCGTTTCCATTGATACGCGAACACTTATGCCCGGTGATTTGTTTATTGCCGTCAAAGGTGAAAATACCGACGGACATCACTATGTGAAAACGGCTTTGGATAAAGGCGCTGTTGCGTGTGTGACGGATCATTTAATGAGTGATATTTTACCCGAAAAACAAATCGTGGTTTCCGATACAACCGATGCTCTGGAAGCACTGGCACGGTTTGCGCGCATGCGAAGCGATGCAATTTTTATCGGCGTTACGGGCAGTTCGGGCAAAACAACCACCAAAGAAATGTTAAAAACCGTTTTATCCGAACAAGGGCTCACTTTTGCCACCGGCGGAAACTTCAACAATCAAATCGGCGTGCCGTTAACATTGGCAAGAATGCCGAAAAAAACGGAATATGCCGTTATTGAAATGGGCATGAATCATTTCGGTGAAATGGCGTATTTATCGGATATCGTGCGGCCGAATCACACCGTGATTACCATGGTCGGCGGCGCACATCGGGAATATTTTAAAGATGATGCCGCCATTGCCGAAGCCAAAGCCGAAATTTACACATTTGCCGATACAAACGGAACGGCGGTTTTAAACATTGAAAGTCCGCTATATGCTTATTTGAGCGAACAGGCGCGTGCCAAAGGCATTCGACACATTGTTTCGTTCGGGCAAAAAAAAGGGGCTGATTTTGAATTGACAAACTGCGTTGTTTCTGCCGAAAAAACAGATGTAACGTTTCGGTGGAACGGATTTGAATATACCTATTCCATTCATTTTGCCGGCCGACATTTCGCATTGGATTCATTAGCCGTGTTGGCCATGGTTGATGCCGCAGGCGCCAGTGTGGAGCAAGCGCTGAAAGATATTGATAAGACAAAGCCGGTCGCCGGTCGCGGTGCAACGGAAAAAGTGCAAGTTGACGGTAAAACCATTCTGCTGATTGACGATGCCTATAATGCCAATCCGCTTTCCATGGCGGCTTCCGTTCAAACACTCGGCGCACATCAAAACACGCGACGGGTTGCCGTGTTGGGTGATATGTTGGAACTGGGTGCGGAAAGTCAAACATTTCATAAAAATTTGGCACCGGTTTTAATAGCCAATAAAATTGATTTGGTTTTCACCGTCGGTTCGGAAATGAAAGCTCTGTTTTTATCGTTGCCGAAAGAAATGCAGGGAGAAAGCGTGTTATCGGCGGAGGAAATAATCCCCGTTTTAACCAAAAATTTAAAAGACGGCGATACGGTTCTTGTGAAAGCCTCAAACGGAACGGGCTTGAAAAAAGTGATTGCCGCATTGAAAGGAATTAAATAAATGTTATACTATTTATCGTTATTTTCATCTGATATCAGTTTTTTAAATCTTTTTCGATATATTACTTTCCGAAGCGGCGGTGCTTTGGTCACGGCTTTTTTCATTATGCTTTGTTTCGGCTCCCGTTTCATCGGCTGGCTGAAAAAAAAGCAAGGTGAAGGACAACCGATTCGCGAAGATGGCCCGCAAACGCATTTTGCCAAAAAAGGCACACCTTGCATGGGCGGATTGCTGCTCTTAATTGCCGTTTTGGTTTCGTCTTTATTTTGGGCACAGCTTTCCAATCCTTACGTTTGGGTGTTAATTTTTGTGATGAGCGGTTTCGGGTTGGCCGGCTTTGTCGACGATTACAAAAAACTCACCAAGCACAATTCCAAAGGTATTTCGGGACGTCAAAAATTGTTTGTACAGTTTGTCATCAGCTTAATTGCCTGTTTATGGCTTATTTGTTTGGAAAACGGTCCCATGGGTACCACTTTAACCATTCCGTTCTTCAAAAATGTATTCATTGATTTAAGTTATTTTTACATTCCTTTTGTGTTGGTGGTGATTGTGGGCAGTTCGAATGCTGTTAATTTAACCGACGGATTAGACGGATTGGTCAGTATGCCGGTGATTATGTGCTGTCTTGTTTTTGCCGTTATTTCCTATTTGGTCGGACGGGTTGACTATACCGATTATTTACAAATTCACTATGTGGCCGGTGCCGGTGAAATGGCCGTTTTCTGCGGTGCGGTTATCGGGGCAACGCTCGGGTTTTTGTGGTTTAACGCTCACCCGGCACAAGTGTTTATGGGTGATACCGGCTCGTTAGCCCTGGGGGGTATTTTAGGCACATTATCCGTTGCCACGAAACAAGAGTTATTGTTGGCTATTGCCGGCGGATTATTCGTGGTAGAAGCGTTATCCGATATTTTACAGGTCGGTTCGTTTAAATTACGCGGAAAACGAATCTTTTTAATGGCGCCGATTCATCATCACTTTGAGAAAAAAGGGTGGAGTGAAACAACGGTTGTCGTTCGGTTCTGGATTGTTTCAATTTTACTGGCCTTATTGGCTTTATCAACATTAAAAATCAGGTAACACCATGCAGGCATTCATTAAAAAATATCGTCATTTTCTGTCGGATACCTATCGCAGTTTGGATAGGGGCTTGTTATACAGTGCCTTTATTTTAATTTTATATGGTATCTTTTTAATTTTTGCCGCCGGTCCGGGTGTAGCCGAAAGAACGCATCGGGATACATTCTATTTTATTGACAGACAACTCATCTTTTTGGTACCTGCCGTTTTGGTTTTGTTTGCAACCGCCTTATTTGACTTTAAATTGGTGCGCCGAATCAGCGGCCTTGTGTTAATCGGCTCTTTAATTTGTATGGTTTACGTTGTTTTGTTCGGAACGGAAATTCAAGGTGCCAAACGGTGGATTTATTTGTTGGGTGTGGGGTTGCAACCGTCCGAATTCGTAAAGCCGGCATTTGCCGTTATTTGTGCCTGGCTTTTGGCAACGGGTCGACTCATTAAACAAATGCCCGGATACAGCTCTGCCATTGTGTTATATGTTATTATTGCCGGATTACTCTTGTTACAGCCGGATATCGGTATGTTTATTACCGTTTCGGGTATTTTTGCCGTTGAGCTGTTTTTATCGGGCATTCCGATGGCGGTTGTGGTTATTTTGGGCGGCTTGTTCACCGGTGCATTGGGTATGGCTTACTTTTTGTTTGATCACGTTCATGAACGCGTCAATCGGTTTTTAAATCCCGAAAACGGCGAAGCATATCAGGTTGCCAAATCATTGGAAACGCTTAAAAATGCCGGCTGGTTCGGCAAAGGGCCGGGGGAAGGCATTGTAAAATATGAACTTCCCGATGCACACACGGATTTTATTGTTGCGGTTTCGGCGGAAGAATTCGGTTTTATTCTCACGGTCTTTTTAATTGTTATTTTTGCTTTTGTGGTGTTGAGAGGATTTTATTTAATGCGGCATGAAAATAATTATTTTTGCCAAATTGCCGTCGGCGGCTTATTGACTCAAATTGCAATTCAGGCTATTGTGAATATGGGTTCAACATTGAATATGTTGCCGACAAAAGGAATGACATTACCGTTTATTTCTTACGGCGGATCCTCGCTTGTATCTGTCGGATTCGCATTCGGCATTATTTTGTGTTTGACAAAGCGACATACTCTCGGTCGCGGATTGGAATGAAAGGAAAAGAGAATGACAAAAAAATTAAAACCGGCTAACCGAAACAAAAAAATAACGGCAGAAAATCGTCCGTTAGTTGTTGTAACGACCGGCGGAAGCGGCGGGCATATTTTTCCGGCAGAAGCGATTGCCGCCGCATTGGTGGAACAAAATTACCGCGTTGTTTTCGTCACGGATAAACGCGGCGCCGCTTTTCATTCTTTGCCGACGGTACAAACATACAGATTAGCAGCCGAATCGGTTGCGGGGCGCTCAATTTTTCATAAATTAACGGCAACAGCCAAACTGTTTTGGGGCGCCGTACAAGGCATTCACTTAATGGCAAAACTGCGGCCGTCGTTGGTCATCGGTGTGGGCGGATATGCTTCTTTTCCGGCGGTTATGGCAGCGCAAATGTGCCATATTCCCGTGATATTGCATGAACAAAATGCCGTGTTGGGACGCGCCAATCGGGTGTTGGCAAACAGCGCCAAACTGATTGTCACTTCATTTGACCCGACATTGATGATTCCGAGCGGAATCACGGCCGTTCGTGTCGGTATGCCGGCGCGAACCCCGATTATTCAAGCGCAACATTCTCCTTATCCGAAAGAAAAAAGCCCCGTTCGATTGCTTATTTTCGGCGGCAGTCAGGGAGCCACATTTTTCAGTCGAACCTTTCCCGAAGTATTAAAAAAACTGCCGAAAGAATTGCAAAAAAAGATTGTGATTACACAACAGGCGCGGGCGGAGGATTTAGATTATTTAAAAGCGTTTTATCAAAAAATTCCGTTTCAAAAAGTGACGATTGCCGCATTTTTCGATAATATGCCCGCGTTATTGAAAGAATCGCATTTGGTTATTTGTCGCGGCGGTGCTTCAACCATTACCGAATTGGAAATTATCGGTCGGCCGGCCATGATTGTGCCGCTGCCCACGGCTGCCGATAATCATCAAATGGAAAATGCCCGTCAATTCTGTGATGACGGTGCCGGTTGGTTGATTAACGAAAAAACATTTGATGTCGATAAAACGGCAAAACGGTTGCAGGAATTATTGGAAGAACCCGAAACACTCAAAGAAGCAGCGCAAAATGCCTATAAGCGTTCAAAACCGCAAGCCGCTCAACAAGTTGCCGAATTGGCAAAAAACATCATCAGAGGAAAAGGCGTATGAAATTAACTTGTCCGTTAAAATGCATTCACTTCATCGGAATCGGCGGCATCGGTATGAGTGCCATTGCCGAAATGTTGGCTGATTTAGGCTTAAAAGTACAAGGCTCCGATGCCAAAGAAAGTGCGAATACCGTTCGGGTGCGAAAATCGGGTATTCCCGTTTATATCGGACATAAAGCCGAAAATCTGGCGGGCGCTGATGCCGTTGTTGTTTCCAGCGCCATTCAGGCGGATAATCCCGAACTGATTGAAGCCAAAAGATTGGGGTTGCCCATCGGACATCGCTCGGAAATGTTGGCCGAAATTTTGCATTACAAGCAAAGTATTTGCGTTTCGGGAACACACGGCAAAACAACAACCTCCTCTTTAATTGCCAGTGTTTTGATGGCAGATAAAAAAGATCCGAGTTTTGTGATCGGCGGTATTTTAAATTCCCAACTGTCAAACGCGCGATTGGGAAAAGGTGATTATGTGGTGGTGGAAGCCGATGAATCCGACGGCTCTTTCTTAAAACTGCCGGTAACGATTGCCGTTGTCACGAACATTGATTCGGAACACATGGATCATTATCATACTTTTGAAAATATGAAAAACGCTTACGGTCTTTTTATGCGAAACACGGCATTTTACGGAGCATGTGTTGCCTGTCTCGATCATCCGGTCGTGAAAGAGACGGTTTCAAAAATCGAGAACCGAAAAGTCATTACTTACGGCACGGATCTTCAAGCGCAGGTGCGCGCCGAAAATATTCGAACAACGGAAAAAGGAATGGTGTTTGATTTAAAAGCCGCTTTAAATAAAAAAACATACGCCGTGAAAAACATTTTTTTGGCCATGTTCGGTCGTCACAATGTTTTAAACGCATTGGCGGCCATATCCGTCGGGTTATATTTAAATGTACCGATGAAAACCATTTGCAACGCTCTGGCTCATTTCGGCGGCATTCAACGGCGATTAACTTATCGCGGTGTTTTAAATACCATGCCCGTTTATGATGATTACGGTCATCACCCGATTGAAATTGCCGCAACGCTCAATGCGTTAAGAGACAGCACAAACGGAAAAATTATTGCCGTTTTTCAACCACACCGATATACCCGACTTCGTGATTTGTGGGATTCGTTTTTAACGTGTTTTAATCAGGCAGATTCCGTTTTTGTGTGCGATGTATACAGCGCCGGTGAAACACCCTTATCCGGTATAACGGCGCCGGCCTTTGTACAGGCTTTGGCGCAAAAACATCCGAACGTGGAATATTTGGCTGATTTTTCCGATTTAATCCCCTTAACCCGCGGGATGACACCGCATGATAAATTGGTGTGCTTGGGCGCGGGCAGTATTTCAATGCAAATGACCGAATTGTTGGCAAGTATGCAAGGAGGCAAAAAATGACGCAACGATGGACAAACGCTTTGGGATCTTTGTTTATTAAACCGTTTTTACCCAAAGACAGACTGATTCGGCAAATGCCGGTCGTGCGCGGAAAACTCACGGAAAACGAACCGCTTCATAAGAAAAATTGGTTTGGTGTGGGCGGTGCGGCGCAGGTTTATTTTGAACCGGCAGATGCGGCCGATTTGGCCTTTTTCCGCCAAAACATACCGCCCGTGCCCGTGCAGGTTCTCGGTTCGGGCAGCAATGTGTTAATCAGAGACGGCGGCATTCCCGGCATTACCGTTCACTTGGGTAAAGCGTTTCAGCAAATAACGGTCACGGAAAATTGCTTATGTTGCGGGGCAGCAGCCGGTGTGATGGAGGTAGCGCGTGCGGCTCTTAAAAACAATATTGCCGATTTTGAATTTTTGTGCGGCATTCCCGGTTCCGTCGGCGGTGCCGTTCGAATGAATGCCGGTGCCTACGGGTTTGAAATGAAAAATTGTTTAAAATCGCTGACAGTGGTCACGCAAGAAGGAGAAATTCGTGTGTTACAAGCCGAAGAATTACAAGATTCTTTTGCTTATCGAAAATGTTTGTTACCGCAAGAGTGGATTTTTGTTTCTGCCGTTTTAAAAGGACGAAAAGTCAAAGATTCTTCCGTGATTCGGGAAAAAATGGAAGCCAATCGTCAAAAGCGGGAAAAAGGACAACCGACGGGCGTTCGAACAGCCGGATCAACATTTAAAAATCCGGAAGGAATGCCGGCTTGGCAACTGATTGACAAAGTCGGTATGCGCGGCGCCAAAGTCGGCGGTGCCGAAGTTTCGCGCAAGCATTGCAATTTTTTAATCAATACGGGTCATGCTACGGCAAAAGATATTGAAACACTGGGCGAACAAATTCGCGAAAAAGTTTTTCAAAAAGAAGGTATTCAACTGGAATGGGAAGTCAAAAAAATAGGAGTGGATAAATGAAAAAAGCAGCAGTTTTAATGGGGGGACAATCATCGGAACGAGCCGTTTCGTTGGAAAGCGGTAAAGGTGTTCTGAAAGCGTTGGCGGAAAAAGGCTATGAACCGATCGCACTCGATGTTCCCGAAAAACTGTCGGGGTTGGTTTGTTTTTTGGAAGAAAACAAACCTGATGTTATTTTTAATGCCTTACACGGAAAATACGGTGAGGACGGATGTATTCAAGGCTTGCTTAATTTAATGCGCATTCCTTACACGCACTCGGGCGTGTTGGCCTCGGCTCTTTCAATGAACAAGCAGGAAGCAAAAACGTTGGTGAAATCGGCCGGCGTTGATGTGGCTGACGGTAAAATCATTACGAAAGAAGATATTTTAGCGGGAAAAGCCCTTCCGAAACCTTATGTCATAAAGCCGAATGATGAAGGCTCTTCCGTCGGCGTTTATATTATCAAAACAGATGACGAGGAACAAAAGTTACTAGCAGATTGGCCCTTTGATAAACCTGTTTTGACGGAAGAATACATTGCCGGACGAGAATTATCGGTTGTTGTGTTGTTTGATGAAGCCGTCGGCATTGTGGAAATTAAACAAGGAGACGGTTTCTATGATTATCACACCAAATATACGGCAGGCGTTGCAACACACGTTGTTCCCGCGCCTTTGCCGCAAAAATGGGAGGAAGAATTGAAACGGCAAGCTTTAATTGCACATCGGGTATTAGGGTGCAAAGGTGTTTCCCGTTCCGATTTTCGATTTGATGAGGCAACGGGGCGAGGTGTGTTTTTGGAATTAAATGCCAACCCCGGAATGACACCGTTTTCTTTGGTGCCGGAAGTGGTGGCAAAAATAAAAAACATAAATTATCCCGAATTGGTGGATTTATTGGTGAAAGCGGCAGAATATGAAAAATAAAAAAACAGCAACAGATAAAAAAACAAAGAAGAAAGTGTTCTCAAAAAAACGCCTTTTTTCTCTGTTGTTCCTGGCGGTGTTGATCGGGGGCGGATCTTGGTTTTTTACCTCTCCTTACGGACAAATAACCCTTGAAAAAAGCAAAGATTTTGTTGCACTCATACAAGATAAATCAAATTTAAAATTAGATCAGGTCAATGTGGAGGGGCGCGTTCGCACAAAACTTGAAGATATCAATGCTGCCGTTCAGGTTGAACAAGGTATGCCGATTTTTGATGTTGATTTAAACGCACAAAAAGAAAAAATCAAACAATTGCCTTGGGTAGAAGATGTGTTAATTGAAAGACGATTACCCAATCAATTACTCATTCGGCTCAAAGAAAAAACACCGATTGCCATTTGGCAAAATCACAAAAAATATTGGCCGATTGATGCCGAAGGAAAAACCATTGCCGATGATAAAACCGTTATTTCCAACGTGCTTCTTGTTGTGGGAGAAGATGCACCGCAACACACCCCGCAATTGATTGAAGAGTTAAATAAATATCCCGTCATTGCCAAGCGGGTTTTATCGGCAACACGGGTTGGAAAACGGCGTTGGGATTTATATTTAAACGATGTGGAAAACGGTATGGTCGTTCGACTACCGGAAACAGACATTGCCTCGGCTTTAAAACGGTTGCAGGAATTTCACGAAACGGGACAAATTTTGGAAAGAGATTTAAACGTGATTGATTTAAAACTGCCGGATCGATTAATCGTGCGCAGTGAAACCGGTGTGAGTGCGCCCCAAAAAACAACGGAAAGTAAAAAGAAGTAAGGAAAGTAAGATGAGTAAAAAGAATTTAAAATCCGTTTTAACATTGTTGGATGTGGGCACTTCGAAAGTGTGTTGTCTGATTGTGAAATTCGGTCCGGATAATGTGCCGGAGGTTATCGGTTGCGGCTATGCGCCGGCCAACGGCATTCAAGCCGGTGCCATTATTGATATGGAAGCGGCAACAGAAAGCATTCGAACGGCACTGTCACAGGCAGATACGCAAGCGGGACGATTAACGACAAGTGTTGTTGTCAACATTTCATCAACACAAATGAAAGCTCATCACATTTATAAAGAAATAGACATCAGTGACAGCCGGGCAATCACGGGCAACGATGTTCGTCGGCTGGTGGACGGTATTATTGCCGGTTGTTTGGCAGAAGGTGAAGAAGTTATTCATTCGTTCCCGCTCAGTTACACGGTTGATAAAGAACCGAATATTCAAGATCCGCGCGGAATTTATGCCTCCAAACTCGGTGTTTACATGCATATTATTTCTTTACCGGAAAGTCAGCTTCGTAATTTGGTGGCCGCTTTGGACAGATGCCATGTCAGTATTGATACAAAAGTGGCAACCCCTTATGCCTCTGCTTTGGCAACGGTAACGGAAGAAGAAAAATCCGTCGGAGTTACGGTTATTGATTTCGGCGCCGGAACCACATCTGTTGCCATCTTTTTAAACGGCGGATTGATTCATTTGGATTTAATTCCGTTGGGCGGAAATATATTAACGAAAGATATCACACGCGGATTGAATACTTCTTTTTCCGTTGCCGAACGCTTAAAAACGTTGCACGGCGCTGCTTTCTTATCACCGCGAGATGAAATAGAACGATTGATTGTCCCCGTTTTGGGAGAAGAAGGAACCAACATTCAAATTCCGCAAGCAGAACTTATTTCCATTATTATTCCGAGATTGGAGGAAATTTTGGAAAAAGTCAAAGATATTCTTCAAAAAGATTCCTATTTTATGATTGCCGGAAAACAGTTGATTCTGAACGGTGGCGGTAGTACACTGGAAGGAATTAAAGAAACAACGGCAACATTTTTGGGCGATCCGAACCACAGAAGTTTCGTCCGAATCGGCAAACCGGATACACTCCGGGGCTTATCTTCTCAATTTGCGCCATATACATTTTCTACTTGCATTGGCTTGTTAAAATATGTAATGATACAAGAGAGAAGTTTATTGAATGAAAATTTTAAATCACAACCAACACCCAGAAAAGGTTTTATCGGAAAGGTAATACAATGGCTAATTCAGAATTTTTAGAAGTACAGGAAAACAGTTTATCCATCGGGTTGGCATCACCCTCACCCGAGTTTTTGCTCACACCCAACATCGGTGTTATCGGTGTCGGCGGTGCCGGCGGAAATGCCGTTAACAATATGGTTATGGCAGATTTGGGCGATGTTTCGTTCTTTGCGGCAAATACCGATGCGCAGGCATTGGCAAAATCATTGGTTCCCGATAAAATTCAATTAGGTGTAACCATCACGCAAGGATTGGGTGCCGGATCAAATCCGGAAATCGGCCGGGCTGCCGCCGAAGAAGCTGCCGAAAAAATCAAAGAATATTTAAAAGGGTTACATCTTTTGTTCATTACGGCCGGTATGGGCGGCGGTACCGGTACGGGTGCGGCACCGGTGATTGCCAAAATATCAAAAGATTTAGGCATTTTAACGGTCGGTGTTGTATCAAAACCGTTTAAATTTGAAGGCTCGCAACGTATGAAGCGGGCGTTGGCCGGTATTGAGGAATTACAAAAATATGTCGATACCTTAATTGTTATTCCGAATCAAAATCTGTTCCGTATTGCCAAAGAAACAACGTCGCTGACCGATTCTTGCAAAGCTGCCGATGAAGTTTTGTGTCAAGGTGTGCGCTCCATTACCGATTTAATTATCAATCCGGGAATTATGAATTTGGATTTTGCCGATGTTAAAACCGTTTTATCCGCCATGGGACGCGCCGTTATGGGAACCGGCGAAGCCGAGGGCGAAAATCGGGTTAAAGTGGCGGTCGAACAGGCGATTATGAATCCGCTGTTGGATAATTCTTCCATTCAGGGTGCAAAAAGTGTTTTAATTAACATTTCCGGCGGCTCCGATTTGGGCTTAATGGAAGTTGATTATGCCGCCGAAAGAATTTTACAGGAAATTCAAGAAGATGATGCCAACATTAAAATCGGTACCTGCATTGATGAGGCTTTACACGGAAAAATTCGCGTTTCATTGGTTGCAACGGGTATTGATGAAAACGCCGGCGCAAAATATACACCGGTGGCAATAGAAGAAAAACCAACCGTTGTTAATGTGCCGCCTGTTGCGGAAGAACCGAAAGAAGAACAACCGGAGGAAAGTCCTTCGGAAGAAGTTTTACCGCTTATTCAGGAAAACGTTTCCAAAGAACCCATCGTTCAAAAGGAAAGTACCGAATATGATTGGTCGACAAATTTTGAAGAAACATCCGAACCGCTGGCTGTTGATTTAACGGAAGCAACACCGATTGCACAACCGCCGTTGTTTACGGAAGAAGTGCCGGAAATTGATCCGATTGTGCCGATTGATGAAGTACCGGAAATAAAAGAACCGGTTAATTTGGAAACCAAAACAATTGATGCCAACGTGAAATCGCCGCGCGCCAGTTTGTTTGATACCTTATTACCCGGCTTTATCGGCAAATCAAATCGGCGGCGGGAAACAACGCCTTCAAATACCGCTTCTTCGAAAAATGAACCGATGTTGAATATTTATCCGGACACAACAACAAAATTATCGGAAAAACAAGAGAATCAACCGACTTCGGATAATAATTCCCGCAGCGAATTATTTGAAGATCCGTTTGAAAACGTTGATTTACCGGCCTTTTTGCGCCATCGGCGTTAGGTTTTGAATGAAACAGGCAATTCAAAGTCGATTGGCGGCCTTGCGGGTGTTGGAGCGCATTGTTCAAATGCGTCAAACGTTAATGACGGCATTTCATCGATTGCCTGTTTACGAAACGCTGCCGGATTCGGACAAGCAATTTTGTCGATTGCTTGTTTTAACCGCTTTACGCCGATACGGACAAATAACGGCCTTCATTCAACAGCTTGTTTCAAAACCGCTTCCCGCCAAGAGGCAAGATATTCAGCTTGTTTTGGTATTGGGGCTGGTGCAGCTTTATTATTTAAAAACACCCGCGCATGCGGCGGTTGATACAAGCGTTTGTTTAGTGCGGGAAATAAAGCAACCGGCTTTTGCGGGGTTTGTTAACGGCGTATTGCGTTCGTTTATGCGAAATATATCCCGCTTTGCCGAACCGTCCGTTTTACTCAATTTGCCAAAATGGGTTTATGAGAACTGGTTACAAAATTACACACCGGAACAAATAAAACAATTTGTCGAAACATTTATGCAGGAAGCGCCGCTTGATATTTTCGTCAAAAACAATGCCGCTGACTGGGCGGAAAAATTAAACGGCACACTTTTACCCACGGGCGGAATCAGATGTGCCTTTTCAAAAGACGTGACACAAATGAACGGTTATTCGGACGGCGTTTGGTGGGTACAGGAGGCCTCGGCTTCCGTTCCGGCACAGCTTTTCCCCGATGTAAAAGGGAAAAAAATTGCCGATTTATGTGCCGCACCGGGCGGAAAAACGGCACAATTGATGAACCGCGGTGCCTTTGTTGAGGCATTTGATATTTCTGCGCATCGGTTAGAGCGTCTGCGGGAAAATATGAAGCGGTTGGGGTTTGAAAAACAGGTGTCAATTCGGTGCGCCGATGTGTTAACTTTGCCTGATGAAGAAAAATATGATTGTGTGTTACTGGATGCCCCTTGTTCGGCAACCGGCACCGTTCGAAGACACCCGGATTTATGGTTTCATTTATCGAAAGATGATATTTTACGCCTTTCGCAAACACAAAAAAAATTGCTGCAAAAAGCCGTTCGTTTAACGAAAACAGGGGGATATATCGTTTATTCGACCTGTTCGCTCGAAAAGGAAGAAAATGAAGCGGTGGTTGAAGCCGTTTTGGCCGAAAATAAAAACATTGCGCGCGTGTCTCTGCCGAAAAGATGGCATTCTTTTTTAAACGATAAAGGCGCCGTACAAATTTTGCCAACTCAAAATCAAGACGGTTTTTATGCCGTTCTTCTGGAAAAAAGAATCTCTTGATTCAATGCTTTTTCTGCCTATTTTGTTAAAAGAGGCAGAAAATGGCACAAATTTTGGTTGTAGAAGATAATGAAATGAATATGCGACTCTTTTCTGATTTACTCAAATCACAAGGGTATGATGTGTTACAATGCAATCAGGCGGTTTATGTGTTGGATATGCTTTTAAAGCACCATCCCGATGTTGTTTTAATGGATATTCAACTGCCGTTTATTTCCGGATTGGAATTAACGCAGCGCATTCGCACCGATTATCGCTTAAAAGCAACCAAAATTATTGCCGTATCGGCTTTTGCGATGGAGGAGGATAAAAAACGCATTTTAAAAGCCGGATGTAACGATTATATTTCAAAACCCATTGAACTCAACTCTTTTTTTAAAACCATACAAAAATGGATATAAAAAAACCTTTCTTGCGAAAGGCTTTTTTACTGTTTTAAACAAACATTTTTTATAAAACGGGTTTTCCGTAGTAAGCTTCCAAGAATAATTCTTTAATTTCGCTGATTAACGGATACCGCGCGTTACAACCCGTGCATTGATCGTCAAACGCCTTCACGGACAACGCATCAAGCGATGCCAAGAAAGCCTTTTCATCCACATTCACTTCTTGAATGGACATGGGAATATTCACGGCTTTTTTCAAATCCTGAATGGCTTGAATTAAGCGCGCCACTTTTTCATCAATCTGCGAATCGGTTAATCCCGCCGTTAAACCCATGGCATCGGCAAATTCGGCATAGCGCTCTTTAACAAACGGATACCGATATTGCGGGAATGTGCCTTGTTTTGTGGGCGCATCCGTTGCGTTATATTTGACCACATAGGGCAACAATAAGGCATTTGCCAACCCGTGCGCCACATGGAATTCACCGCCCAGTTTATGCGCCATGGAGTGACACAATCCCAAAAAGGCGTTTGCAAACGCTTGTCCGGCCAATGTGGCGGCATAGTGCATTTTTTCACGCGCTTCGGGATCTTTGGCACCGTGTTCATAGGAACGCGGCAAATATTTAAAGACCAAACGTGCCGCTTCCAATGCCTGCCCGTCGGACAAGTTGTTGGCCATAACCGACGTATAAGCCTCTAACGCGTGCGTTAACACGTCAACACCCGAAAATGCCGTTAATCCTTTCGGCATACTCATGGCCAAATCGGGATCGACAATGGCCATATTCGGCAAAATGGCATAATCGGTAATGGGATATTTTTGGTTGGTTTTATCATCGGTAATCACGGTAAACGGCGTAACCTCCGAGCCTGTTCCCGATGTTGTCGGAACGGCAACCATCAAGGCTTTGCTGCCTAAGCGCGGAAATTCCACAATCCGTTTTCTGATATCCAAGAAACGCATGGCAATATCTTCAAACGCCAACTCAGGGTGTTCATACATAAGCCACACGATTTTAGCGGCATCCATCGGTGATCCGCCGCCGACGGCAATAAACACATCGGGTTCAAACCGCTTGACTTGTTCCAAAATCAAACCGATGGTTGATAAATCCGGATCGGGCTTCACGCTGTCAAAAACCTGATAACTCATACCGTTCTTTTCCAAAATGCCGCCGATTCGACCCGTAATGCCGATTTGCGTCATTGTTCTGTCGGTTACGATAAAGGCGCGTTTACGGCCTTGCAATTCGGCCAAAGCAAAATCAAGGCTGCCCCGTTTAAAATAGATTTTTTCGGGGGTTTTAAACCAGAGCATATTTTCACGGCGTTCCGCCACGGATTTAATATTCATCAAATGTTTCACTCCTATATTTTCGCTGACGGAATTGCCGCCCCAAGAACCGCACCCCAATGTTAACGACGGTGCCAATCTGAAATTATATAAATCACCGATGGCTCCCTGCGATGAAGGCATATTAATCAGGGTTCTGCCGGTGGTTAATGTTTCACGGAACAATTTAATCCGATCTTGATTCGATTCGGCCGTATATAAAACCGATGTATGTCCGGCACCGCCGAGCACAATGAGTTTTTGAGCATCTTGCACCGCTTCTTCAAATGTTTTCGCCTTGAAAAAGCCTAAAATCGGTGACAGTTTTTCATGCGCGAACGGATTAGCTTCATCAATTTCTTTGGATTCCGCCAACAAAACTTTGGTTGTAAAGGGCACTTTAATACCGGCCATTTCCGCGATTTTGGCTGCCGGTTGTCCGACAATGGCAGAATTGAGTTTTCCGTCTTTAAAAATCAATTCTTTTAATTTTTTCTTGTCGGCTTCATTCAAAAAGACGCATCCGCGTTTAATGAATTCGGCTTTAATGTCATCATAAACGGATTCCAACGCCACAACCGCTTGCTCGGAGGCACAAATCATACCGTTATCAAACGTTTTACTCATAATCACGCTGCTGACGGCCATTTGTAAATCGGCCGTTTCATCAATCACGACCGGTGTGTTTCCGGCACCGACACCGATAGCCGGCGTACCGGACGAATAAGCCGCTTTCACCATGCCCGGCCCGCCGGTTGCCAAAATTAAAGAAATATCTTTATGCGCCATTAAATAACCGGTAACAGCCGGGGTTATTTCCTCCAATCCGGCAATAATATCTTGCGGTGCACCGGCTTTGACGGCTGCATCCAAAACAATTTTAGCTGCCGCATTCGTGCAGTTAACGGCACGCGGGTGCGGGGCAAAAATAATACCGTTTCGAGTCTTTAAAGCAATCAATGATTTAAAAATGGCGGTTGAGGTGGGGTTTGTTGTCGGAACAATACCGGCAATCAGACCGACCGGTTCGGCAATTTGCGTAAAGCCGTGTTCCGCATCTTGACAAACAACACCGCATGTTTTTGTATTTTTATAAGCATTATAAATATATTCTGCCGCAAAATGATTTTTAATGACTTTATCTTCCGTCACGCCCATACCGGTTTCCTGAACCGCCGCTTGTGCCAACGGAATCCGTTGAGAAGCCGCCGCCAAAGCTGCCGCTTTAAAAATAGCATCAACCTGTTCTTGGGAATAAGTTGCATAAACGGCTTGTGCTTTTTTGACGCGCTCGACAATTAAATCAACTTTCTTTTTTTGCTCTTCTGTTAAATCAGCCATAACATCCTCCTCACAAAACTGAATTTTTCGCGTTTAGTATATTTGTTTTTGAAAAATAAGCAAGTTATTTTAGCAAAATTTTGAAAATTCTTTTCGTATTGATTTGATAAACATTTTGTCCGATATGAAAAAAAATCAGATAAATTATTGTTTTGTCACAATAACCATTGCTTCTCTCAACACACGATCACCGCCGATGGTATAACCGCTTTGCAATTCCTGCACAATCGTACCCGGTTCTTTTTCGGCATTTTCCGTTTCTTGAATCACTTTATGTAAATTGGGATCAAAAATCGTTCCGACGGTTTCCATTTTTCGAATTTGATGTTGTTCAAAAACGGTTTGAAGCTGTTTTTGCGTCATTTCAACGCCTTTGAGCAGATTCATTAAAAACGAATTGCAATCGGTATGGGATTCTTTTGTTTTTTCAATTTCTTTTTGAGCATAATCAATGGCATTGGCCAAATAATCGGCAACCGGCAGTAAATCTCGCGCAAAAGAGGCATTGGCATAGCGATTGGCTTTTTCAATATCGATTTGTGTGCGTTTGCGCAAATTTTCCATTTCCGCCTGTGCACGCATAGCCAAATCTTTCCATTTTTCAACTTCTTCGTTCGGACAAGAAGAATCGGTTTGCGGTTGTGTTTCATCACCGGTGTCAGCCGATGTTTCTTGTGTTACTTCCTGTTGTTGTTCGGCCGATGTTTCCGCCGCATTTGTTTCTTGTTCCGAATTTTGTGCTTCCGCCGTTTGATGTTTATGATGATGTTTATGACTCATAATAACCCTTTCCGAATAAAATAATATGACTATGTTTATATGTAGAAGCAAGTCATGAAAAAATCAAGAGAAAAATTTAAAAATTTTTAATTTCACCGAATCTTCATAAAAAACTTGCATAAACAAATAAAAAAGCATAGTATAAGGAAAAAATAAAATAACCGAAGGAGTATAATATGGCAAGACCGTCCGGTCGGCAACCCGATGAGTTGCGTTTTGTTGAATTGATTGTAAATCCCAATAAGTATGCGGAGGGATCCTGTTTAATCAAATGCGGTGATACGCATGTTCTGTGTACGGCAACAGTGGAAGATAAAGTGCCGGTGTGGGTTAAAAATACCGGTCAAGGGTGGATTACCGCCGAATACGGTATGCTGCCGCGCGCAACGGGTGTTCGAACCGACAGAGAAGCCAAAAAAGGTCAATCGGGGCGTACGCAGGAAATTCAACGATTGATCGGACGAGCATTAAGAGCCGGTGTAGATTTACGAGCCTTGGACGGTTTTTGCATTAAAATTGATTGTGATGTTTTGCAAGCGGACGGCGGCACGCGTACCGCTTCCATCACGGGCGGGTTTGTGGCGCTTTATTTGGCCTGTCAATATTTGAAAAAAGCCGAAAAAATTAAAAAATTTCCCATTAAGCAAATGATTGCCGCCGTTTCTTGCGGTATTGTGCAAGGTGTTCCCGTTTTGGATTTGGATTATATGGAGGATTCAAATGCCGGTACCGATTCGAATTTTGTTATGACGAATAACGATTTGTTGATTGAAATTCAGGGAACGGCGGAACACGGTGCTTTTTCTTCTCCCGAATTAACGGCTTTAATGACATTGGCTCAAAAAGGCATTCGGGAATTGATTGAAAAACAAAAAACGGCTTTAAAAATTGAATAAAAAGGAAAGAATAATGACAACTTTTGTTTTAGCGTCGCATAATGCGCATAAGTTAGAAGAAATCCGGCGGATTTTATTACCGTTGAACATTCAAATCATTGATTCCGAAACAGCGCATTTGCCCGATGTGATTGAAACGGGAGAAACTTTTAAGGAAAATGCCGTTTTAAAGGCAACGGAAGGTTTTAAACAAACGAAAATGCCCGTTTTGGCAGATGATTCGGGCTTGTGTATATCGGCACTCAATGACGCGCCCGGGGTTTATTCGGCACGGTTTGCAATCAAACACGGCGGTTATCCGGCCGTTTTTAATGTTTTAAACGAACAATTGAAAGACAATCCGAATCGCAAAGCGCATTATGTGTGCGTGATTGCTTTGGCCATGAGCGAAACAGAGGTTTACACGTTTGAGGGCGAATTGCACGGCACATTGGCTTTCGCGCCCGAAGGTACCGGCGGATTCGGATATGATCCGTTGTTTATTCCCGACGGATATCATAAAACATTGGGATGCATTCCGGCGGAAGAAAAAAATAAAATCTCTCATCGCGCCAAAGCATTGGAAAAATTATTCGAATTTTTAAAAAACCGTCAATAATAAAATAAAAGCGTGTTCATTAAAATAAAAGCGCGTTAATATAAAATTTATTGATCATAAATCGCGCTGTCGTATTCGGAAAAATATTGATTAACAGCTCGCACCAGCGCTTCGCTTAATTTTTGCCGATACGATGCTTTTTGCAATTGCGCTTCCTCCGTTCGGTTGGATAAATAGCCCATTTCAAGCAAAACGGCCGGCACACTCGGTGATTTTAACACGGCAAACCCGGCATGGCGATGCGGCTGCGGTAACGTGTGAACGGCCTTGCGCATTTCGGTTGCCAATAAATCGGCATAGCGGCGCGATTGCTTCATGGTTTCGCCTTGCGCCAAGTCAATTAAAACCATACTGGCATCTTGTTTCACATCACCCAAATCCATTTCAAACAAAATATCCGATTTATTTTCCCGTTCGGCCAAAGCAGCGGCTTCTTTATCCGATGAAGTTTCCGAAAGCGTGTAAACCGATAAGCCTTTGGCGGAGGCATTGGTGGAACTGTCGGCGTGAATGGAAATAAATAAATCCGCTTGCGCCTGATGCGCTTTTTTAACACGCCCGCGTAAAGAAATATACACATCGGAATCGCGGGTCATCACCACTTTATAACCGGCTTTTTCCAACAATTTTCTGGTTTCCCGCCCCATTTTCAGCGTTAAATCTTTTTCGTAATGCCCTGTTTTGGAAATGGCGCCCGGATCTTTTCCGCCATGTCCGGGATCTAACATAACGATATGTTTTTTCATTTTATTAAACGGTTGCAATCCCACTTTAACGCCGCTTGACTGTTTGGCGGCCGTTGTTTTTTGAGGCGTATTCACGGCTTTAATGCCGGACGCGTTTTCTTTTGTTTTCATCAGCGGCACACCGGATGAGACCGCCGCCGCGGTTGTTTTAGGCGTTAACGATTGAATATTTGCCTTTTGAGCGGTTTTTCCGTTCCCGCGCAAATCAACGACATAGCGCCAAATTCCACCCGTTTGTCCGACTTGCGGCGGCAAAATAAATTCTCTCGTAATACTCACTTTTTGTTGTAAATCAAAAACCACGCGAGCAATATTGCCGGTATGCGATCCGAATCGAACACCGTCGATTAACGTGTTTATCGGATATTTTTTCTGTTTAATTGCGGTGGGAACGGTTAATTTTTCCACATCAAACACCAGTCTGTCGGGATTTGATAAAAACTGATGCTTAAAATCGGTTCGCTCGTCTGTTTCAACAACAATGCGCACATCACCCGTTTCAAAATTGGCAAAACGAATGTCTTTAACGGTTGCCGCCACTGTTTGGACACAATATAAACAGCATATTAAGGTAAAAATCCATACTTTTTTCAGTGTCATTTCTTTAAATAATAAAAAAGGTGTAAAAAAAACTTGCTTATTTATTCATATACCGATATAATAAAAAAAGCAATCAAAAATATGATTGCCCGAACTATTTTTTAAACAAACCGAACGGATGAACAATGAAAACATTTATTCTTTCACCTCATTTTGGGATATTTCCGATGCGAATCGGTTTGTTTGTTGATATTTTGTTGCTTTTAAACAAGGCAATAACACCACACATTATTTTAAAGGATTATTATTTATGTCAAAAAAAATGCTTATTGATGCCACGCATCCCGAAGAAACGCGTGTCGTCGTTGTTGAAAACGGGAGGGTTGAAGAATTAGATGTTGATACCTCCACCAAAAAACAAATTAAAGGAAACATTTATTTAGCCAAAATCATTCGTGTCGAACCGTCTTTGCAAGCGGCGTTTGTCGATTACGGCGGAAACAAACACGGTTTTTTGGCTTTCGGGGAAATTCATCCCGATTATTATCAAATTCCCGTTGCGGACAGAGAGGCTTTAAAAGCCATGATTGCCGCCAAACAGGAAGAAGAGGAAGTCGAAACCGTTTCCAATAAAAACGAAGATGTTGAAGTGATTGGCGAATCGGAAGAAACACCGCGTCAACGCATGTATTTCTACAAAAAATACAAAATTCAGGAAGTGATTCGTCAAGGACAGGTGATGTTGGTTCAGGTTGTCAAAGAAGAACGCGGCAATAAAGGCGCTGCTTTAACCACCTATTTATCACTGGCCGGACGATACAGCGTTTTAATGCCCAACAACGGCAAAGGCGGCGGCGTTTCCCGTAAAATTACGAATATCAAAGACAGAAAATCGTTGCGAACCATTGTTGATAAACTGCCCATTCCGCAAGGAATGAGCGTGATTATTCGCACGGCCGGACAGGGGAAAACCAAAACGGAAATTAAGCGCGATTATGACTATTTAATTAAAACGTGGATGAAAATTCGGGAAAACACGCTTGAATCATTAGCACCGAAATTGATTCATGAAGAGGGTGACATTATTAAACGCTCTTTGCGTGATGTTTTTTCGCCGGATATTGATGAAGTTTGGGTGGAGGGCGAAAGTGTTTTCAAATCCGTTAAAGATTTTATGAAAATGTTAATGCCGGGGCAAGCCAAAAAGATTAAGCAATATAAAGGAGAAGATCCGCTCTTTTTGGTCAATCAGGTTGAATCGCAGTTAGAGGCCATTCACAGCAACATTGTGCAATTAAAATCGGGCGGTTATTTGGTGATTGATCAAACGGAAGCACTGGTTGCGGTTGATGTGAACTCCGGCCGAGCCACAAGAGAACACGATATTGAAGAAACAGCTCTGCGCACGAATTTGGAAACGTGCGATGAGCTTGCGCGACAATTACGGTTACGCGATTTGGCGGGCTTAATCGTGATTGACTTTATTGATATGGATGAAGCCAAAAACAATGCGGCCGTGGAACGTCATTTAAAAGAAGCGTTAAAACGCGATCGCGCTCGCATACAAGTCGGGAAAATGTCGGGTTTCGGGCTGATGGAAATGTCTCGTCAACGCCTGCATTCCAGCTTTTTGGAAAGCAGCTATCATTTGTGTCCGCATTGTGCCGGCAAAGGCGTGATTCGCTCGGTTGAATCCTGCGCTATGCATGCGTTACATATTTTGGAAGAAGCTTGTCTGAAAAACAGGGAAACAAACATTGTTTTATCGTTACCGCAGACAGTTGCCACATATGTTTTGAATAACAAACGCAAAAATTTAGTTGATATGGAAAAACGGTATGCTTGTTCCGTTACGGTTTCGGTGGATAATTCCATTGAAAGAATATCCGATTATAAATTAGAACGAATTCGGGAAGACGGCGAATACGTCAATTTGTCTTTAACGGCGCATTATTCCAAAACAAATGATAAAAAACAAAACGATTATGCCAAACGCAACAAAGGAAATGCGGAAGAGTCAAACAATGAAAAATTAACGGAATCTTCTGACTTTGAAGAAGAAAATAATAATTTCTTCGGTAATCGGAGAGGTAAAAATCGGCGGCGGTACGAATGGCGGAAAAAACGGCGTGACCAACGGCGCGAACGGTTTATGCAATCCGAGGTTGCAGCCGAAACGGCGCCTGACACATCGGCTGAAGAGCATTTTACGGTTGTTGAACAGCAATCACTGGAAAATTATACCGAAATTCCGGCATCGGCAGAACAATCCGAAACAAATGTATCGATACCACATGAAGAAGGTGCTTCTAACAACAAATTTAATAAAAGACCACCAAAAAAATATCGGTCATTTAAAAGCCGTCATGCCGCTAAAATGCAGCGGGAAGCCGAAAATGCCAAAAAGGAAGAGACAATAACGGAAACACCTAAATCAACCGTAACGGAAACACTGGAAACTGTGGCAACACCGATTACGGAACCCAAAAAGAAAAAACGGGGTTGGTGGAATAAATTAGTCAGCTCCGATGAGGCTTAAAAAAATAAAAAAGCAATAAAAAAACGGCGGAAACTCTCCGCCGTTTTTTGTGTTATTTCTTCCCGTGTATTTTTTCATAAATTGATTGAACCAAAACATACATTAAAGGAATCATTAACAAGCCGCCGACGGTTCCGATGAGCATTCCCCAAAACACGGGCACACCGATGGCCTGTCGTCCGGCCGCAGCGGCTCCCGAGGAAACAACCATCGGCCATATACCCAAAACGAAGGCGGAGGCCGTCATTAAAACGGCTCTGAACCGTTCTTTCAATCCTTTTAATGCCGCATTGGTAATCGTAGCACCTTTTTGGCGTTCTTCTTTGGCAAATTCCACAATCAAAATGGCGTTTTTACTGGCCAGTCCGATGAGCAAAATAAGTCCGAGTTGCGCATAAATACTTAAAGATAATCCCGAGAAAAACAAGCCGATTAAAGCGCCGTTTACGGCAACAATTAGGGACAGCAACACGGGCAAAGGCACCACAAAACTTTCATATTGCGCCACCAAAAAGAGATAAGCGAACAAAACAGCCAAAACAAGCAGATAACCGATTTGTCCGTGTGCCTGTTTTTCCTGAAAACTGGTGGTCGACCATTCAATACCGAATCCTTTGGGCAATTGTGCCGTTAATTTTTCAACGGCTTTCATGGCCTCACCCGTACTGACGCCCGGTTTTTGCACGGCAGTAACGGAAGCGGACGGATATTGATTATACCGATTCACCACGCGGGGAGCCAACACTTTATGCAAATCGACCAATCCGCGCATGGGAACCATGGCGCCGTTTTGATTCATCACATATAAATTATTGATGCTGTCAATATCTTTACGATACGGCCAGGCCGATTGCAACATCACTTTATTGACCTGCGTACCCAAATTGATATCGTTCACATAGGCCGAGCCCAAATAGCTTTCCAAAGTTGAGAAAATATTGCCGATCGGCACATTCATACTTTCGGCTTTTTCCCGATTGATATCCAAAAACACGTTCGGTGTTTTCGCATTAAACGTGGAATAAGCATAAGCAATTTCCGGCAGCTGATTAAGCTTGCTTAAAAAGCTTTGCAATGCGGCATCTAACTGTTGATAGTCCATGGAATGACGCGATTCCAAACGAATATCCAACCCGTTTGCCATACCCAACCCCGGAATGGCGGGCATTTCAAACAATTGAAACTCGGCTTCGGGGAATGAAGAAATTTTGCCGCGCAATCGATTTAAAATCGTGGTGGAATATTCCGAATCGGCTTTTCTTTCATTCCACGGTTTTAACACAATAAACGACATGGCAACGTTTTCACCGCGACCGGAAAGTAAACTGTATCCGACCACATCGGAAATACCGGCAACGCTTTTTTCCGATGCCACCACTTCATTAACTTTTTTCAAAAGCGCATGTGTTCGTTTTTTGGAAGCCCCTTCCGGCAATTGCATATTTAAAACAATCACGCCCTGATCTTCATCGGGAATAAAGGAACTTTGCGTAACGGAAAACAACGCATAGGCCAACAGAACCAACAAACAAAACAATGTTGCAATCACGCGCGGTTTTTTGGCAATAACGGAAACCGAAACGCTGTATCCGTGAATGCTTTTCGCAATACTATTGTTCACCTTGCCCCAAAAGCCTTTTTTGCGCGGTTTGATTTTCTTAATCAGCAACGAACACAAGGCGGGCGATAACGTTAAGGCGTTCAGCAGCGAAAATAAAATAGCCGTGGCAATGGTAACGGAAAATTGTTGATAAATCATACCGACAATGCCGTCCAAAAAGCCGACAGGAATAAAAATAGCCAACAACACCAAAGAGGTTGCCACCAAGGCGCCCGTAATTTCTTTCATGGCCTGATAAGTGGCTTCGCGCGCCGTCATTTGCGTGTTTTGCATTAAGTGAACCACCCGTTCCACCACCACAATGGCATCATCCACCACCAAACCGATGGCCAACAGCATGGCAAATAAGGTAAACATGTTAATACTGTATCCGAGCGCCAAAATCACGCAAAATGTGCCTAAAATGGAAACGGGAATCGTCAGCGACGGAATGAGTGTCGAATAAAAATCCTGCAAAAAGAAATAGCACACACCAATCACCAACGCCAACGTTAAAAAGAGCGTGAAAATCACTTCTTCAACCGAGGCATCAATATATTTCGTGGCATCATACCCGAAATCATATGTAATGTCTTCGGGAAAAGTTTGCGACAATTCTTTGAGGGTGCTTGAAATGTTTTGAAACGTTTCCAACGCATTGGCACCCGATGACAGGTTAATGGCCATGGTTACGGCCGTTTGCCCGTTATAAAGGCCGGAAATGGCATAAGATTCCTGTCCGATTTCAACGGTTGCCAAATCTTTCAACCGCGTTAAGCCGCCCTGCTCCGCCGTGCGCACAATAATGTTTTCAAATTCTTCGGGCGTACTCATACGGCCTTTGGTTTGCAAAGAATAGATCATCGGCGTATCGGAATTGGTGGGCGATGCACCCACACTGCCCAACGTGGGCTGATAATTTTGTCCGGAAACGGCCGCGTGAATATCTTTAACCGTAATATGCATTGCCGCCATTTTATCGGCATTCAACCAAACGCGCATACTGAGTTTTGAGCCGTAAACATTCACGTTTCCGACACCGCTGACCCGCGCAATTGTTCTTTCAACGTTATTATAAATATAATCGCTTAATTCTTTTTCGTTATAGGTTCCTTTCGGCGAAGAAAACACAATGAATGCCAAAATGTTTGAGGACTGTCGTTTCACGGAAAGCCCTTGTCGCGTGACTTCTTCGGGCAATTTTGCCATTGCCTGTTGCACGCGGTTTTGCACTTTCACTTGGGCAATATCCGGATCAATGCCGGCTTTAAACGTGACCGTTAACGTATAACTCGAATCTTCGGAGGTGGAATCCATATAAAGCATATCTTCCACGCCGTTGATTTCATCTTCGAGCGGAATACCGACCGTTTTGGCAATCACATCGGCATTCGCGCCGGGATATGTTGCCCGTACGGCAATTTGCGGCGGCGTTACTTCCGGATAGAGAGCAATCGGCAGTTTAAAAAGCGAAATCAATCCCGCTAACACAATCACAATGGAAATCACGAACGAAAAGCGCGGCCGCTGAATAAAAAATCCGGAAAACATGCGTGCCTCCTTATTCGCCGACCAGTGTCGGATTAACTTTCGAACCGTTTTTCACGCGTTGTAATCCCTGCACAATCACGCGATCCGATTCGTTTAAGCCCGATAATACAACTTGGTTGTCTTCCACAACATCGCCTAATTTCACATATTTTTGTTCGGCAATGTTTTCTTGATTCACCGTCATCACATATGTACCGTTCACATCGGCGGATAAAGCCACCTGCGGCACCAAAAGCGATTCGTTTTTTTCACCGAATCGAATATAAATATCGACATAGTTTCCGGGAATCAGCTGCATATCGGCATTTTCCAAATCAATGTAAACGGGAATGGTTGCCGTGTCGGGATTCACTTCGTTATCGGAAAACATTTTTGAGGCGCTGACACTTTTAATATTGCCGTCGGGCAGACGAATATCCGCAAAAACCTTATCTTCTTTTGCTTTCTTTAAAAAGTTTGCCCGTTCTTTATCGGTCACGGAAAAAGCAATTCGAATCGGATCGGTTTGCACAATGCGCGCCAACTTTTGCGCATTCGGACTGACTAAATTGCCCTCCGTTACCAAGGCTTTACCGATTCGACCGGTAATCGGCGCTTTAATTTCCGAATATTCCAAATTCAAGCGTGCCAAATCAAGCTGCGCTTCCGCTTGTTGCAAAGCACTTTGAGCAATATCAAGCTGTTTATCGGGAATATCGCCGCTTTTATGCAGTTTTTCCATCCGTTCATAATCTCTTTTGAGCTGGAAAACCGCCGCTTCGGCCGATTTTAAATCGGCTTTGTATTTCCGTTGTTCAATCAGGAAAATATTATCGCCTTTTTGCACGAGTGACCCGTTTTGAAACAACACTTTTTCCAAATAACCCGACACCTGCGGAATAATATCAACGCTGTTAATGGCTTCGGCTTGGGCAATAAACTTTTTCTTGGGCGAAACATCTTGTTTTTTCAAGCCGGAAATTAAAACAAACGGTGTTTGATTCCACCCGTCCGCACCGGAAAAAGCGGGCATCATTTTTCCGTGCAAATACCACCCGAACGCACAAGCGACAACAAAAAACGCAACTCTTTTTAAAATACGACTGCTTTTAATTTTTTTAATTTTCATTTTTTTCCTCTCTTTTTTAAAAATAATTATTCGGTATATGCCGAAAAAATCAGAAAATCAAGCAGAAAAAAACAAATGTCACTTTTTTAATGATATTTTATTTTTTTCTTTCGGTAATTGAATGATTGTGTGAAAAAACGCACGAGAGGGCAGCGGGGTTGTCATTAAAAGCAACTGTTCTTCGGAAGAAATTTTCAAAAATTGTTTCAGCTGATTTCCTTGAATGGCGTTAATTTTTGTTTTAGAGCCGATTTCATTCATATACGCCGGATGCCATTTTCGAATCCAGCGCGAAACGGATTGTGCCGTCACCCCCGTTAACGTTGCAATTTCACGCATGGATAAACCGGAAAGATAAAGCGAATGAACGGCTAATTTTAAAAACATCGGTTTTCCGGCAGGCGCCATTTTTGTAAATTGATAGCAACATTTTTTACATTGATATCGTTGTTTTCCGAACACTTTACCATTTTTAACAATTTTTGTAAAACCGCATTTCGGGCATTTATATTGCATTTTTTCCTCCGTTTATTTAATATCATTAAAAAAGTTACAATTCAAGAAAAAAATAAAAAGAAAAAAGAATAAAAAAATTTTTATTGCAAAAAAGAAAGAAATATGATAAAAGAAAAATATGACCCTATCATCTAGCGGTTAGGATACGACCCTCTCAAGGTCGGTACACGAGTTCAAATCTCGTTAGGGTCGCCAATTGAACGACAGAAAAAACTGTCGTTTTTTTGATATTTTCAGCTTTTTTGCTTACAAGTTGATGAAAACATAAAAATCTGTTTTCAAAGTGTATGATATTCGTTTTCAACATAAAAGTTATATCCGCACAATCCTTTCAAGACAAAGCGTAAAAAAAACGTTCCGGAATTGCTTCCGGAACGCTTCGTAAGGAGCTCAATGATTATATATTCAGTTAGAACTTATACTTCACACTGAGTAATCCGGTATGATCAACATAATCCTCACGGATTCTTGCTTCATATCCGGCGGCGATTTCCCAATTCGTGCAAATATCAGCAGCCACTTTGGCTCCCAATTCCACACCGAACCGGTTCAATTCTTCGCCGTTAA
>CANQUX010000013.1 GCA_947627155.1 uncultured Alphaproteobacteria bacterium | reverse complement strand
AATATTCAATTTAACGGATATAAAACCGATTTTGATTGTCTTTATATGGAAACGGAAACGTCCACGCCCGATGATGTGGCTTCCTGCGCCGTTGCAAATGCCTATTATATTGAAATGCAAAAAATTCCCGAAGGTATTTGTAAACCGCTGGCGAATTTAATTGATAAAATGGATAACGAAATTGCTTTTTATATCAATGGGAAATCGGTTGACGCGGCAGAGGGAGAAAAAGGCGCTTGCCTTGGAGAAGAGAACATATTAACGGTGATCTTCGGTGCCGATTCGGATTCGGAGGCGATTAAATGTAATGATAATCCCGATTGTCCCGATAACTTACCGATTTGTCATGAACATTTGTGTGTGGAATGCACCACATCTGCCGATTGCGAAAATCCCACACCGATTTGTAATGAAAATATATGTGTGGCGTGCGGGAACGATGATGAATGCCGCTCTAAAAATTCGTCAGAAGAAAATTGTGTGACAGGCGGGGCTTGTTGTAAAGATCCGCGCATGACATGGAAGGATAACGAATGTGCATGTCCTGAAGATGAACCGTGGAACGGCGAATTTTGCGGATGCAGAAGTAATAGTGATTGTGAATCGGACGAATTTTGTCTGACAAGTGAGTGCTACACTTATGAATGTACCAACAGCAGTGAAGAAGTTGATCAGAATCCTTATTATGTGGGGACAATAACAGAGGAGAAAGCTTGTGCAGATAAACCCCATAAATGCGTTAAGAAATCAGAGTATACGGCACAAAATAACGACTCGAACAGTCCGTATGTTCTGTCAAGTCAGGGCATGAATTGGTGGAGTGCCAAGCGATTCTGTGAGCAACATCATAAAAATATGCTGAAAATTTCTGATTTGGATTGTTGTAATAATTTTAGCGGAACAGACCATGGTTATTGCTATGCTAAAGAAGATATATGTTCTGATGCAAACGGATTGAGTCATGTTATTAAAGCATTGAGAAAAGCGGAGACCGGAGATGAGACTCAAGGAAACAATGCATATTGGTTAGAAGATCCATGGGGTATAAATCCGGGTTCTGATTCCTGTGCCGTGTATATGATAAAACTCGATATGGGGTATGTGAGTAACAACAGCCGCGGTAATGCCCACATCGATGGCGGTCAGCGCTATGTCTTATGCAAATAAGGTCGACCTTCTATTTGTTTTTGTGTCGACCCGCAATGCCCCGCCTTTTACAACTCCCATTCAGCGGGGCACCTTTCTTTCCCCTATCGCCCCATAGCGGAGCGACACAATTTAAGCCGCTCCACATCCGCCGATAGGGGAAAAATTCGTATGCCTGCCCGATATACCCTTATTTGTTGCTAAAAATAAAAAAATATTCTGATATGGTATGACAAAATAAACGTACGATTTTTGCAACACTTTTTTTTAATTTTTGCAATATTTTTTTGTTTTTTTATAATATTTTGATTTTATTTGTATTTTTTTATTTTTATTTTTGAATTTAATGGGGTTGAAATGCCCTGAAATTTGCGTTGCATTAAAGGTACGTTTAATTTATACAATATAAAAACAAGGAGAAATTAAATGTATTGTTTTTTCAAGGCATTATTGATTATTCTGTTCATGACGGCCGCTTACGGAAGTTACAGTTTTCAAAAACCGATTATTCCGCATAAAATACATTATGTTTGGATCGGCTCCGAAGAATTACCGCCTTCCGTTCAGAAGATGATTGCCTCGTGGAAGAAAAATATGCCCGGCTGGGAAATTATTCGATGGAATGAAAAAAATTGTCCCATTCATGAAAATGCTTATGCAAAAAACAGGTATGAAAACAAGCAATTTCGCCATGTTTCCGATTATTGCCGCGCTTATGCATTGGAAAAAGAAGGCGGGCTTTATTTGGATACCGATATATATTTAACGCATTCCGTTGAGAAATATTTAACGGAACCGCTTGTTTTCGGCTTGGAACATCAAAACACTTTAAGTTCCGCCATGATGGCAATGAGTCCGCATCATCCGTTTGCAAAAATCCTGTTGAATTTTTTTGCCACTTGTGATCCCTCTCAATACCAAGATTTACCGCCGATTTTATCTCGTTTTTTTAATGAATATTTTCCTGACGGCACTTTAAAGAAACAATTTCATCAAAAAGGAAAAGTTATTGTTTATGAACCCAATTATCTGATGTTTAATTTCGGCGGACCCGAAAATGTGGCAGAACATTGGTATTCCAACGGTTCAACAAGATTTTTAAGAGGCGCCTACTACGATTTATATTCGGCATGGTTTTTAAATGATTATGCCTATCGGCTTTATGATGAAACACCGGAACGACATTATGCCATTTTACTGCCCGATAATATGTATTATTTAATAGATCATAAAACAAAACGTTGGTGGTTTAACAAAAAAAGGGGAACATACACGTTGAATGAAGATATTTTAATTTTGAAAGAAGCTAAAATAATATCGGTTTATACCTGCAAAAACAGAAAATGTGTTTTAATGAAGCCCGTTAAAGATTTAAAACCCGAAAAATAAAACCCCCGAAACGGGGGCTTTAACCAAACAAAATCGATTTTTTTAAGCGGCATGCTCAATTTTATGCGGCGTGCAGCAGCAATTTTCTTCAATAAACCATTTGCGTTCATTGAATTCCGATTTTTTGCCTTTGTTAAATTGGCTGTACGGACGGAAATATCCCATTACCCGAGTCCAACATTCTACCGGCTGACGATCTTGTTCGTTTTGTTTTAAAATTTCGTTATCCGACAGTGCCATTGTTTTACTCCTTATACTATTTTTTTGACTGTTTCGCGAAAAGGACAAACTTACCTTTCCTGTTTTTATTGATACCCCCAAACGATAAAAGAAGTCAACAGCTTTTTTATCTTTTTTGCAGAGTCTTGAAATATATAGTTTTTTTTATCCCGTTTGAAAAGAGCTTTGTAAACCATTTGGTAACTTTTTGTGTCAAAACCGGTGCAATTGATAAAAATTTTTCCTTAATTTTTAAAGTTTTTATCTGAAAAACGAATCGAAAAATATTCTTAACATATTGAAAAACAATAAAAAATATAAAAATATTTAAAAAACGGAAAAACAAAGCACAAAAAAATAATTTCAAAAAACACATTTTTTTCTTGCATTCTTTTTGCATATAAGCTAATGTATGACATAGCAGGATATTCTGCTGGATGATTGGAAACAATCAAATTTAACAAGGAGAAATGATAAATGTTAAAACAAGCTTTATTAGTTGCCGGCGCTTTGTCTTTGACAACATCGGCTTATGCTTTGGAATTGACAAACCCGTTCTACGGACCGTCCAAAGGCACAGTTGCTTCAACAACAACATATGAATTCGGAACAGCAACCGCTAAAAACGATTTTTATCGTTCAAAAGAGTATGATAATACTTTAACGGAAAGTTTATCATACGGTTTAACGGACACTGTTTCTTTAGATGCTTCCGTCGGTAATGTCTGGCAAAAAACAAAAGATTCCTATGATGGAACAGACAAAGACGATAAAAACATTGACTGGGATTTAGGAGCCACATGGAATATCTTAACCGGCCCGACCAAATTGCAAGTTTCTGCCGCTTACGGTCAAGATGAGAGCAACTCTCATGACAATCACGGCGCTTACAAATATGTTGACGCCGGTGTTAAATTGGGTCACACAATCGGTATTTACACACCGTATTTGGCCGGCGCGGTTGAACGTCCGTTGTTCCAAAGCGAAGAAGGCGATCATCATGTAAAATATGAAGGCAAAGTCGGTGTTTATGCTTATTGCCCGCGGGCCGATGTTGCCGTTGATACGGGTCTTCGTGCCGACTATAACAGAACAGATAAAGTTGCAGCTTATTCTTATGATTTAGAAGTTTCTTACTTCTTAACAAACAATGTTGCTGTCAGCGCATTCGGTTCTTACATACTCGATGGAAAAGCCATAGAATCACAAGATGTATATGGCAAATCCATCGGTTTAAGACTGCGTACAGCTTTCTAATTTCCGATTGGAAAAAAGCTTGAAAAAGCGCCTTTCGAAAGAAGGGCGTTTTTTTTAACCGGGAGTGCTTTACCGAGCGAAAAAAGGGCGTTTTTATGAGCATTTTGTGGTGTTTTGCCGGGCGAAAAAAAGAGCGTTTTTCAACGTATAAAAACATTTTTAGGGGCGTACGGACTTGAACGGTTCACTGAACAAAATCAACAATAAACTTTCGATAACTTAACTTATCAGATGAAAACACGCCGTTTTTGAGCATCAAAAAGGAAAATATAACAAGGCGACGTTTCGAGCAAAAAAAACACTCATCAAAAAGAGGCGTGTTGTAAAGCTGATTGACAAAAACGATAAAGTGTGCTGCGCTCAGCCGCCTGTTAACCGTTATATTTACTCGAAGAATTCGTGAAGAGCACAAAAAAAGCCGCCTGCTTTAACAGACGGCCTTTTTATGCGTTGCTTGCGTTTATAATAACTTTGTTCTACATCTCCCGCCCCGTAAGCGTTATTTGAATAGGTCCGGATGTTTTCGTTTGTTCATTTTCCACATTATAAGAACCATCGGGATTTAAGGTAAGACCATTGTTTCTGGCTGCGGTAAGCAAACCTAAACCGTTAGAAACATCTTTCGACGACAAGTTATTCCCGCCCAAAGTGTATGATGACGAGCCAAAATCAATTGTTTGAGAATTAAATTTTTCATATTCAAAGCCCGAAGGCACCGTGTAGGACGGAGTAACAGGCGGACGCGGTGCTGCTGTTACTTCCGCTGCTGCCTTCACCGTTGCTGCTTTCGATGCCGTCTTTGTTGCAGTCGATACTTTATGTACCGGTGCATTCGATTTTTCTTGCGATACTACCTTGTATTGTGATGGTGTTTCCACAATCACATCATCATTAACAGCCCCGTTCGACGCTGTTTGTGCTTGTGTTTGTTGCGCCGTCGCTGTATTGGCCGAAGCTTCTTTTTTATCGGCTAATCCCAAAGCGCGCCCCAGCATGGAGTTTTTCATCCAACCCCATAAACCGGGTTCATTATTGCCTTCATCTTGCAACCCGAAAGTGCGCCCGAGCATGGAGTTTTTGAACATACCCCACAAACCGGGTTCGTTATTGCCTTCATCGGCCAACCCGAAAGTACGTCCGAGCAGGGAGTTTTTCATCCAACCCCAAACGCCGCCTGTTTGTTGACCGTTATTTTCAGAACTGCTTAATCCGATTGTTTCTTTAAACATACCCCACAAACCGGGTTTGTCATTGCCTTCATCGGCCAGCCCGAAAGTACGCCCGAGCAGGGAGTTTTTCATCCAACCCCATAAGCCCTTTGTTTCGGTTTGTGCCGCAGCGCTTGTTCCCTTGGTTTCGTCGGAACTGCTTAAGCCGATTGTTTCTTTAAACATACCCCACAAACCGGGTTTGTCATTATCTTTATCGGCTATCCCGATCGTACGCCCAAGGGCGGAATTGCATACCCCGTCCCAAGCTTGAGCAAACCAAGATTTTTTTTCTTCTGCCATTTTTGCCTCCGTTTTTTAAATAATTTGAACTGCTTATTTTGCTGCTCATAAAAGTATTATACACCAATTTTTTATATAAAACAAGGATTTTTTAACTTTTTATTCATTTTTTATCAATAATGCTTTTTGATGATGATTGATTTTATAAACATAATATCTGTCAAAAGAATGCCCGCACGAGCATATACGTACCGGTTGAATGGTCGTTAACGGAAAATGATTTGAATAAATCACGGCACCGTTTTTCATTTCCGACACGCATTTTTGTGTAACGCGCGGCATAATATGCGCAATTAAATATAAAATAACAATATCGGCTTTTGAAATATCGGATAAAAAGAAATTTTGGCGTTCAAATCGTAAATTTTTAAAACGTCTGCCCTTGATTTTGGCATAAAAATAAGGCAGAAACGCTTTTTCAATGCCGATAAACGAATGAGCCGGAAACTGCTTTGCCAGCGGAATTAAAAAACTGCCCCATCCGCTGCCTAAATCCATAATAATTTTGTTTGATGAGCGGGAAAGCGTTGTTTCAATTTCTTTTAAAACGACGGTTCTTACCTTTTTATCGGACGGCACCGGCGGCGGATTGACAAAAAAGCCGGAAGCAAGGCAATAATAAATACCGATAAGCCCCATACCCCCCACAAAAACGGAAAGTAAAATCAAAAAACAACTCACAAAAAACAAACTCATTTTTTATCTTCGATAAAACGCGTTAAAATAATAATATCTTTAATGTTCACCGTATTTTTAATAACGGCAATCACCGAATCGAGCTCCTCCCGGTTTTGTGCAATGCCCATTAAATAAATCACGCCGTTTTCCATGGTGATTTTATAATTAACCGATGATATCCCCCGCGTAACGGACAACTGATACCGAATTTTGGCCGACATGGCCGCATCTTCATTCACCACGTCAACCGACGGCGGCTCCGCCAATCGAATATAGTTATAAACTTTTTTAACCCCCTCTGTTTGCCAAACGGTTTTTAAAACATCATCAATATAATTTTCGGCAGGCAATGCGCCGTTTAACAAAACAGCTCCTTCAAATACGGTGAGTTCAATATCAACGGCATAACTTAATTTTTGTTGCGTTAAATTATGGCGAATCGCCAAATTAAGCTTGGTATCGTTATAATCATCGGAAATGGAGCGATCGTCCATCACCACCGATGCCACTTTATGCGTTGCGGAAAAAATTGTTCCGAGATATTGACAGCCGTTTAAACACAAACAAACCGTTACCAAAAGAAAAATTTTGAGCGATTGACCCCTCATTATAAAACTCTCCATGCATTTTGAATGTGACGCGGTAAAAAGTGATGCGCGCTGAATAAAACGGCATCATAGCGCATTTCATATTTTGAAAACCGCGGATTTCGTTGCAGAAAAACCGCCGATGATTTAACAACCCGCATTTGATTTTCAATGGTAATGGCTTCGGCCGCCGCGCCGTAGGTGTGTCTTTTTTTCACTTCAATAAAAACAATTGTTTTGCCTTTTGTCATAATCAAATCAATTTCACCGGCGCCCGTGCCGCGCTTCACAACAAAATTTTTGGCAACGAATCGATAGCCCTTCAAACGCAAATACCAAAGCGCCAGCGTTTCGGCAAAATGACCGGCTTGATAATTTGTTTTTTTCATTCGGATAACTCCAACACTTTTTTATACACTTCTTTTTTGGGAACAGATGTCATGCCCGTTACAATTTCCACCGTATCGCGAACGGAATGTGTTTTTAAACTTTCTTTAATGAGTTTTTCCAAATCAACAGCGTTGTCCGTTGCCTCATCGACCCGATCGACCACCACAACAAGCTCGCCTTTCGGCGCTCCCTGCTCTTGATAAAACAACAGCAAATTTTGAATTGTATCGCGCTTCACCTCTTCAAACTTTTTGGTTATTTCGCGCACAACCGCCGTTTCCCGATTGCCGAAAACGGCTGCCATATCCGCAAGCGACTCGATTAACCGATTCGCCGTTTCATAAAAAAGAAGCGTGGCGGGCACGGATTTATATTTCAATAATGTTTGGCGCCGTGCCGCTTGCTTGGGCGGTAAAAAACCGGCAAATAGAAACGCATCACTCGGCAAGCCCGACAGCTGCAATGCCGATAACACGGCATTCGCCCCCGGCACGGTTGTGACGGGAATATTGTTTTGCTGACAGGCGCGCACCAGTTTATATCCCGGATCGGAAATAAGCGGCGTTCCCGCGTCACTGATTAGGGCAATTGTAACGCCGTACTTTAATTTTTCAATCAATTTCGGTCGGGCAACGGCACCGTTATGCTCATGATAGGGGGTAACGGCTTTTACGTTTAATCCCAAAAGCGAAAAAAGCTGTTGACTCGTCCGCGTATCTTCACAAGCAACTAAATCAACAGATTCAAGAACTTGTTTGGCACGCGGCGATAAATCGCCTAAATTCCCGATCGGTGTTGAAACAAGATATAACATAAAAAAACTCCGTTTTTAAGAAAATCAACTTGAAAATGAAATTAAAATCCAGTATATCAGGAAAAAAGAGAGATGAAAAGGATAAAAACAATGAAAAAACAAATTTTATGCATTTTTTTACTGGCATTGATGGCGGGTTGTGCCGAACAAATTAAAATACCGGCTTCCGAAAGAGATGTTTCGATTTCCGCCGGACAAGCAGGCGAAAAAACCAAAACCGCCTTCTTGTTGCCGTTAAGCGGCCCGAATGCCGCCGTCGGCGAAAATTTCCAGAATGCGGCACTGATGGCAGGATTGGAACGCCCGAGCGAATCGACGGAAGTTTTGTTCTTTGATACGAAAGGTACACCGCAAGGCGCCGTTGAAGCTTATCAAAAAGCCTCAGCCGAATCGCCCGATGTGTTCGTCGGCCCCGTTTTTGCCGGCGAAGTGCAATCCGTGAGTGCGCAACAACCCGATAAGCCGGTTTTATCCTTTACGTCGGATACATCGGTGCTGGGTAACGGCGTTTATTCCGTTGCCTTATTGATTCCGCAACAAATTCAACGCATTGTTGACTATGCCTGCGCACAAGGCCAACGGCGGTTTGCCTTAATCGGCCCTCAAGACAAAACGGGCGATATTGTGGTGCAATCATTTGAAACGGCCGTGCAAAGTTGTCCGGGTATGGAAATTGTTCATCGCTCATTTTACGCACCGACCTCAAATGATTTAACCACACCGGTGGAAAAAATAGCACCGCCGTTAATTGATCCGCGTCGGAAAAATCTGACCGCGCGCGAAAAAGAGCTGATTCGCAACCCGTCGGCGGAACGCTTATCGTTTGATGCCTTATTTGTTTTTGAACAAGGTATTAAATTGGAACAATTGGTTTCCATTTTATATTATTATGATGTGACGCCTCAAATTGTGCCCTATTACGGCTTGGCTACCCTGCGGCATACCAAAAATACGCAACTTGTCGGTGCTTATTTTGCCGATGTGCCGCAAACGCGTATGACGGTGTTTAAATCAAAATATAAAGAGGCTTTCGATAAAAATGCCATGCCGATTGCCGCTTTCGGATATGATGCCTTTTCGTTGGTATCTTTCCTGTCCGGCAAAGGGGCTTTAAATGAAAACACGTTAACCGATCCGGTGGGCTATCAAGGTATTAACGGCCGATTCCGCTTAAATCACGACGGCACGAACGATCGTCTTTTGGAAATGTTTCAAATTCGCTCAATGGGATATATTCAATCGGTTGAACCGGCAAAAACCGATTTTTAACGCCTTGCTTTTAAGTGTGATGTTGGCGATTCCATTCATAAAGTGCAATGGCGCAGGCGTTGGACACATTTAAACTTTCCACTTGCGGATTCATCGGCAATTTCACCGTATCATCACAGTTTTGAGCCGTTAATCGACGCAGGCCGAATCCCTCCGACCCCAACACAAGCGCGCATTTTGAAGGCAGTTTCGTCTCATAAACGGAATGCGGGGCATTTCCGTCAAAACCGATGCACCAAAAACCGTTTTTCTTTAACGCTTCCATCGCGCGCGCCAAATTGGCAACGCGCACATAGGGAACCAGCTCTAAAACACCGCTGGAGGATTTTGCCAAAACACCCGTTTCATCGGGCGCACCGGCTTCCGGCACAATAACGGCTGCGGCTTGAAAGGCGCCGGCAGAGCGCAAAATCGCACCAATGTTATGCGGATCGCTGACCTGATCCAAAATCACGACAAGCGTTTCTTTTTGAGAACGCGTTTGTTCAATCACTTCTTCAATTGTTTTATTTTTCAGCGGTGCACATTTGGCAACAAACCCCTGATGCACGGCTTCTTTGCCGACAAGCGAATCTAATTGCTCTTTGGGACACACATGTACGGTTATATCGGACGGCACTTTTATTTCTCCGGCCGCTTCTTTGGTTAAATAAAGTTCTTTAATTTTTCGATTCGGATTATAAAGAGCCGCCGTTACGGGGTGACGCCCGTATAAAAGAACAGATGTATTTGTGTTTTTGGAAAATGATTGTTTTTGTTTGAATTTAGGTTTCATATCAAAAAATCCTTTGCGTATAACATAAACCGAAAAAATAAAATTGTCAAAACATTTGTTTTTTGACATAAAAAAGTTGTATTTTTAAAAAATTTATTGTAACATACAAAAAGTTTCATCAAGAAAGCGGGGAGAGCAAAATGAAAAAAAATTTTAAAGTCTCGGTTGTTTTACCGGCCTATAACGAAGCTCAAAACATTGAAGAAATGTTAAGGCAATTATTGCCGATATTAAAAAAATATCCGTCTTATGAAGTGATTTTCGTTAATGACGGCTCCAAAGACGAAACATTATCGATTTTGCAAAAAATGCATCAAAAAACACCATGGGTGCATTATATTTCTTTTTCGCGCAACTTCGGACATCAAAGTGCGTTGCGTGCCGGCTTGGATTATGCGTCGGGTGATTGCGTTATTACCATGGATGCCGATTTGCAACACCCCGTTGCCATGATTCCTCAAATGATTGATGCATGGCTTTCGGGTGCCGAAATTGTAAATACGCTTCGGCAGGAAAACAAAAATCAATCATGGCTGAAACGCAAAACATCAAACTTGTTTTACAGCATATTGGGCTTTATGACGAATATTCATGTGCCGCGTGGGTGCGCCGATTTTCGCCTGCTGGATAAAAAAGTGGTAACGGCGCTTAAAAAAACAACGGAACGCAATTTATTTTTGCGCGGGTATATTTATTGGATGGGTTATAAGCAGGTTTTTCTGCCCTATCAGGTGGCAAAACGATTTAAAGGCCAAAGCAGCTATACGTTGCGGCGTATGATCATGCTTGCCTGGTCGGGTATTACTTCTTTCGGAATTATGCCGCTGCGATTGGCCTCCGTTTTGGGTTTTATCACAACCACCATCGGTTTTTTATATGCCTGCTATGTTTTATATATGAAAATTTTTACCGATATGTTTGTTGTTTCCGGCTGGGCATCGGTTTTGGTTTCCGTTTTAATTATCGGCGGTATTCAGCTTATTATTATCGGAATTTTAGGGGAATATTTGGGGCTGATTTATTTGGAAACAAAACATCGGCCGTCTTATCTTGTTTCGCAATCCACGCTTTCGAAAGATGATTAAAAAAACGCTGTTTTATTTGTTGTGTTTTTTCTTTTTTTTAAGCGTCTATATTTTTATTGCCGCCGTTTGGGCGCGTCTCTATTTCGGCGTTGTCGAATGGGAACAGGTTATTTTAAATTTAACGCAACCGCTGGAGGGCGTTGCCGTTCAATTGATAATCAGCGGTTTTGTTACGGTGTTTTTTATCGGTTCGATTTTCGGATTTATTCTTTTATCCGTTCTCAAACAAGTTTGCCCGAAACAGATTCTTTTTCTTTTGCCGCTCGGAACAATTTTGCTTTTGTCATATCCCTGCTCCATCTGGCATTTGGTTGATTTTATTCGGGCGCAAGCAACAAAAAGTCAACTTTATGAAGAAAATTATACGGTGCCGAACCTTCGGGCAAATAACCGTAATCTGATTTTCATTATTTTGGAATCTTATGAAAAATCGTTTCAAAACAAATCGGTTTTCGGTGAAAATTTATCGCCGAAATTAACACGTATTCAAAACGAAAACACTTCTTTTAATGGCTTTTATCAATTAAAGCAAACCGGTTGGACCATTACCAGTTTAATGTCGGCTTTGTGCGGTGTGCCGTTAAAATTAAACAATCACTTTATCAATTTATCTTCTTTCAAAGAGTTTATGCCGAATTTGGTTTGCTGGCCGGAACAATTGGCGCAGCAAGGCTATCAAAACGTGTTAATGAAGGCCGCAGCCGTTCAGTTTACGGGAACAAATCATTTTGCATTGCGTCACGGTTTTCAAAAAGCGATAGGCTATAAAGAGCTGAAAGACAAATATGATGATAATTCTCAATCGGAATGGGGATTAAACGATCAGGCTTTTTATCGGGCGGTGCAAGATGAATTAACGCGTTTGGCGCAAATGAATCAGCCGTTTTTCTTAACAACAATTCAAGCCGATACACATCAACCGCGCGGCCATTTAAATCCGACGTGTCGGGAAAAATATCATGACTATCGCGATGCGGTTATTTGCTCGGATTCGGCAGTAGTTGCCTTGATTGACTGGATAAAACAACAACCGTTTTATCAAAACACAACCGTTGTGGTGATGGGCGATCATTTGGTTTCGTCCACCAACATCGATTCTTTATTGGAAAAGCTGCCGCATCGTGAAATTTATTTCACCGTTATTAATCCGCAAAACAATCAAACACCGTTTATTCATTCATTTACGAATTTAGACATTGCTCCCACAATTTTAGATGCACTCGGCGTTGATTTTAACGGTACATACGGCTTGGGGCGTTCTCTTTATCGGGCGGAAAAAACGTTGTATGAAAAAATAACCGATTTTGAGTTTTTATTGTCGTGTCGATCCGATAAATATGCCTCTTTCGGCAATGAATTATCCGCCGATATTTTTGATGCGCCGGAAAATTTAACGGCGATAAGCCTTGGTGAAACACTTGTTTTTTCCACCGATTTATTTGAAAAAATAGCGGCAAAAGGATTACAGGAGCTTGTTTTAAATCAATATTGGAGCGATTCGAACACGGTTCGAATAAAACTGAAACTCGGGTTTTCGGCTCCTTTTCTATTACGTTTTTCATTACAGGCGCCTCTGTTCGGCGTTTCGGAAAAAGAAATAACGGTTTATGCCGATCATACCCGACTGGCCGATTGGGTTTTTAATGCCGATCAAACACCTGAAACCGTTTTAAAAATAACGCCCGAGATGATTCAAAACAATTATTTAACACTAACTTTTAAAATTCAAGGCAAAACATTATATAAAAATGCCTGGTCGGGCGTTTTATTCGAAAGTGTACGCTCGGAAGCCCTTCCCGAATGATTTTATGCCATATAATCTGTTGAATTATTTGCTAAAAAAAACACAAACCGTCAAATTAAATTATTTTTCGAAAAAAGTGCTTGACAATTTTTTGAATTAACGGCATAATGTATTCCTCTTGTGTAAAGCAAGAGTGTCTATTGGGCCGGAAGGGTGGCCGAGTGGTTAATGGCAGCAGACTGTAAATCTGCCGACTTATGTCTACGAAAGTTCGAATCTTTCCCCTTCCACCAAAGACCCGATTGCGGGTGTAGCTCAATGGTAGAGCTCCAGCCTTCCAAGCTGATCACGTGGGTTCGATTCCCATCACCCGCTCCAATTAAGGGGTCCTCCGCAAGAGGATTTATTTTTTAACACTGATCAGTTAAGGAAATTAAATAATGAGTAAAGAAAAATTTGAAAGAACAAAACCGCACTGCAACATCGGCACAATCGGCCACGTTGACCACGGTAAAACAACATTAACGGCAGCCATTACAAAAGTTTTGGCTGAACAAGGCGGCGCTGCATTCGTTGATTATGCAAACATCGATAAAGCTCCGGAAGAACGCGCTCGCGGTATTACCATTTCAACGTCACACGTTGAATATGAAACAGCCAAACGGCACTATGCGCACGTTGACTGCCCGGGTCACGCCGACTATGTTAAAAACATGATTACGGGTGCCGCTCAAATGGACGGTGCTATTTTGGTGGTTTCCGCTGCCGACGGTCCGATGCCACAAACACGCGAACACATTTTGTTGGCTCGTCAGGTGGGTGTGCCTGCCATTGTTGTTTACATGAACAAAGTTGATATGGTTGACGATGCCGAATTATTAGACTTGGTGGAAATGGAAGTTCGTGAATTACTGTCTTCCTATCAATTCCCGGGTGATGATATTCCTATCATTCGCGGTTCTGCCAAAGTTGCTTTGGACGGCGGCGATCCGAAAATGGGCAAAGAGTCCATTATTGCTTTAATGAACGCTGTTGATGATTACATTCCGCAACCGGAACGTCCGAAAGACAAACCGTTCTTAATGCCGATTGAAGACGTGTTCTCCATTTCCGGCCGTGGTACGGTTGTGACGGGTCGTGTGGAACGCGGTACGTTAAAAGTGGGCGAAGAAGTTGAAATCGTCGGTTTGCGTCCGACAACAAAAACAACCTGCACGGGTATTGAAATGTTCCGTAAATTGTTGGATCAAGGTGAAGCCGGCGATAACATCGGTGTCTTGCTCCGCGGTACAAAACGGGACGAAGTGGAACGCGGTCAGGTTTTGGCTGCTCCGGGAACAATCACCCCGCACACAACGTTCGAATCCGAAGTTTATGTGTTGAGCAAAGAAGAAGGCGGTCGTCATACACCGTTCTTTGCAAACTATCGTCCGCAATTCTATTTCCGTACAACAGACGTGACCGGTACAATTGAATTACCGGCCGGTGTTGAAATGGTTATGCCGGGTGATAATGTGAAATTAAAAGTCACATTAATCGTGCCGGTTGCCATGGACGAAGGTTTACGTTTTGCTATTCGTGAAGGCGGCCACACGGTTGGCGCCGGTGTCGTTGCTAAAATCGACAAATAAAAGCGAACACGTTCACTTAAAAAAAGCCTCCTTGCGTTTTGCGGGAGGTTTTTTTTAGGGGTTCTGTTTTGTGTAACGGCAGACTCGAACAAAGTTTATCATAAAAAATCTTGATTTTTTCTCAAAAACGGGTTATACTTTTTTTTGTCAAAGCAATTTTGACTATGATGCTAAACGAAAAGCAGAATAGATGTCTGTGGACTCGGGGGCGGTACCCGACACCTCCACCAATGGGGGTGAAACAGGATCGACACGCATAATAAAGGCTTTTTCTTGTATCCGGTATTGTACCACCGTTATCGGGCTGAAAATATAAACGCAAATGATAATTTTGCTCCGGTCGCCAAAGCTGCTTAATGTAGCCGAATGACCATCAATTCCGTTCTCAAATGAGCAGAGCGGTGGGGTTTGCGGGGTTCCCAGCAACAGGATACCCCGTTTTTTTATGTCCCCTTAATTATTGCTTCAATTTTAGCTGAAACAACTGATAATCTTTATTCCATCCGGCATGGCTTCCGGCATTTGTTTTGTAAACAACAATATCCGCGTCATATTCGTTATCAACCCAATTGAACTGTTGCGTTTATTGATTATTTGTCAAATAAACTTTAATCACGTTTGATTCATATGGAGCTGCGATTGCATAAAAAGGCCTTGTTTGTATCTCAAAAACCCTGTTTGCGCTGCGCGTATTATTCTTAATGAGCCCCCGCTTTCGTCACACATAGAGGATGGCGTCGCGCAAAAGTGTCATCATCATGGCGCGTGCTGAGATCCACCTGTCCGTTGCTCAAAAGACCAAAAACATAATCGAGCGAATAACTCTCTTTAAACCAAGGAAAATATGAATATCCATAATACTGTTGAATTTGGGTATATACGCTTGAAATATTGCCTTCTACGCTATTTGTATGCCCTACTTTCGTTGCATGACAATAATTGTTATTCTTGGTTTTTACAATTTCATCTGCACATTCCAACATATCATATCCCGCCATAAAATCCGGCTCAGCTTGTGTTGGTGCCTCACACGCCGCATCCGATTCACCGGCATGTGCCGCGCAGAACCGACAAGTACTCCACCACGTCATTACTTGACTCGATCCGTAGGTTGTTATAGTCTTACCGGAGGGAGTGGTAATTGTTAACTGTTTATCCAAATCTCCGCTCACACTTCGGCATTTTCCTGAATCATAACTGCTATCCCCATCATAAAACTCTTGCTGTTTATCATATCCTCTTTCCATATGGCAATAATTTTCAAATCCGCCGTTGGGGTTGCAATCTTTATTTGTTCGGCATTCATAAGGATAACATTCGCCCTCATAAAAAATCGATCTTGGCGGACACGCTACACATGTGTTTGTACTTTCATCACATTTTGGTGTTTCAGAATTTGTACAATCATTATATGTTAAGCACTGCACGCATTGACTGCCGTTCCATTTAGGTGTTGCAGGCGGACACGATTCACAATTACCCAGCTCATCATTGCAACGGGGTTTGCTTAAATCTTTGCAATCCGTATGATCTATACATTCCACACATTCATTATTTTCTACATCACAAATAGGTCTTGAAGTGTCACAATCTTCATCTTTGGCGCACCAACCTTCCGGACGATTCGAATCATAATTTCCGTTTACTTCTTCCGCATCAAACTGAATGTAAAATTCATTGGCTTCATCACTTGAACATAAATCACCTTCTTTATAAACTTCTTTGTTAATTTCCATATACATTAAGCCGTCCATGCCATTAACAAGTGTTGTAAGCGGTTTACAAACCCCTTTCGAAACATTTCCGACTTTAATATAATAAGCATCTGCTTCACGGCAGTTATAAAATTCTGTTTTGTCTTTGCGGATGCAATCATAATCAACAGGATAACGATCATATTGTGTTGATAAATGCCCGCTGTAATTTTCATCTGCGGGTGTATCATCATAAGGATCCCCGAGTAACAATTCTTCATTCCCCAAAGCGTATTTAACTTTTAAATCGTTGCGCATTAAGTTAATTTCATTGGCTATTTGGTCTGCTTGATAATAATTCATTGCTAATTTATAGCCCACGATTCCGCCAATGGACAGAATAGCAATAATCGCCAACACGCCCAGCATTTCAATCATTGATCGGCCGCTTTGCGATTGATTTTTAAATTGTTTTTTGAGTTGCTTTGTCATTTTCCGACTCCCTTTCATTATACAAACAGTATACAATTAAACGTACCTTTAATGCAACGCGGATTCGGAGGTAAAATTACCCTTAAATTTTGGTGAAATGGCCTTGTTATAACCGTTTGATATTGCATTTGTTTTCCCCTTAATTAAATTTTTTTTGAAAAAATCAAAAAAAAGTGTTGCAAAAATCGTACGTTTTTTTGATATAGATTCAAAAAAAATCGCCTTGATGAGAGGCGACCGGAAGTTGACAACTACTCAAAGGAAATAGTGCGATATATTGACCAAAAGGCTATTCTACCACCTTCCGGTCGTTCAATTACTTACCTTGTTTATAAAAAAACAAGACTCGCAATCTGTCCTTTTCCAAGGACACCTTTGATGAGGTTGTCACACCTCGGGGCACACATCACTTGCCTTATTTTCAGAATAAAAGCTTTTCATATCAATGTCAAGCAGAAAATTTGCATCATTTATTTTTCTTGTTTTCATCCCACCGCACTATTCCACAAAAACGAAACAGCACTTCCCGTCGAAAAAAGAAAAACCGCACATAATCATCTTTGTTCATCAGCTAAAAACAGAGAGAAAACATTTCCCTCCGTCACCGGGGAAGGAAAGTTAATAACACAATTTTATTTTCCTACACATATGAAAAAACAAACCGATTGCTTTAAAAGGGTTTTAAAAAATGTGAAATCGTATCGCGATGACATTTCATCATCCGGGCAATTTGCGCAATCGGAACACCTTTTTTAAACAAATCTTCAATTTGTTCTTCTTTACCGTCCAACTTGTGCGTTTTATTTTTAGCCCCCTTCATGCGACCGATCGGCTTTCCTTCCGCTTTACGACGCGCCAAAGATTGTTTTGTTCGTTGCGATATCAGCTGTTTTTCAATTTCTGCCGCCAAGGCAAAGGCAAAAGCCAACACTTTGCTTTGAATATCATTTCCGAGCGTATAACAATCTTTAATGGTCCAAACACGACACCCTTTTTTCATACACGTTGATAAAATTTCCATCACTTCAAAGAGATTTCTTCCCAAGCGGGATATTTCACAAGTTATTAAAATATCGTTTTCCTTTACTTTTTTTAAAAGAAGCGATAATTTTCTTTTTTTCAAAACCTCTCCGGTTGAAATAATTTCTTCAATCCAAGAATCAATGTTTAAATTTTTTTCTTTGCAATAATTTATAATTTGAAACCGCTGATTATCGTTATTCTGACGATCGGTTGAAACTCGAATATAAGCATAAACTGTCATTTTTTGAACTCCTTGTTTAACTTGTTTATGAAACAGAAGTCATATAGTTTTCTGAAATAATATTGAAAGATAGCGTTCGCTAAATACCAACAAAAAAACGTATCAAAAGCCGATTTTAAGAAAATTGAACTAATTTACTCAAAAACTTATTTTTTTAAACAAAAGTTTTAAAAAAGATTGCATTTAAAAAAGACATAGTATAATATGGAAAAATAGCGAACGTTAAATTTCAACAATCATCCAAGAAAAAACACCCTCAAAAAGGGTGCTTTTCTTTTGAAAACAAGCTGTTATCGGAGCCAGCTTTTTGTATCGAACAAATATTCGGCACCCAAACGGAAACCGACACCCGTTCTACCGCCGCTTTCGGCCGTAACACGGAAATCGGTATTCCATTGATCACTCAACGCCTTTGTGGCACCGATACCGTATTGAACAAATCCGTTATCCGTTTTCAATTTCGGTAAATCAACATCCGTTCCGGCCCGGCCGCCGACTTTATTATTCACATTATAAACATATTGCAACGAAGCATAGGTACTCCATGTTTTCGGTGCGTAAATAACGTTAATTCCCGGTGCCACGCTGAAACCGTTTAAGGTATCGGCTGACATATTCATATTTCCGAATTGTGTATGCCAATCCTGCTTACCGAATGCATTATAAGAAACAAACGCCGCGGGTTGTACAATCACCTGATCGGCAACATACCAATTATAGGCTGCTTTGGCTGCCGTGCCCGCAAACCAGTTGTGCGTGCTGTCTTCATAGCCGTTGCCTTTCATCTTGTTGGAATAGCCGCCACCGTAAACCATAACGGACGCAATGAAATTATTTTTCGCAAATGTTCCCATCACACCGCCTTGACCGCCGTTTTGTTTCATATCAATATCATTGTAATCTTGTTTGGAACCGTTATAGCCCGCAAAAAATGACGGAATAAAATTCCAACCGTAACCCAAATTCATCATTGGCAAATCAGCACCGATAAATAAGCCGTAAGCGGTAGTATCCGTATCCAAGTTATAACTTAAATCCATGCGGCCGTTATTGTAATAGGCTTTACTCCACCAGCCGCCGTCCCGGTTCAAATGCGTTTTATCAGCTTTTGACTGCGCGACTGCTTGTTGTCCGAAACCGTTTTCCAAAATAATATGATTTAAAATCATATCATCAATTTCCAACTGGTTGTTATACATGGCCAGTGTTGAAGCCTGCCCTCTGTAAACAGCGGGATTAAACGTATTGAGTGTTGCCCGATAAGAACCGTTCCCCAAGGATTGCAAAATATAGTCACCCAACGGTGTTGAAACGGCACCGCTCGTTGACTTGAAGGAAACATTTTCTCCAATATTTTGAACATGAAACAACTGCATATCAACTTGCCGTGATGTCGGCACGCTTCCTGAAAAGCCGAAGTCGGATACATTAATTGTACCATTACCGTTCAAATCTTCTACAACAATCTGATCACCGTTTCCCGAAACACCTTGCAAATCCATGGTGAAATTATTTTCACCGTTCACCGTTAAGGAATCAAGCGTGACTGTTTGAGCCTGCCCGTTTTTAATGCCAAACGATGAATTATCACTGACGGTTAAATTTTTCAACTGAATATCTTCACCGTCAACAAATGATAAAGTCGACCCGTTTAAAACCGAAACATTACCACCGAGAATGGAAGTACCCGGATTGGCAATCACAATATTTGAAGAAGCATCAAAAATTGAATTGCCCGCTGTTTGCTTAAACCGTCCGGCAAAACCTTCCGTTGTGGTATCAACACCCAAGGTGGTTACGGTACCGCCGTTATTTTCAACCAAACCGAACCATTTATCTTCGGTATGACCATTCAACGTTAACGCACCGCCTTTTTCCACTTTAACGGTTGCATCGTTTTGAATATTTACGGAAACCGTATCTTTAATAACACTTGCGTCATTTAAAGTCAACACGCCGCCCGTCAAATTCAAAGCACCGGTATTGGCCGTTAAAGCGCCATTTGTTTGCGCACTGTAATCCAGTGTTCCGCCATCAAGAGTAATTTGTCCCAGCCATAAATCCTGCTCATCAATACCGAGTCTGCCCCCGCTTAAAACAGTAACACTTGAACTCTCATCAATGCTCAAATTAACCGCATCGGCAATGGTATTCTTTTCGGCATCCACTGTTAAGGAAGCCCCATCAACGATATTCAAATGACCGCCGGTTGCCGTTAAGGAAGCATTTTCATCGACACTTGCATCACCGTAAGTCAGCGTGCCTGCATTCAAAAAAGTGTTTCCTTTAACGGTATCCTCATCATTAAATGTGACCGAACCGCCGGAAATAAATAAGTTTGTATTCTCATTACCCGTAAATATAACCTCACCTTCAATGGTACTGTCGGCATTAACATTTAAGGAAGCAGTCTCCTCTAAGGTAACAGAACCTGTTAAAGCAACCAATGCGCCTGTTTCGGTTTGAATCGGTGATTGAGTTTTCAAAGTGAGCTCACCGGCATCAACATGAATTGTGCCATTCCAAAGCGAGCCCTCGTTCATTGTTAAAGAGCCGTTTTCTTCAACATTTAATGTGGAGCCGGTGGCAAGAAATACTTTTGCATCAATCGAGCTATCATTTTTCAATGTTAAAACCGCACCGGAAGAGGCACGACGTGCCCGACTTTCCGCGCCGACAATCAATGTGGAATCTCCCTCGACCGTGAGCGTGGCATCATCACTTAAATCATTTGTTGACACCCAATTAAGCACACCACCCGAAATTTGAGAATCACCGCTAAAGAAACGGGCATTTTCCGTTACGGTTGTAACACCGTCTTCTTGTGTAAATGTTCCCATAAATCCGGAGGCATCACCTGTTAAAGCAAGATTGCCTTTATTATCAACACTTGATCCGATTTTACCGCTAACGGTATTCAAAGTCATACTGCCGCCATCAACGGAAAGTTGTCCGTTTTGCTCTTGATTATTTAATTTCAATTCATCAATATAAGCTGTTCCGCCACTCACAGTGATTTCACCCGAATTTGAAACCGAACCGAATTGTGCAAACCGGCTTTCCAGAATAACCTGCCCCTTTTGATTGGTTAACTGATCAACGGTGTTACTTTCACCGGCAAATTTCAGGTTACCCTTATCATTATCAATACTTGACACGGTATTATGTCCATAGAATGCCATCATTCCCGTATCGGCATTTTTAATTTGACTTTTAAATGTGTTTTCGCCATTCACATAAATATCACCGGCATTGTAAATATCATTCTTTGCCGAATCCTGACCTTCTGCAAAAACATCATTTTCCAAGTAAAGCAAGCCGCCTGCATCATTATAAACAGCAGCGCCCCAAACACCCAGTGAATCGGAAGTAACGTTTGTAAAGCCGGTGGCATTTCCCTCAAATGTTGTTCCTGAAATATAAAAACCATTTCCTTCTTTATCATTTTTTCCGCCGTTATTATAAACAGCACCGTTTTTATTATCTTTAATCGTAACATTCGAAAGTTCAACTTTTGAAGTATTGCTGTTGTTATGCACAACCGATCCGCCTTTGGAATCGTTCGTACCGGCATTTTGAACAGTTAAATCGGAAATTTCTAATTCAACGGCTGTATTTTCTTTAATATTAAAGAGAGAATGTTCCTTTCCGTCTAACACATCTTCCCCTGTTTTATTTTGACCATAAACAAGCATTTTGCCTTCTTTGGTGTCACCAAGATTATTATCGATTTCATATGAGCTACCGATCATAAAGTTTCTGTCGCCTGTTTTTTGATTAAATTCACTTAACGTTTTATTGGTTGTAATTCCCTCCTTCGTCAGTGAAACCTGTGTGTTGTTTTTCACCTGCAAATCATAGGTATAACTATTGGAAGCAATATAAACATCATGGCTATCACCATCAATACCTAACGAAACATTGCTGCCTGATTCATTTTTAACAACATCATGTGTAAATGTTCCCTCTTTATCACCCGATTCATCGGTTAAATAAACTTTGCCGAGGTTTAATGTACCGGAACTTGTGCCTTTAAAGGTTAATGTATCAGAATTTAACTTTTCCTCAGCGGATAATTCCAAATTCAAATCAACAGACGAACCGGAAGTGTGGAAATTACGGAAAACATATTCCTCCAACTCACCGCTTTCACCCCCTAAACTTAATGTGGAATCTTTCAAATGAAACGACTGATATTCATAATTCCGACCACTTAATTCCAGTGTGGTATTATCAAAAGAAATATTGTTGTTTTTTGAGTTTTGCACATTATCAGACAAAGTCAAACGGGATTTATCAATGCCTGTAAAGGTGGCGGTTGCATTACTTCCCGCAAATGTTAACGAATCATTATTGATAATATTCTGGTGTTGCGAATCCTCCACAGTATTAAAAGTAAAATCAAATGAAGCATTGTTTCCTAATTTTACCTGTCCCGTATACATTGAGTCGGAAGTCATTTTAAGTGAGCCGCCTTCAATATTTTTCATACCGCCCAATGTGCCCTTTACCAGCGTTGTTGAATCACCCGTTTGTGTAAATGTTCCGGTAAAGGAATTGCTGTCACTGTTCAATGTTAATGTGCCGTTTTCATTTTTTAATGCCCCTGTACCTGAAACCGCGCCTTCAATTGTTAAGTGACCCGAATTCGTGATTGTACCGTCGTTCTCAACAGTGCCGCTTATTGTTCCCGTGCCTCCGACAAGTGTGATATTGCTTTTTTGATTGTTTTTCACGGTACCTGCCGTTAAAGAATCTTGTATTGTAATTGTACCGCTGTTTTCTATATCATCCGTTTCAACGGTATAACCTGAAACCGTTCCCGTATTCGTTAATTTTTGACCCGACAGTTTTTCTTGTGCCGTTAATTCCCCGTTATTGGTAATATTGCCTGAAACTTCCAAATTTTTTGCCGAAAATTTACCACTTTCATTAGTAACGTTTCCGCTGACTTTTGCTTCATCAGTAACCGTAATCGTACCGTTATTTTTCACATCACCCGTTACATTTAATGAAATTGTCTCAATTTCAGCCGGTGTTGTTGCCCCTTGATTCTCGGTAACGGCAACACCGTTAATTAAACTCTCTTTTCCTTCTGACCCCTCTTTGCTTAATGTTAAGGACTCAGCCTTAATTTTCCCTGTATTATCAAGTGAACCGGCAATAATGATTTTGCCTGAAATTGTGCCGCCGTTATCAATATAATTTTGAACCTCCAACTCATTATTTGATGTTACCGTACCATCATTTGTTAAGGTGGCAAATGACAATTCAGCTCCTGTTACGGCACTTTGATCATCCAGCTTTACCTGTAATAAATCATGTTCTTTAATTTCATCATTTGTAATGTTTAAATTTGTATTTTGTAAAGTTAATTTTCCGTTTCCGCTTACTTGTTCTTTAAATCCGTTTTGCCAACCGGATAAAATCAATTCACCGTTGTTTTTTGTTGTTAAAGAAACATTACTATCCAAATGTGTTTGCCCTTTTTTAAGAGTCAATTTGGCATTTACACTTTCATCTTCACCGACAATTAAGGAAGCATTGCCTGAAAGAGATAAAGCAGAAGTTGTGTTTAACAAATCCTTTTGCGAATTCCATATTAACTGACCATTTTGAAAGGTATTACTCTTTCCGAATAAAGTACCGTTTTTTCCAACTTCAACATGACCGTTTTCATTGGTAAACGAGCCTGTAAAACCGGTATTATTTCCACCCAAAACAAGCAGGGAACTTCCTTCATGTTTTACTGTTCCGACAGAACCCGAAACACCGGATCCCAAAACAACTTTACCGCCGGAACCGTTAATAAGCAATTCGCTTCCTTCTGATATAAGGGAAACATCACCGCCGCCGCCACGCACATGACCGTTATTTTCAAAAATAACATCCTGATCTTTTTCGGCCGTTAAAACTAACTTTCCGCCGACTAATGTGATGGTTTTATATAAAGGAGAATATGTTTTGCCGTGAAAATTTTTAACGGTTAAGTTTTTAAGTGTTAAAGAACTGCCCTGATAAACAATAAATGCATCTGATTTACTTTCCGTCTCTTTTGCATTCTCCATATTTTTACCAATCAAATTTACAAAAGAAGAACCCGTACCATCATCAGATTTTCTGTTTCCGACAATGGTTATATTTTGTTTTTCATATTCCTGACCATTTTTTCCGATAATGATTTCGGCAAGGGTTGTCAAACCGGAATTTTCATCAAAATCAATATCATTTCCCAACTCAATCGTTACATCTTGATCTTTTTTATCATTGTTAACAGCCTTTTTTAACTCATCAAAAGAATTGATTGTGTCTGCCGAATAAGCAACGGCACTTGTCATCATTAACGGAAAAATTAAAGCGGCAACAGCTAATTTATTATTCATATTTTTCTCCTTATAAAAAACTAAATCATTGCGAAATAAACTGAAATTTATCTCACGCATGGTTTAGAATTTATCATAAAAAAATATAATTACAACAATTGTTTATAAAAAAATGCATAAAATGTTATTCAAAAGATATATCCTGTTTCAAAAATAAAAATATAATTTTAAATTATGCTTTTGACAAAACAAAAAAAATAATCAAAATTGAAAAAAATTTGCTAAAATCATTTTCTTTTTCTATAATATGAAAAGGAGATAAAAATGAGTCAAAATTTATTGCTGGTATCTTGTTGCGGGCCGTGCAGTGTGGGTGTGATTCAACGCTTAAAAGAACAAGGTGTTCGTTTCAGTGTGTTATTTTATAATCCCAACATTCAACCGGCGGAAGAATATGTACGGCGCCGTGATGAAAATAAACGCATTTGCCGAGAAGCCGATATTCCCTTTATTGAATTGCCCTATGATCCCGCCCTCTGGCGACAAGCCGTCAAAGGATTGGAAAACGAACCCGAACGCGGCAAACGCTGCTCCGTTTGTTTTAAACTGCGCCTCACCAAAGCCGCCGAATACGCTCGTGCGCACGGATTCGATTCTTTCACATCGGTTTTCGGCATTTCCCGATTTAAAGATTTTAATCAAGTCTGCGCCGCTGCTCAAGAAGTGAGCGAAACATATCACCTGCCCTATGATATGACAAACTGGCGCAAACAAGGCGGTTTGGAACTGGCCGAACGATTGGCAAAAGAAAAACAACTCTATCGGCAAACTTATTGCGGGTGTCGCCCGAACAATTTGAATAAAACAAACGAAAATAACAATAAAAACAAGGAATAAAACAAAAAGAATTTATTGAAACGAACAAAAAAATGCATTATTATTAAAAAAAAGGTTGTATTTTGAATCAAAATCTTTTACACTGAACAAGAACATAAACATGAACGAAAGAGGAACAAAAATGGAAAAAGATAAAGCATTGGAAGCGGCATTAAGCCAAATTGAACGCACGTTCGGCAAAGGTTCGATTATGCGTTTGGGTCAAAAAGATAATGCGGTGGAAACACCGGCCATTTCAACCGGATCGTTGGGGCTTGATTTGGCTTTGGGCGTCGGCGGGTTACCGCGCGGCCGAATTGTTGAAATTTACGGGCCTGAAAGCTCGGGTAAAACAACATTGGCGCTGCATGTGGTTGCCGAAGCGCAAAAACAAGGCGGCACCTGCGCTTATATTGATGCCGAACACGCCATGGATCCGATTTATGCCGGCAAACTGGGCGTGAATATTAACGAGCTTTTAATTTCCCAACCCGATACGGGCGAACAGGCGTTAGAAATTGCCGATACGTTGGTTCGCTCCGGCACAATTGACGTGTTGGTGGTCGATTCGGTCGCCGCACTGGTTCCCAAAGCCGAATTAGAGGGCGAAATGGGCGATTCGCACATGGGTTTGCAAGCGCGCTTGATGAGTCAGGCGTTGCGTAAAATTACCGCCTCCGTGGCACGCGCCAATACGCTGGTGATTTTCATTAACCAAATTCGGATGAAAATCGGTGTTATGTTCGGTAATCCCGAAACAACCACCGGCGGTAACGCTTTAAAATTCTATGCGTCCGTGCGGTTGGATATTCGCCGAATCGGTGCCATTAAAGATAAAGATAACACCGTGGGCAATCAAACACGGGTGAAAATTGTGAAAAACAAAGTCGCGCCGCCGTTCCGAACGGTTGATTTCGATATTCTGTACGGCGAAGGCATTTCAAAATCGGGCGAATTGCTGGATTTAGGCGTTAAAACGGGGCTGATTGAAAAAGCAGGCTCGTGGTTTTCCTGCAAGGGCGAACGAATCGGGCAAGGACGCGAATCGGCACGCATTTATCTCAAAGAACATCCGGAATTAGCGGCCGAAATTGAAAAACAGGTGCGCGGGCAAGCCAAAGATATTTCTCAACAAATGATGGTTGCCGACGGCGCCGCCGACACATCGGTTGAATAAAGCCGGTTCACTGTTCATACAAATCCGGCTTTCACGGCCGGATTTTTTTATTGAAAAAAATTTTAAAACGATGTATAAAAGAAAAAATTTTTAATAACAACACAGAGGATACCATGAGTCAAAATATTACCGCTCAAATACGCAACACCTTTATTGATTATTTCAGAAAAAACGACCATACCATTGTGCCGGGCGGTTCGCTTGTACCGAAAAACGATCCGACATTGATGTTCACAAACTCCGGTATGGTGCAGTTTAAAAATTATTTCACGGGTGCCGAAAAAGCCCCGTTTCCGCGGGCGGCAACCGTTCAAAAATCCGTGCGTGCGGGCGGGAAGCATAACGATTTGGACAACGTGGGTTATACCAAACGCCATCACACGTTTTTTGAAATGATCGGCAACTTTTCTTTCGGCGATTATTTTAAAGAAAAAGCCATTTTTTACGCCTGGGAACTGTTAACGAAAGAAATCGGATTGGATAAATCAAAATTGTTGGTCACGGTTTATCATACCGACGATGAAGCGTTTGACTTATGGAAAAAAATTGCCGGTTTGTCCGATGAAAACATTATTCGCATTGCCACCAAAGATAATTTTTGGCAAATGGGCGATACGGGGCCGTGCGGACCGTGTTCGGAAATTTTTTACGATCACGGCGAACGCTATTGGGGCGGAAAACCCGGCACGCCGGAGGAAGACGGCGATCGCTTTATTGAAGTGTGGAATTTGGTTTTTGATCAATATGAAGATTTACCGTCGGGCGAAAGAATTGCCATTCCCAAAAAATGCATTGATACCGGTTCGGGCTTGGAACGGTTAAGCGCCATTTTGCACGGAACAAACGATAACTATGAAATTGATATTTTTAAATCGCTTATTGAAAACGCCGCCGCTTTGGCGCATGTGGAACCGTACGGGGAATATAAAACCTCGTTACGCGTGATTGCCGATCACTTGCGCTCTACGTCATTTTTGCTGGCAGACGGTGTTTTGCCCTCAAATGAAGGCCGCGGCTATGTTTTAAGACGCATTATGCGCCGCGCCATGCGTCATGCGCATTTAATCGGGTGCAAAGAACCGCTGATGTATCGCTTGGTACCGAATCTTATTGAAACAATGGGGGAAGCTTATCCCGAATTGGAGCAACAGCGGCACATTATTACGGAGGCGTTGCAACTGGAGGAAGAAAAGTTTAAGCAAACGTTGGATAAAGGCCTGAAACTGCTGGCCGATGAAACCGTTTCGCTAAAAGAAGGCGATTCGCTTTCAGGCGACGTGGCATTCAAGCTTTACGACACTTACGGTTTCCCGTTGGATTTAACGCAAGATGCTTTGCGCTCCAAAAAAATGTCCGTTGATGTGGAGGGCTTTAATCAAGCCATGGAAAAACAACGCGCGGAAGCCCGAAAATCGTGGACAGGGTCGGGCGATGCCGCCGATGAAAAAATTTATTTTCAAACGGCCGAAAAAGTCGGTGCGACGGAATTTTTGGGTTACGATTCCGATGAAGTGCAAGCTTGCATAACGGCTTTAATTCAAAACAATCAGGAGGTGTCGCAAGCATCTGCCGGCAGTGACGTGATTGTTATTGCCAATCAAACGCCGTTTTACGGAGAAATGGGCGGACAAGTCGGCGATACGGGTCAAATTAAAACACAGAACGCTCTTTTAAAGGTGGTTGATACGCAACGCAAAGCCGATAATGCGCTGATTATTCATATTTGTCACGTTGTTTCGGGAACGGTGAAAACGGGTGATACAGGTCTGTTTTCCATTGATGCTGCCCGTCGGTTTGATATTCGGGCACATCACTCGGCAACGCATTTGTTACAAGCTGCGCTGCAAAAAGTGTTAGGTTCGCAGGTTCATCAAAAAGGCTCACTTGTTATGCCGACCGGTTTTCGGTTTGATTTTACCTATAACAAGGCCATGACGCCCGAAGAACTCACGCAAACGGAACAGCTGGTTAATGAAATGATTTTAACAAACGTTCCCGTTATCACCGAGTTAATGACGCCGAAAGCTGCCGTTGCCCAAGGTGCCATGGCGTTGTTTGATGAAAAATACGGCGAAACGGTGCGCGTTGTTTCCATGGGAACGGGTGAAAATCGGCACTCATGCGAATTGTGCGGCGGCACACATGCGCGCGCAACCGGTGATATCGGCTTGTTCCGGCTGGTGTCCGAATCGGGCGTATCGGCCGGCGTGCGTCGGATTGAAGCCGTTGTCGGTCGCAGCGCGTTGCAATTGATGCGGCATCAAAGTCAGTTTGTGCACACGTTAATGGAAACGCTTAAATCAACCGGCGAAAATGAAACATTAACCAAAATCACATCATTGCAGGAAGATAAAAAACGGTTAGAAAAAGAAGTGGCGCAATTGCGTCGGCAAGTGGCCATGGGCGGCGGTGATTCCGCTTCTCGGGAACAAAACGGCGTTGAAACCGTCAACGGCGTTCGTTTTATCGGCAAAATTTTACATGATACGCCTGCCAAAGAATTAAAACCGTTAGTCGATGATTTTAAAAAGCAAATTAAAAGCGGTGTGATTGTTTTAATTGCCGATTATGAAGAAAAAGTATCCGTTGTCGTCGGCGTTACGGCAGATTTAACGAACAAATACAATGCCGTTGACTTGGTTCGTTCGGCGGCGGAGGTTGTCGGCGGAAAAGGCGGCGGCGGACGTCCCGATATGGCACAGGCGGGCGGCTCACTTGTTGCGCAAACGGAAGCGGCGTTAAAAGTTATTAAAGCCAAAATATAACATTTCGTTTTTTTTCGCAAACTTTTTGATTGTATTTTTTGCAAAAATATGATATAATTCATTATTATCTCGATGAAGGAGTAAAAAATGGATTTAAAAAAATGTTGCGAATTATTAAAACCCCTTTACGGAAAAAATAATGATTACGGCTTGTTTCGCGAAGATTTAACCGACGCCGAAAAGAGTAATTTGGAAAGAAATTTAGGGGGCGGTGCCTGCTTTCATTGGAAAGGCGTTATTCCTTTCAACGGTTACGATTTTTACACCTCAAATGAAACAGCGTTCCAGAATGCGCTTTTGAGCGAAGGGAAAAAGGCCGCTGTTTTAAAAATATGGGACGATAAAACGTATGGAGAGCGGTTAACGGAAGATCAGAAAAAACAGCTTTTATTAACAAAAGACCAAAAACAACGTATTGTTGATTATTGCAAGCAACTCTATGAAACCGGCACACCCGAATCAACTTATGTTGCCGACAGCATTATGAGTATCGGTCTCAGACATCCGGTATATAAAAAGTATTTTGAAGATAACCAAAAATTGGGGCTGGATCATTTTCCGAAACTGGATTATCAGAAAGAAAAGGATGATACAAGTTACCTCGGTTGGGGAGTCGGCGGTGCTGCTGCGGGAGCTGCCGCTGTCGGCAAAATTGCCGGTCTTTCCTCCGTATTCGGTTTACCCGGTCTTGTTGCTGCCGGCATAGGAGCAGGTACTGTTGCAGGTGGAAAATATGCTTATGACTATTTCCAGAAAAAACTAAAAAAAGCAACTTATACCGAAAAAAACGGCCCGACGTTGTTGAAACAAGTACAAAATGAATTAGACGGCAAAACCTTACAAAAACAACAAGAAAACACGAATACGCAGTCACGAGAAAAAGAACAGGAAAATGCTCGAAAAAACGAAGAGCAACGGCAAAAAGATGAAGAGCGCAGAAAAAACGAAGAGCGGAAAAAAGAAGAACAACAGAGAAAAGAACAACTAAAAGAAGAACAGCAACAAAGAAAAGAACAATTAAAAGAAGAACGACAACAGAGAAAGGAACAACTGGAAGAAGAAAAACGACAGAGAAAAGAGCAACTGGAAGAAGAAAAACGTCAAAAAGAAGATCAAAAGAAAAAAGAAAAGCAGCAAAAAGAAGATTCAATCCAAACAAAAGATATCCAGTTAAAAACTATTGATTTTTCTCAAAAAGACGCAAATCAGTCTCTACCTGTTAAAGGGAAAAAAGGGCAAATTACAACCGCACCGGCAAATCTTCAAAACTTAAATCAGAATTTAAGTGCCATTCGTCAAAAAATTACCGAAGAAACGCAAAATTCAGCCAATGCACCCGCGACTGTTAATGCTTCGCTTGAAAACACCAAAGCTTTTCAAGCAGCAACAGCTGTTAAAGAACAAGGCAGCTGGTGGAGTCGTAACTGGGATATTGTTGCCATGATTGCCGGCGGACTGGGTGTACTCGGTCTCGGAGCCTGGCTTATCAAAAAGCAAAAAAATAAAACAAAAAAAGCCGAAGCGGAGGCTTCAACACTGGCAAATCAAGTATCAAGCTTAAATTCAAAAGTGTCAAGCTTAACGGAAGCATTAAGCGCACAAAGCAATCAACCTGCAACAAACACAGGAACAAATACCGGCACGAATACGGGAACAAATACCGGCACGAATACCGATACAAATTCGGGAAACACAAATACCGATACAAACACGGGAACGAATACCGATACAAATTCGGGAAACACGAATACCGATACAAATTCGGGAACAAGTACCGATACAAATTCGGAAACAAATACCGGAACAAATACGGAAACCGGCAATGGTTCAACACTGGAAAATTCCGGCTCATCGGTACCCAATGATTCATCAACCGATTCTTCAAGCGTTGATAAAGGTCGCCCGGTAAAAATTGTGATAAAAGGAAAAACATCGTCGGAAATGGAATAATTTCACATAACCATTTTTCACACTGTTTTTGCCGTCTTTTTTCTTGAACGACGCGAAAGTTTGATTTTAAAATTTTTCGCTTCGGTTCAAAAAAATTCTGTCAAAAAACAACAGCCTTTTTCGCACCGAAACAATAAATCAGCGCTTTAATATTTTTTTCAAATATTGTCCCGTATAGCTTTTTGAAACTTTGGCAACTTCTTCGGGTGTTCCTTCAGCCACAACCGTTCCGCCGCCGTCACCGCCCTCCGGCCCCATATCAATAATATAATCCGCCGTTTTAATCACATCAAGATTATGCTCAATCACCACCACCGTATTGCCCTGCTCCACCAACGCATGCAACACATCGAGCAGTTTTTGAATATCGGCAAAATGCAATCCCGTGGTGGGTTCATCTAAAATATACAACGTTTTTCCCGTACCGCGTTTTGAAAGCTCTTTACTGAGTTTAATGCGTTGCGCTTCTCCGCCCGAAAGCGTCACCGCCGATTGCCCCAAAGAAATATAACCCAGTCCGACTTGTTGTAATAAGTGACATTTATCTTTCAACGCCGGAATGTTTTTAAAAAATTCCGCCGCTTCATCAACCGTCATTTCCAGCACATCGGCTATGGATTTATCTTTGTATTTCACCGCCAGCGTTTCGGTATTATATCGTTTCCCTTTACACGCATCACACTGCACATAAACATCGGGCAGAAAGTGCATTTCAATTTTCAAGACACCGTCACCGCAGCACGATTCGCATCGCCCGCCTTTCACGTTAAACGAAAATCGGCCGGCTTTATAGCCGCGCGCTTGGGCTTCGGGCAGCTTGGCAAACCATTCCCGAATACCCGTAAACATTCCCGTATAGGTTGCCGGATTAGAGCGCGGCGTTCGCCCGATGGGGCTTTGATCAATATCAATAATTTTATCGATAGAACCGGCGCCGTGAATGGCACGAAACGGCCCTGCTTTTTCGTGAGATCGGTTAATAATGCCGTTCAGTCCTTTATACAGCGTTTCCAAAATCAGGGAGGATTTTCCGCTGCCGCTCACGCCCGTCACACAGGTAAACGTTCCCAACGGAATTTTAACGGTCACATCTTTTAAATTATTGGCGGTTGCCCCTTCCAGCGTTAAAAATTTACCGTTTCCCGCACGTCTGATTTTCGGCACGATAATTTTACGCATACCAGATAAATACTGCCCCGTAGCGGAAATGGGATTATCCATAATTTCTTGGGGCGTTCCTTTGGCAACAACATATCCGCCCCGACGACCGGCGGCCGGCCCGATATCAAACACATAATCGGCGGCGCGAATGGCATCTTCATCGTGCTCAACCACAATAACGGTATTACCTAAATCTCTCAAATGCGTGAGTGTGGCCAACAATTTATCGTTATCTCGCTGATGCAGGCCGATGGACGGCTCGTCCAACACATATAAAACGCCCGTTAAACCCGATCCGATTTGACTGGCAAGCCGAATCCGCTGGGCTTCTCCGCCCGAAAGCGTTCCGCTCATTCGATCGAGCGCCAAATATCCCAAACCCACATTATTTAAAAACCGCAACCGTTCGGTAATTTCTTTTAAAATACGCGCGGCAATTTCCTGCTTTTGAGGTGCCAACGTTTGCCCCGCATTTTCAAACCACGTTAACGCTTTTTGAATGGATAATTCCGTTGCCTGCGAAATATTTTTATCGTTAATACGAACCGCCAAGGCCTCGGGTCTTAATCGCGCACCGTGACAAGCCTCACACGGAGAAGAAGCCTGATATTTTGCCAATTCTTCCCGCATCCAATCGGAATCGGTTTCCAAATAGCGCCGTTCCATATTGGGAATAACGCCTTCAAACGACTGATACATTCCTTTGGTACCGTATAAAATGGCCTGTCGGGTCACTTCGGGCAGTTGACACCACGGCATATCCATATCAAACTTAACTATACGCACCAACGAGCGTAAGGCACTGTCGTACCAATGGAACATTTCCCCGCCCATGCCGACCCACGGTGCAATGGCACCCTGACGCACGGACTTTGTCGGATCGGGAATAACCAGTTTCGGATCAACATATTGCTTAAAGCCCAAACCGGCGCATTGCGGACACGCGCCCTGCGGATTGTTAAACGAAAACAGGCGCGGTTCCAAATCGGCAATGGTAAAACCGCTCACAGGACACGCAAACTTTTCCGAAAACAGCTGTTCCGATTTGGTTGTTAAATTATCGACCAACGCCAACCCGTCGGCCAACTCCAACGCTTTTTCCAACGATTCGGCCACGCGGGAGTCGATGCCTTCTTTCACAATCAATCGATCCACCACCACAAAAATATCGTGTTTTTTTGTTTTTGCCAGCTCCGGCGTTGAATCAATATCATAAACTTCACCGTCAATTTTAACCCGAACAAAGCCTTTTTTCTGCCATTCCGCCAATTCTTTTTTATATTCGCCTTTTCGTCCGCGAATCACCGGTGCACAGATTAAAATTTTACTCCCCTCGGGGTATTTTAAAATAATATCACGCATTTGTTGAACGGTTTGCGCTTCAATCGGCAAACCGGTGGCCGGCGAATAAGGTGTACCCACGCGCGCCCACAACAAACGCATATAATCGTAAATTTCCGTAACCGTACCCACCGTTGAACGCGGATTTTTAGACGTTGTTTTCTGCTCAATGGAAATGGCAGGCGATAAACCCTCAATTAAATCGACATCGGGCTTTTTCATTAAATCCAAAAACTGGCGGGCATAAGCCGACAAGCTTTCCACATATCGCCGCTGTCCTTCGGCATAAACGGTATCAAATGCCAGTGATGATTTGCCCGATCCCGATAAACCCGTAATCACCACCAGTTTATCGCGGGGAATATCCACATCAATATTTTTTAAATTATGCTCTCTGGCGCCTCTGATTCGAATAAAATTTTGCATTTTGGTTCCTCTTTTTTGTATGTGTCGGCATTATACGCCTTATTCTCCATAATTTCAAGCCTTTTTCTTTGTGTTTATTCCAAAGAAAGAAAAGTCGCTTGCCTTTTTATAAAATCGCCCCTTTTTTTATTTGACAATTGATGAAAAATAGTCTTTTATAAGAAAAAATATCAGTCTTTAAAGTGAGGAAAAAATGAAACAAAAAAATCTGCTTCTGTGTTTGGTTTTTTTAACTTTTTGCACGCCGGCTTTTGCCGTTAGTGACACACAAACCGATATGTTATATGATAAAGTGGAACGGTTGGAAAAAGACGTGATGACCTTACAACGACGCTCTTACGGCTCCTCCGCTTCGGCTGCCGGAACACTTGCCGCTTCCTCCAACGCCTCGCTGGACGGTTTATATACGCAACTCAACGAACAGGAAGCCACCGTTCGCGCCTTAACCGCCAAAATTGAAACGCTGGAATTTAAACAAAAACAATTGGAAGACAAAATCAACCAAATGAATGCCGATATTGATATGCGTTTCAACTTATCCGAAAAGAAAGGAACAACCTCTTCCGCTTCTGCCAAAAACACCGCCGCACCGAAAGCCGATGTCGCCACCGTTCAGGCCGAATATGACAAAGCCTATAATGCCTTAAAGAAAGGTGATTACAAAACGGCGGAAAGCGCCTTCACTGCCTTTATGAAAAAATATCCGTCCTCGTCTTTGGCGGGCAATGCCAATTATTGGCTCGGCGAAACTTATTATGCACGCAAACAATATGAACAGGCAGTCGGTATTTTTGCCGACGGGTTTACAAAATATAAAAACAACTCGAAAGCGCCCGATAATTTACTGAAACTCGGGCTCAGCATGAGTGCACTTAAAAGAAAGACCGATGCCTGTACGGCATTTACTTCTCTGCCGAAAGAATTTCCGAAAGCGGCGAAAACGCTCAAAGACCGTGCCAAAGCGGAAGCCAAAAAATTATCGTGTAAATAAGGAGTTTTTTCAAAAATGACGGCGCTTTCTTTTCATCGATTTGAAACATTGATGACGCCGTTTTCTCTTGCACCGGGCGCGCGCATGGCCGTGGGCGTTTCGGGCGGAGCCGACAGTTTATGTCTCACGCTTTTTTTGGCGCGATGGGCGAAAGAACATCATCTTTCTTTAACGGCACTCACCGTTCAGCATAACCTGCGCAAAGAAGCCGAACAAGAAGCACAAAATCTGCACGCATTTTTAACGCAAAAAGGCATTTCACATCATATTTTATACAATCACCTGCCCGTTCCCGAAACAAACATTGAAGCTTATGCGCGACAGGTGCGTTATCAATTGATGAGCGCCTTTTGCGAAGAACATAAAATTTCACACCTGTTTTTGGCGCATCATGCGGGCGATCAGAGCGAAACGTTTTTATTACGCCTTTCAAAAAGCAGCGGCGTTAAGGGATTAAGCGGTATGCGCTTTATATCGCAACACAATCATTTGTGTTTATGCCGTCCGTTTCTATTTGTGCCGAAAAGTGATTTAACAACAGCACTTCAAAAGCAAAAAATTGCATGGGCGGAAGATCAAATGAATCACGATGAGCGATTCGAACGCGTGAAATGGCGGCATTTTTTCCCCACGCTGGAAACTGCCGGTATTCGGGCATCAGCCGTTTGCGAAAGTATGCGGCGCTTATCTCGCGCCGATGAAGCTTTGGAAAAATACACGCTGGATTTTATTCGGCAAAACGTGTGGATTGACTTTCGCGGTTTTGCGCGTCTGCCCGTTGAATTATGGCGTCAAACACCCGATGAAATTCAACTGCGCGTTTTGCATCAACTTATTTTGTGTATTAGTCAAAGCAATCATTTTATTTCTTTAAAAGCGTTGGAAAATCTGTGTGCCGAATTGCCGTGCGACAAAACGTTAGGCGGATGTCAGTTTAAACCGCATAAAACAGGGCTTTACATTTGTCGGGAAAGGCGCAAAATGGCCGGTGAAAAGACATTTAAAGCCGGCACACCCTTCCGGTGGGACAGATTTATCGTCACGCCCTTTATCGACGGTTTTATTCGAGCAGGCGCACCGCAAAAAAAAATATCAACCGTGCCGGCGGCGGTGCAAAATACATTTCCTGCCGTGTTTATGCAAAAAATGCTTGAAAAAATCACACAAATTGACTATAAGGAAAAAAACGATTCATTTGTTAAAATCGAATTCATCGGAAAAAAACGGGGATAAAAGTTTATGAAGAAAAAAAATAAAACGGGACGAAATTTTTTAGCGTGGGTAATGATTGTTTTTATCGTTATGCTGATCGGGCGTTCCTTCACGCCGAATCCGGAAGCGCTGACCGAAGAAAAACTCTCTTTTTCGGAGTTTACGACTGCCGTTCGGGAAAATACGATCGAGGCTGTTGAAATTCAGGATCATGCCTTGTCCGGCACGTTAAAATCGGGGAAAAAATTTACCAGTTATGCGCCCGATGATGCCGGATTGGTTCCGCTTTTGCAACAACATAACGTGAAAATCACCGCCGTTCCGCCCGAATCGGAAAGCGGTTGGTTGTTGGGGCTTATTTCCTGGCTGCCCATTATTTTATTCATCGGCATGTGGTTGATTATGATGCGTCAAATGACGGCCAGCAACGGCAAAGCATTAAGTTTCGGCAAATCCAAGGCGCGCCTGATGGAAGGCAAAGACAAAGTCACGTTCGATGACGTTGCCGGCATTGAAGAAGCCAAACAGGAATTACAGGAAATTGTTGATTTTTTAAAAGCGCCGAAAAAGTTTCAACGTTTGGGCGGAAAAATTCCCAAAGGGGCGTTATTGGTCGGCCCTCCGGGCACGGGTAAAACTTTATTGGCACGCGCCATTGCCGGCGAAGCGGGCGTTCCGTTTTTCAGCATTTCCGGATCGGATTTTGTGGAAATGTTTGTGGGTGTCGGTGCTTCGCGTGTACGCGATATGTTTGAGCAAGCCAAAAAATCGGCGCCGTGCATTGTGTTTGTTGATGAAATTGATGCCGTCGGTCGTCATCGGGGCGCGGGGCTCGGCGGCGGAAACGATGAGCGCGAACAAACGCTGAATCAGTTACTGGTTGAAATGGACGGTTTTGAAGAAAACTCCGGTATTATTTTAATTGCCGCCACCAACAGACCCGATGTTTTGGATCCGGCGCTGTTACGTCCCGGGCGATTCGACAGGCAGATTGTTGTATCGAATCCCGATGTGCGCGGGCGGGAAGCTATTTTAAACGTTCATGCCAAAAAAATCTCGAAAGCGCCGAATGTTGATTTAGCCGTTATCGCGCGCGGCACGCCCGGCTTTTCGGGTGCCGATTTGGCAAATCTGGTGAACGAAGCGGCTTTGTTGGCGGCACGGCGCAATAAAAGTATGGTCACCATGACGGAATTTGAAGATGCCAAAGACAAGGTGATGATGGGTTCCGAACGGCGGTCGCTGGTGATGGACAATCAGGAAAAGCGTATGACGGCATATCACGAAGCCGGACATGCGATTGTGTCTTTGCATTTACCGGAATCCGATCCGTTGCACAAAGTCACGATTATTCCGCGCGGACGGGCTCTGGGCATTACCATGCAATTGCCTGAAAAAGATAAATATTCGCAAAGTATGACATACTTAAAATCACGGTTAAGCATTTTGTTTGCCGGACGCATTGCCGAAGAAATGATTCTCGGAAAAGAAGGTGTTTCCACGGGCGCCAGTAATGATATTCAGGTCGCCACAACCATTGCCCGTAAAATGGTGAGCGAATGGGGAATGAGTGACGAACTGGGTCCGATTGCTTATGATGAACCGCAAGAAGAAGTCTTTTTGGGATACAGTCTTTCCAAGCGGAAAAATATGTCGGATTCAACGGCGCTGAAAGTTGATAACGAAATTCGTCGCATTATTGACACGGCTTATAGTCGCACACGGCAGATTTTAACGGAATATCGCAACGAACTTGATATTTTGGCCAACGGATTGATTGAATATGAAACGCTTTCCGGCAGTGAAATTCATGATTTATTGGCCGGAAAAAACATTCGCGATCAAAAAGTGAAAAAGAAAGTGCCGTATCGGGCATCGGTTTTAAAATTCGGGAAAGTTTATAAAAATCCGCAAGATAAAAAAGCGGGAAAGAAAGGTGTCGACAAGTCGTTCGACACGGGAAAGGCGGCCTCGTCCGCATCTGATGCATCTGATGCAACGCCTGCGTCTCAAGCGCCTGTTAAAAAGATTTTAAAACCGAAGCGCACTAAAAAGAAGCCCCAAAACCCCACAGAATAACAAACAGGTGCCAATTTTCGGCACCTGTTAAAATTATGCTTGCGTTTTACGAAAATATGGTTTATAATTGTATTATCGTAAAGTTGAAAATATAATTTTTAATTTTGCGATTGAGTGCCTGTCAGGCGCAAGAGGGCTGTCGTAAGCTCATAATTACTCGCGGTGTTAGGGTATAAACATCGTTAAGTTGTTGGATTTTTTTAAATTCAACAATAAATATATCCCCGATTCATAGCAATATGGTCGGGGAGCCTTTAACGGATGTCCAAAAGCCCGTAAAACGGCTTTAAAGGTTAAAGGAATCATTCCGAGTAATATGATTTACGAACTCTCCGACCGCCTCATTCAGGCGGTTAAATTTTATTTTTACTAAGGAGAAAAAAATGAAAAAAACTTTATTATTCGGTATTTCTGCCGTTCTTTTTACCATAAATGCAAACGCTGTTGAATACAAGCCGTATGTTTCTGCCAAACTGAACTACAGCAAAATGGATAATACGGCAAAATTCACAAATTCGTTCGGTCCACTGTCAGCCAGTCAAGAATATAATGTTGACGATGACGTTGTTGGCGGAAGTTTGGCCGGTGGTATTAAAATCAATTTTGTCAGATTTGAATTAGAAGGAAATTTACATCAAAAAGCCGAAAAAACGGTAGCGGGTACGAATGCTTCCATTGAAAACAATTCCATCATGTTTAATACATATATTGATATTCCGACCAATACGCTTTTCACACCTTATATCGGCTTTGGTAGCGGTATTGCCATAGTAAGAGCAAAAGATCCGGAGATCAATCTCAGCAAAACAAATGCCAATTTTGCTTGGCAGGCAGGTGTGGGAACCGCCGTTGAGGTAACAAAAAATATTGCTGTTGATTTGGGCTACAGATATGTGGATAACGGTTCATCTACACTCTCTTCAAAGGAAGCAAATTATATGGGTGTAAATGTTTCACAAAAAGGGAAACTCAAATTAAGATCCAATGAATTTTATTTAGGAATGAGATACACATTCTGATAGCATAAAAATTAAAAGCTTGTTTTAAGAAAAGGTGCCAATTTTCGGCACCTTTTTGATTAAATTAAAATTATGCTTGCGTTTTATGTTATATTCGATTAAAATTATTTTTAATCAACAAAAAAGGAGCCTCAAATGAAATTTCTTAAACTGTCAATTATTTTTTGCATTATTGTTTTCAGTTATACTATTGCAAGTGCTGATACAACTCACTCCGATGATTTATTAAACACGGTTGAAAGTGAAAATAAAGAGCTTATCGAATTACTCATTCAACACGGTGCGAATGTAAATGCCAAAAATAAGGACGGCGCCACTGCTTTAATATGGGCCGCACAAGAAGGCCATAAAGATATCGCGGAATCACTCATTCAACAGGGTGCAAACGTGAATGCACAAACAAGTGACGGGTGGACTGCTTTAATATGGGCTGCACAAGAAGGACATAAAGAGATTGCAGAATTGCTTATTCAACACGGTGCGAATGTAAATGCACAAACAAGTGATGGTGCTACTGCTTTAATGTACGCCGTTAAAGAAGGGCATAAAGACATAGCAGAATTGCTTATTCAACACGGTGCGAATGTAAATGCACAAACGAGTGATGGTGCTGCTGCTTTAATGTTAGCAGTCAAAGAAAACCACAAAGACATAGCAGAATTGCTTATTCAACAAGGTGCCGATGTGAATGCACAATTCAGTGCGGGTGTCACTCCTTTAATGTTCGCGGCACAAGAAGGGCATAAAGAGATTGCAGAATTATTTATTCAACACGGTGCAAACGTGAATGCACAAGATAATGATGAGTGGACTGCTTTAATGTACGCCGTTAAAGAAGACCATAAAGAGATAGCAGAATTACTCATTCAACACGGTGCCAACGTAAATGTGCAAGATAAGGATAAGTGGACTGCTTTCATGGGTACGGCAATAACCGGAAATAAAGAGATAGCAGAGTTGTTAATTCAACGCGGTGCGAATGTGAATGCGCAAACAAATGACGGGTGGACGACTTTAATGCTTGCCATCCAAGAAAATCATAAAAATATAGCCGAATTGTTAATTCAAAAAGGTGCGAATGTGAATTTGCAAGATAAGGATAGTTGGACTGCTTTAATGCTTGCCGTACAAGAAAAACATAAAGATGTGGCCGAATTGTTGATTCAACACGGCGCGAATGTGAATTTACAAAACAAGAACGGTTGGACTGCCTTAATGCTTGCCATACAAACAGGTTATAAAGAGATGGCGGAATTACTGCTTCAACAAGAGGTAAATATTAATACACAACAAAAAAACGGTTTTACGGCTTTAATATTGGCAACACAAGAAAATCATAAAGAAATAGCCGAGCTGCTCATTCAAAAAGGTGCCGATATAAATGCACAAAATGAGGAAGGTGCCACTGCTTTAATATGGGCCGCACAAGAAGGGCATAAAGAGATTGCAGAATTGCTTATTCAACACGGTGCAAATGTAAATGCACAAACAAGTAACGGGCGGACTGCTTTAATGTGTGCAGTCGTAGGGGGTTATAAAGACATAGCGGAATTACTTATTGAACACGGTGCCGATATCAATATAAAAGATAATGACGGTTTTACGGCTTTACTGCTGGCTTCTATCAAAAAACATGACGACATTGTAGAATTACTGGTTCAAAAGGGAGCTGAAACGGAAGGAACAGTTGTTCTGCATAATGTATTATTACAACAAAACGAGGCAACAGAATAAATCTCAAACAATCAAAAAGGTGCCGAAATTTGGCACCTTTTCTTAAAACAAGCTTTTAATTTTTTATGCTATCAGAATGTATATCTCATTCCTAAATAAATTTCATGAGAAGTGGAATCAAGTTTATCTGTTTCAGATTCATCTGAATACACTTTAAAGGAACCGTTATCAACATATCTGTAACCCAAATCAACGGCAACATTTCGTGTTACCTCAACGGCTGTGCCGGCGCCGATCTGCCAAGCAAAATTGGTAGAGGTTTTATTAATATCAGCATCTTTTACCGTTGCTTTTAATCGCGCAACACCGATACCCGCTCCGATATAGGGTGTTACAGGTGTTCTTGTGGGAATATCAAGATATGTATTCCACATTAACGAATTATTTTTAACAGAAGCTTTTAATCCATATATTGTTTTTTCGGCATCTTGGTGAAGGTTCCCTTCCAATTCACTTCTGATCATACCGGCTTTTATACCCGCAGCCACACTGCCGCCTAAAACATCATCATCGACATCAGCTTTTTCAGTTGATGAACGTGAACCATATGATTCTGTTACTTTTACGTCATTTTTCATCATATTATAATTTACTTTGGCAGAAACGTATGGTCTGATACCCGTTGCATATGACGAGCGTTGCGTGTGTATTCTTCTGCCGGCTTGATTTTGAGCCGGTACGGTTGGAACGGCAGTATTTCCATACGGTTGTGCATAAGCAGCGTTTCCGGCGTAAGGATAAACATATCCGTAAGAATATGTATCTGCTGCATTTGCGTTGATTGCAAAAAGAATGATTATTGATCCTGAGAATAAAAATTTTTTCATATCCCTCTCCTTATAAAATATAAAATTTAACCGCCTGAATAAGGCGGTCGGAGAGTTCGTAAATCATATTGTGTACAATGACTCCTTTAACCTTTAAAGCCGTTTTACGGGCTTTTGGACATCCGTTAAAGGCTCCCCGACCATATTGCTATGAATCGGGGATATATTTATTGTTGAATTTAAAAAAATCCAACAACTTAACGATGTTTATACCCTAACACCGTACACAATTATGAGCTTACGACAGCTCTCTTGCGCCTAACAGGCACTCAATCGCAAAATTAAAAATTATATTTTCAACTTCACGATAATACGATTGTAAACCATAATGTCATAAAACGCAAGTAAAATTTAAAAAACTTCCTTCTCTTGCGCTTTTGAAGGCAATCAACCGATTATGTCTTTGTTAAAAAACAAGCGGATTTTTACTTCTTTTCCACGCCGCTGAATAACCGACAATAAGGCTCAATGCTTAAAAAATCTTTCTCACCTTGAACGGCTTTATCTCTGTGGGCAGAGGTTTCAAATAAATAAAGCGCATATCCGCCATGCCCGCTGCCGCAATATTTAAACCCTAAAAGACCTTGCAAATCTTGATACGGTAACGGTGCCATTCCCTCTTCCAATTGCATCTTATATGTGAGCCGAATCGCTTGCGCCAGCGTTTGAATATCGCTCTCTTTAACGCCTTTTCTGGCAATTTTGCTTGCCTCTTTAATGTGTTCGATATCGCGCGGTTTTTCGGATAATAAAGCCGTGTCGTGCGGTATGTTTGTGTTATATAACGCCATTTTACCGCGCAAAAAATCACCGGTGTTTTTAAAATCTAACACAGGCGCATCACCCGAATGCCAAACACAACACCCCGTTTCCAAAATAATGGCAGAATCCTGCCAACCGTTGCCGTGTTCCATATCAAATTGAAACGGATTGATTTTGTTGATATACGCCCACGCCGAAGAACCGCCTAATCCGCTCCGTTGACTGTAAAGCCACTCTTCTTTGGAAACAAACGGCGATACGGCACAATTCACAACATAACCGCCTGTTCTGTGTTTGCCCGGCGTATCCAGCCAACCGCCGGCAAAATCAACTCGAACGGGAGCATAATCAAAAAAATTAACCGAAGCATTTTGTAACTCTTTCATTATTCTTCCTTTTACTTTGATAATGATTGACGCAATTCGGTGGTGGATCTTTTCGGCAGACCTTTTTTCGGCGCGCGTTTTTGCACAATATATTGTATGTTATGTGCCGCCATATATTCTCTTTTTTCAGGCGAATCCCCGTCGGTATTCACGAAAAAAATATCCGGTTTGACCTGATTTAATTCAGGTAAAAAATCCAAATATCCCGAGCCGGATCCGATAAAGCATTTTTTCACGAATTTTAACGATGAAACCATATATTGTCGCTCTTTTTCATTATAAACCGTTTTGCGATGCTTTAATTCGGCAATTGTTTTATCGGAACCGACAGACACATATAACGCCCCTAACCGCGCAGCTTCTTCCAAAAACCGAATATGTCCGCTGTGCAGCAAATCAAAACAACCGGAAACAAAAACTTTTTTCATTTTATCCCGCTTCATAACAACAAAATGCCTTATCTTTTATTAACAAAATTCACGACCGGAACGGTTAAGGGCACATTCAGTTCCGTGTTTAAAGAATAAGAATCAACATAAGTTATACATTTTCCCTCGGGAACCGGAAGGGTTAAGCCGTCATAATAAAGAACGTTCTTTTCACGCAATAAATAAATTACCTGCTGATCCAAACACACATTATTAAATCGCTTCGTACAAATTGTACCCAACAAAAACCGATCATAAACCGCAAAAACGTTAATATCTTTTTCAAAGCTTGCGCATTGCGGATTTTTTGCTTTTTCATCATCGGAAAAATGCATCAATGAGCATCCGCCCAGCAACAAACACATTATCAGCACTGTTTTTTTCATATTAAATCCTTTTTTATACCAACCCGACGTTTTAGTACAGTATAAAAAATTTTTTCCCGAAAGGCAATGAAAAAGATATTCAGCCGCGAATGAATTTTAACATGCTTATTTCATCTCGCTCATCGCTTCCCGATTGATTTTAGGGGAAACGTTTTTATGATATGATAAACTGCCCCTTTTTTAAGCAAGGAAGAATGTGATATCAGCACTCGGCTTCTTCATGCAAAATTGTTCTTAAATTTTGAATAAAATTATCAACATTATGAACTTTTTTAACATATTCAACGCCCTTTTGTGATAATTTTTTTCTTAATTTTTCATTTTGCATCAATTTTTGAATGGCGTTACAATATAAATCAACTTTATCAAAGCCGTCTCCCAACACATCACCAACCCAAATACCGAATTGAGCGGTTAAATTTTCCGGATTTCTGTTACTGACCAACACCGTACCATAAGATAACGCCTCTAAAAACGAAACGGGCAATGCTTCATGAATGGAAGTATTGACAAGTATTTTGGCATCTTTCAAATAGTTTGCCTTTTGCACTCCCTCCACATGACCGACAAAATGCAAATTTTTAATATTTCTATATTGCGCCATAATTTCTTTGTTTCTGTTTTCTTCCCGAAAAGTTTTTCCCAACACATAAAATTCATATTGCGGCAACCGTTTGGCAATTTCGCAAAAAAGCCAACCTCTTTTCACCGATTCTATACGTCCTAAAAAAATAATTTTATTTTTCTTTTGATACCGTTGTACATCAAAATTTTTATCAATTTCCACGGGATTGGGTAAATATTGCATCAATACTTCATTATTTAATCTGTATAAATCTCCGGCTTTTTCTTTTTGGTATATTTAAATTTTATTCCGCAAATACAAATGCTTCGTTTGGAACCGTCGTTTTTCTTATAAAAAATATATTTATGTATATTCAATAACTTTTTCCGAAAAGTGTTTTGAAACGGCGTTAATTGAAGATATTTATAATAATATTTTTCCGCCGCGTTTGCCATATACTCAAAAGCCTTCCAAGGTTTTTTAGCGCCCGTAAAATGAATAATACAAGCCTGATGCAAAGCAACTTCATCACTGTTGGAAATATCATATTGCGTGAAATTGTATTTTTGAGGTAATAACTTAATTTTTCCCTTAAAAGTTATGTTAATAATATCCTGATCTTGATATTCAATGATATTTTCAAATTTTTTCGTGTTTAAAAACAGTTCTTTTGTTTTATTATCCTGTCGTATTTTTTGAATGTTCAGTAACAAAACGCCGGCATTAACATAAAGATCAGGGGCGAATAATCCCGGCTTTTGAGAATAATGTATATTTTCAATATAAGAATCACGAACGCCCGCCGCATAATAATGTGAAATATCCGTATTCCATAAATCAATCAGAGAGTCATTAACAACCAGATCAGCATCCAAATAAAGGGCTTTATTTAAATTCGGCGCCAACTCGGGTATTAAATAGCGAAAATAAGTTTGACAACCGATGTGCGAAATATTGAGTTTTAAATGAGAAAATTGTGACTCGTCCATATCAAAAAAAGTCAACTGACAATTATTAAATTTTTTTTCCAATTCAGAAAATAAGTTTTTATTTTTTTCGCTTAAATCATTTGACATAATATAAAAATGAATTGCCTCATTCTGATTGTTTTTTAAAACAGAAATGATGGAAACATACGCATGTTGCGTATAAGCATTATTTATCGCATAAAAAATATGCATTGTATTGTTCTTCATTGATTTTCCTGTTATTTATTCAATTATTTTTCATCATAAAATGCCCAATTAAACGAGGGTTTATTTGGTGC
>CANQUX010000012.1 GCA_947627155.1 uncultured Alphaproteobacteria bacterium | reverse complement strand
GGGGCACACATCACTTGCCTTGCCTTTGAGTATAAAGGCACTCAAAACTAATGTCAAGCAGAAAAATTTGCATCATTAAAATTTCCCCCCTATCGGCCCATAGCGATGCGCCCCTTTCTGCAGCGCATCCCACCCGCCGATAGAGGGAAAAAAGAGAGTGCCGCATACAGATAATAGAGTGATATCCTACCGAATCGCTTTATTTTCGGCACACCGCGCCGGCTTACGTTCCACAAACCGGCACTTCCCGCCGAAAATAAGAAAGAAACCGAATACAATCGCCACAAAAAAAATAAATTATCACCGACTGAAAATTAAGAAAAAATGCCGAAATGACACTTTTTTTGCCTATTTTTAAGCGTAAAACCTTGCCATTTTTCCCCTATCGGCCCATAGCGGGACGGCACAATAGCGCCGCCCCACACCCGCCGATAGAGGGAAAAAAGAGAGTGCCGCAAGATAAGAGAGTGATATATCAAATAAATAACGCCGCTTTTGCTTCTCTGCCTTTTCTTTCTCATTCTCGGCACATAGCGGAACGGCACATTTTGCGCCGCTCCACACCCGCCGAGAATGAGAGACAGAGACACAATTATCACAACCGTTTCTCATTTTTAGCTTTCTGCCGATTTCTTATTTTCGCCCCGCCGCGCCGAAAAGAAGAAAATTATACAATGCGTTTTTGTTCGATAACCAATAAAAACAAAACATTATTATCCGCCGATAGGAAGGAAAAATTTTAGTGTTCCGTTTGACACATACAAAAATAAAAGAAAAAACAGCCAAGAAAGCTGTTCGCTTATCAAAAAATAATTTCATCGCTCGCCTTATAAAGCATAAATTACTTAAATAAAAACTTTAACTTTTTATTTCAATTATTTAATATTCTTATTTTTTACCATTTTCCTTTTGAGGGCTGATTTTTAAACAATTCTTCCAGCGACAAGCCCTGCTTTTCCGGCGAAGGGCTTTCCGAAACCGGCATGGCAAACGTGAGCGCTAACGCATCACCGCGATCGGTTGAGCGCCCTAAATGCCGCTTTAAGGCTCCTTTATCTTCCAACAATAAACGGCCGTATTTATCATAGCTTTTATTCACGGCGCATAAATCATCACACAATGCCGAATCGGGCGGTAACAGCGCATGGGATTCGGTTAAAAACAAACGCACCGAATCCCACATTTCCGCCCGTTTGTTGGCATATCTGTCGGAAAGACGGGCTTTTTCGCCAAAATTAACGCCGCGCACCACATTTGAAAAGCCCCGCTCAATTAACATATCATAAACACCAGCCCCTATGCCGCCGATATCTAAAAACAAGCGCACCGGATGAAGCGTTTGAAGATAATGCGTTGCCAAATTGGCCGTTTCGACCGTGTTTTTTTTGTGATATACTTCAAAAACGCATTTTTCGCCCGTGCGAAAACAAAAAACCGTGGCATCATCGCCGAAACGCGCGATGTCCAGCCCGATAATCAACGGATTTTCAGAATTTCCGTTTGCCAAATGTTCCGCGTTTTCGTTTTGCAATTCACCGAGACCGGCCGATTTTCCCCGCTCCTGCGCCTCTGTTACATAAACGGCGGGAATAAGCTTTTCATCGCCGCCCGCTTTGGGTTCGCCCAGCCAAATATGCGCATAATCGGCTGCGTTTTTTTCTTTGCATCGTGCGGCTAACTCAATCATTTCTTGCGGACAGAAGGGATTATCCGTGTAATTCACTTTTTGCTTAAAAACATAACTGTCGGGTTGATCGGCAAGCGCAACCCAAATCGGATCGGTCGGTGTTTCCCTGTTCATGGAAATCCAAATTTCCGAATCCTTTTTCCGAATGGTCGGCTCCAATATTTCCCACGATTTTTTCGAGATTCGCTGCGCTTCTTCAATCCACGCAATATCCGCCCCCTCTAACGACTTGATTTTATCGCCGTCCTGATCGCGAAGCCCCTTAAAAACAAACGTACTGCCCGTTATAAGGTTTTCAATTTTTAAATCACTTATCCGATAATCACTGAACCGATGCGCCCGAATGCGATCGCATAACAATTTATGCACCGAATCTTTAATGGAGTTTTGAATTTCCCGCAAACAGACAATAAACAATTTTTGCATACGCGCTTTAATTAACAAACAATCGGCAAAGGCATAAGATTTACCCCCTGCCCGCCCGCCGTAAAAAAGCTTGATGCGCTTTTTTAAATTTAAAAGCGGCTTAAAAACGGCGGGTATTTGTATGACAAGCCGATTTTTGACGAGTCGATTTTTCGGCGCGGCAGAAACCGTTGAAGCCCGTTTTGAAACTCTTTTCATTTCGTGTCTCCTTTTTCAACAAATTCAACGGTAATAATCGGATAAGATTCTGCCTCTTCGTCAAGAGCGGCCTTTTTCTTATCCGGATATAACCCGCACAACTTGCCTTTCAATTCTTCCGATTTTAAAGCCGCGGTAAAATCGGGCTTGGGTTCCAGCGCCAATGCCGTTTCCTGAATATGGCACAGCTTTAAAAAACTGTCTCGCACCGAATAATCAATTGATACTTCGGGCGAAACAGCCGGCAAAGCGGTTTTTTTGTTTTGTTTTTTCATATTTTCTTCTTCCTTTTCTTTTTTGACCGCTTTTCCTTTCAAAAGCTTATTTTTCAACCGGTTGCGGTAAGGGTTTTTGTAACGAAGCCGGCGCTTTGGCCGATTCGCTTTCTTTGATACGCATATTCAATTCAAGCGCTTTCAACCGATTTTTTTCTTCTTCCAACTTAATTTTATCTTTTTCAATTTCATACGTTTGCGCTAACTTTAAACACGTTATTTTTTGATTAAACCGTTGCATATCGCGCAATTCTTTTTCCATTTCGGCTTGCTTTTCCTGCTGATTCTTCACCTGCGCCGACATGGTTGCTTTTTCCGCCGGCGATTGATATAAATCGGCTTGAATGGCAGTAAATGTTTGATCGATCACGCTTTCAAATAACCGCGTATGCGGCATTTGCGCCACAACCGCCATAATCATCCGTTGATAAAGCGGCAACAATAACGGTTGCGCCGAAACACTCGGCAAGGCATCGCTGATTAAACGCGTGATGGTTTCAACGCCTCTCAAGGTTTTCAAAGCCTCGTTATCGGCATTTACAACACCGTTACTTTCCACATGCAACAACATCCCTTTCAACTTGTTGTGCTTTAAAAGAGAAATGGCCTGATGAATCGTTTCGGGCGCCGTGTTTTCCGACGGATTAACAAACGAGGCCAACATTTCCGGCGAATATCTTTCACAAATAATTTCCGCTTTAATGCGATATAACTCGGAAATAAAGCGTTGCATATCGTTTTGCCGATCTTGGTTGCGCAACGTGCCGAAATTGGTTTTGCGTTCCACCGCCGTTGCCGTTTCCGTCACATTGGCATTGCCGCGCATAATATCGGATACGCCCGTAATTTCAAAAATGCGATTGACAACATCGTCCCGCCGACGCGCTAACTGCTCCAACGCCGTAATATATTGCTCAATGGGAATAAAATCAATCACGCCGCGAATGCCGCCGCTGGCTTTCAAGCGATCAAAATCCGCCAGCGAAACAAGCGTGACATCTTTTTCAAAAATATCTCCCAGCCGATGAAAAGCGCCGTCATAAACACCGCTCACCTTAATGGCCTGCATGGTTAACCGCATGCGCTCCACAATACCGTTCAGTTCGTCGATCATGCGGGAAATCATACTGTAATCGGGAACGGGAATAAGGCTGTCGTTGGTTAAAGTGGCATAAAGCGGTTTCGGACACGGGAAAAAGCCGCTTAAATGATAAGGATCGTCGATTGTTTTTAAAAAACTGTGCGGACAAAGCGGCGAAATCCAATAGACGGCTCTATTGATTTTATCCCATATTTCATAAACACAGATATTTTTTTCGCTTGAATCCGATGGCTCAAATACCAATTTTTCAGCCGCCTCCGTACCGAATTCGGCCGCAATTTTTTGACGACTTAACATCATTTTGCGGGCAATCCATTTCACATCCTCCCAAACGCCCACATGATCGGTATCCGCCAAAAAGAAACACGGATCCCAATAATTGGTTATTACCGTTTCATTGGCAATCACGTCACATGCTTGCCCGTCCGGCAAAGAAATTGTTTGAAATTCAGGTGTATAAGCTTCGAATAACATACCGCAACCGGAAATAAGAAAATCATTGCGCGCATATTTTGCGGCACTGTCAAAATCAAACGCATTTAAGTTCCAATTTAAAGCGCGCTCCAAAATTTTGCAAGCCACCTGCTCTGCCGGCGTAGCAATTTTGTTAACGCGATCCACATACGCTTCGGGACGTTTGAAATAAAGAAACGGTTTTTGTGTTTCTACGCCCGACCAAAATATATTGTATGATGTGAACGCCTCACCGTTTCGCGATTTATAAGCTGCCCGCGTTTTGCGAATTAAGTCAAAATAAGGTTCATAAACCTGTTCGGCCCGATTGATGCGATCCAACCAACGGCGCACGGACGCTTGTATTTCTTGTTCATCAAATAATTGTTTTTGTTGCATTTTATTATCCTTTTCAGTTAAAAATCATTCAAATCTGCCCAATAAACTGTTTTCCCGAATCACAACAACATCGGGATCATAAGTCGGCAAATCATCGAAAATATGAAACAGGACTTTATCTCCTGTTTTCACGCTCGTGACCAGGGGGCCGGTACTGATAACCGTTCCGATGGTGCGACGATTGATATTATTTGTTAAAATAAGGCTTGTATCCGGCTTATCCAACCGCACAAAAAGCCTGTCCAACACGGCTTTCGGTTCTTTCATGGTGTTCTCCTTTGACAGAAAAAAAAACGCCGCTTCATCAAAAGCGACGCTTATAAAATAAACTGATGATACTCTCTTTATACGCTTTTTCCGGCAAAAAGAAAAGACGTATTTTCGGTAAAAATCGGCATTTTTCGGTAAAAAACGGAAAAACAGGCTAAACGCGTTCTTGTTTCGGCTAATAAGTCAGACGTTTTAAACTGCCGCAGCGGCATTTGGTGATGGTTAAGCCGTAATTCGTGACGGGAACGCCGGCTGCAATGCTTTTGCGAACCCGGCTCATCATTTCACCGCGCGATAACATACACCCGCCGCATTGCACAATTAATGCATATTTCGATAAATCATCGGGCAATGTTTTTCCGCGCGCAAATTCAAATGTTAATGCTTTTCCCGTAAATTTTTGCATCAGTTTCGGAATAACGGTGCGCGCGATATCATCTTCGTTCGTTGTATGCACGCAACTTTCGGCAATTAAAACGGTATCATTTTCCTTTAAGGAATCAATGTGTTCGGCACCCTTTAAAAAGGTTTGAAAATCACCTTTCGCCTTGGCAAATAAAACGGAAAACGTTGAAACGCGCACACCGGCCGGCACAAACGATAAAACTTCATGAATTACTTTCGAATCGGTAATCACCAAATCGAATGTTTGCTTTTCAAAAGCTTTGGGAACATCAAGCACCTCAACAACCGTTGTCAGCACCCGTTTATCCAAACATTCCCGAAGCATTTGCACCTGCGGTAAAATCAAACGTCCTTTCGGCGCGGAAGAATCAATCGGCGTGACCAGCAAAACCGATTGCCCGGCCGTAATTAAGCCGTCTAACAAATGTTCCTCATCGGCTTTGGCAAGCACGCGCTTTAATGCCTCAATGAGCTGATTCAATCCCGTTTTTGTTTTAGCGCTGACGGCTATTTCTCCCGCCGGAGCCTCATAAATATCACACTTATTGAAAACCGTGATGAGCTCAATATGCCGTTTTTGCGCTTCTTGCGTGATACGTGCCGAAACCGCGTCCGAAGCTTGATCATTTACGCGCACTAACACAATAACATCGGCCGAATCCAGCGTTTGAAGCGCCGTTTTTTCGCGAGCCGCGCCCAGTGCGCTTGTATCGCCGAACCCGGCCGTATCACAAAGCACAACCGGGCCTAAACCTAAAATCTCATAGGCTTTGCAAACCGAATCGGTTGTGGTGCCTTCAATATCGGAAACAAGCGAAACGGTATTTTCCGTTAAAGCATTCATCAATGACGATTTTCCGACATTGACGGCTCCCGCAAAGCAAATGCGTTTTCTTAAACCCGATTGTGTTTGAGTCATTTTTTTTATTCCTTATTTTTCCTCTTCATTTAAGGCTTTTAACACCTCATCGACATGCCCTTCCACCTTCACGTTGCGCCATTCTTTTTGAATGCTGCCGTTTTCATTTAAAATGAAAGTCGAGCGATCAATGCCCATATATTTTTTGCCGTACATACTTTTTTCCTGCCACACGGAAAAAGCATCGCTTAACGTGTGATCGGGATCGGACAGCAAAATAAAATTCAAGTTTTGCGCCTTTTGAAATCCTTGATGACTTTCAACGGAATCGGGACTGACACCGATCACCACCGCTTTTTTCAACAATCGGTTATAACTGTCGCGAAACTGACAGGCCTCTTTGGTGCAACCCGACGTGTTATCTTTGGGATAAAAGTAAAGCACAACTTTTTTCCCTTTAAAATCAGCCAGTTTAAAGGTTTCTTTTTGCCCTTCGGCATTGATTCCTTCCAATTCAATAGATGTAAAATCCGTCATATTTTTCTCCTTTTATGATTATCATTAAAACAAAAACAAACGCTTGTCAAGCGCTTCAATCACATAGGCATAAAAAACATTTCTCAACAGAGCAAAATCGACAAAAGGCATAAAAAAACGGATCAATAATTAACGGAAATCTTTTTTATGATTACCCTCTTTAACATATTTTCCCTGCCGTTTTAAAAGGTAAAATCAGGGCTGTTTCTCCTTTTTTGCCCATATATTACAACTTCTCTTTTCTTCAATCCATACCCCATGATCATGGCACCACTCTTTCGTGATAGAATATTCATGCTTGCCCCTGTCGTTAAAGGATAATCCTTCTTTACAAATTCCTGTTTTTCTGCACACATTGTTATCCCACACCTCAGGATACGCGATATAAATAAAACAATGTAGGAAACCCATAACAATATACACAAACAAAAATGCGCAAGCCGGATAATAAAGAATATGTTCAAAAATAACCTGTAAGCGTTCCGCACCTTCGGCTTTGGGAAAATACGGACACAAATGATTATAAAAAATAAACCAAAAAAAGAAAAGAGTGAGCGGAAAAAGACGGTATATGATTATTTTATCCGGAATCCAAAATTCCGTTAAAACAAGGAGCGTGAGAACAATGATGATAACCAATGTTGAGAAAACAACATCAAGCCCCGTTCGCCCTGTTTTTGATTGAACAGCCGAGCGCAAAAACCGATACATTCTGATATTTGAGGTTATAAACCGGACAACAACGATTCCAAAAAGAAACAAAACCCTTTGATAATCATCCGTTTATTCCCTTCTTTTAATTTGTTTTTGAATAATCCGTCAAAAAACGAGAAGATACTTCTTCTTCATAAGAAAGGGGCAAAACAAAAATACCGACAATTTGAAGGAACAACAGAAAAAAAGTTGTATAATAAAAAACTTTTCCCAAAACACCTGTCAATAAAACAATTATTTTTTCTGAAACCCCGTGTGCCGCAGTAAAGGTTTTTTGCAGCAACTGTTTTTGAACATATTTCCAAAAAAACACAAAAGCAGATAAAATATCCAAGCACAAAAAGGCTATGGGAGAATAAAAAGCATGAATAATGATGTAATATAATATTTCAAGAACGGAAAATCCCAATCCCAACAGCAAAAACCATTCCGTTTTGGAAAATGATTTAAAAATACCCCGATAAGATTTGTATTGATATGATAACCGTCCGTCTTCAATAAAAGAGACCAGAATAAAGGGGATAAAAAAGCAATAAGCTCCTATAAAAATATAAAACGAGAAAGATTCGGTCACCTTAAAACAGGAAAAAACAAGAGAAGTACTCAATAAAAGAAAAGGGATTGTTAAAAAAGGTAAAAAAACAATTTTAAACCTGGAAACGTTTTGTTTTAATTCTTTTTCAACCCCGAGAAAATATCGATAAACATCAATATAAGCAAACAAGAGAGAAACGGCATATAAAATTAAAAAAAGGCATACATAAATCATTTTTCTGTTTATTTTCCCTTAAAATAATGCTTTAATTAACCGTTATTTGATATTACATAATAAAGAAGCGACTGTCAAGTCGCTTCTTTGTCCTTTTTGCTATTTATAAGAATATGGATTTTTATTCAACAGGAAAATTAAATCCAATAAATTCAGATAATTACACAAAACTCCTCTTTTTGCCGCTTTTTGCCTTCCTTTTTTGTTTTCCCCTTGACAGAAGATGAATTTTCTGATATATTAACATATTATTCATAAAAATCGGAGGATAAAATGGAACAACTTTTATATCATAATTTAAACGATGCTTGCGCAAATGCTGATTTGAAAGCCGTTAAAGAATATATTAAAAACGGTGCAAATCCGAATAATAACGATAATGCCGAACATGCAACCGCTTTACATTTTTTAGCCTCTTACATCGGGCCTGAAAATCTTGAAGAAGCCGCAACGCCCGCACGCGAGTTAAATAAAATGGCAAATATGCTTCTCAAAGCCGGTGCCGATATAAAAGCCAAAGATGTTGCAGGCAACACACCCGCTCATTTATTAACTTATCAAACCATCAATTTGGCAAGCACTTTTCTGGAAGCCGGCAGTGATATCAAGGCAAAAAACAATCAAGGCAACACCTTATTACATTCATTTGTGTGGCTTGATACGCCGGCTGCTTTAAAAATGCTCATTAAAGCAAAAGCTGATGTGAACGCTCAAAACAATGCCGGCAGCACACCGTTGCACACTGCCGTTTCCTGCAATATTCCAAAAGCCCTCCCCGTTTTATTGCAAGCAGGCGCCGATATGGATATTAAAAACGAAATGGGAAAAACGGCGCTGGATCTTGCCAAAGAATCGGGCAATCAAAAAATGGTTTCCGTTTTAGAAGCTTACAAAGCCCAAAAAGATTATAAATCGGGCAAAAAAGCAGAAACGTTTGATGCCAAAAAGTTTATATCTAATTATTTCGACGGCAGATAAGGCAGTTTTTTTATGAGTAACGAAATCGATAACAATGAAATAAAATTTTGGGGAACAGCCTCTTTAAAGGAGGTTCAAGAACGTTTGGAAAAAGAACCGACTGTTGTTAATAAAAAACTGAGCCGAGATGATACACCTTTACATTTAGCCGTATATAACCCGCAAGCCCCTGAAATTATGGAGGCGTTAATAAACGCCGGTGCCGATATTGAAGCTAAAAACGTTTTTGATAATACGCCGTTGCATACGGCAGCGCACGGGCACTTAAATGCGCTCAATTTTTTGTTAAGCCGAGGGGCAGACATGCACGCCCGCAACGAGAACGGCGTAACGCCGCTTCATGTGGCAGCTGCCACCTCTGCCGAAGCCGTTGAGGTTTTGTTAAAGGCCTGCGCCTTTATTGATGCCAAAACCGTTGACTATGAAACACCGCTTCACTATGCCGCCTCGTTCGATAATGCCAAAGCGGTGGAAAAGCTCATCAAAAATGGGGCAAATACCGATGCGCGCACGCGTTTTTGGCAGGAAACGCCTTTACATGAAGCTGCCAATTTCGGCTGTGTTAAGGCACTGAAAGCGCTTTTAAAATGCGGCGCCCCGCTCTCTTCCAAAAACAGAGATAACAAAACACCGTTGCAACTTGCCGAAGATTTTATTCATTATGCCGATAATCCTCAAAAACTTTTTGAAGTGATTTCCGTTTTAAAAGCTTATACGGCACAAAAAAAATATAAATCAAAAAAGAGTAAAAAGCCGCAAAAAGAACAAACGCTTTTGAAAACGCAAAGTTTGAAGGAACAGCAACCCCCAAAAACAACAACGGCGGAAAATACGCCGCCTCATCAAGCGGAAAAAGAAAAACAATCGAAAAAAACATCAATCATTTCACAATCGATCAGAGATCGCAATGATCGGTTATGGGGATAAAGCCGCTTTAAAACGAAGGAGAATTAAATGTCAAAAGATACACAACTCTTTAAAGCACTGGAAAAAGAGGATTTAGAGAAAATTCAAGAATTACTTGAAACGGGCGCTTTTGTTAAAGCGAAAGGCGAACACGGGTTAACGGCATTGCATATTGCCGTTATTCACAAGCGTCCTCTTCCGATTGTTCGCGCCCTCATCAAGGCCGGTGCCGATGTGAATGCATCCGATGATGACGGCAGTACACCCCTGCACTATGCCGCCGGTAATTATGCCGAAGCCGTTGATACGCTGATAAACGCCGGCGCCGATATTGAGGCAAAAGACAACAAAGCTTTAACGCCGTTACATGTTGCTGCCAAATATAATGCATCGGCTGCGCAAAAGTTAATTAAAGCCGGCGCCAATGTGAATGCCGTTTGTTGCGGGGTCTACGGATCCGTCTCATTCAATACGCCTTTGCATGAGGCGGCTGGCGAAAATAACCTCAAAACGGCTCAACTGTTAATTCAGGCCGGAGCCGATATTTCTGCCCGTGCAAAACATCGGGATACGCCGCTGCATATTGCCGCCCGAAAAGGCGCCACGGAAATCGTTTCGCTTCTGTTAAAAAAAGGCGCGGATATCAATGCCAAAAATGAGGCAAATCATACCCCGCTTGAAGTGGCGCAAAAAGCTTTTTCAACGGCCAAAGACCGGCAAGCCGTTTTCAAAACAATTGCTTTATTAAAAACATATATTACAAAGAAAAACTATCAAAATACCGCGCAAACGACTGATAAGCCGGCAACGGAAAGTTTAAAAAGCAATCAAAAAACCGAAACAACACAAGAGAGCGTTCCCGCAAATACGTCTCCAACAAAAATAACACCGAATAAAACAGAGAAAACTTTCAATATTTCTCAACGCAGAAGAGATCAGGAAGACAGATTGTTTTGTTAACTTCTTGTTATTCAATCGTTTTTTAATGATTGTTTCAACCAACGGCATTTTTTGTTCGGTATAAAAAAACCGACAAATCCGGCACTGTTTTTGTGCCGTTTCAATTGCCCCTGCCCTGAAACACCGACTGTTTTTTTAAAATCCCTTAAATTCGGCAATTCACCCGATGAAACCGTTCTTTAAAAAGAATGAGTCGTTTGTTTCTGTAAAACCGATAAAATTCTATTGAGCGAAAAGCGCTTTTTATTTTTCGGCAAAAGTTTTTTCTCGGCAGCCAATTTTTTACGAATCAAGCGTTCTTTTTTCATTTGACGCAACTTTTTCGCTTTCATTTCAGGCGTTTCGGAAAGTTTTTGACCGTTATGCCGTGCACGATATGCCAACCCTTCCAACGTACTGTCAATCATATTTGCCCGAAAATTGTTTAATTCACTTCTTAACCTGTCAATACGCTGTGTGCGTTCAAAAAAATCAAACGTAGCCAGCGCGGATCTGATTTCATCGGCAGAAACACGAATATAAGGTGCCAAACTTTCCTGCTGTTTTTCTTTTTTGCGCCGAACGCCGTATTCATTTGCAATTCTGTTTACTAACAAACACAAATTTTTACATCGGACGTTAATTTTTTCCGGATCGGGTTTTGTTCGGCGATATTCATCAAACGCATCAAGGGTAATTCCATCAAATTGCTTATAAAACTTTTGCAATTTTTCATCCGTATTAAGGGTTATTTTCATATAAACGGAATCTAAATGCGGCGGCAAATCAGAAACCAGTGACGGATCGGACCCCGTCATCAACACGCGCATTACTGATTGACGTTCATCAGCAGGCAACGATAATAACATCGATTCTTCATAAGCGCAAACATCGGCCATTATATAAAGATATTCGGTTAAAAGACGGGACGCCATAAAACTTTGCCGCGGCGTCAATTCTTTAAAGAAAGCCGGCGCATTCAACGGATATTCCTGAATATTATGAAAAGCTTGCTTCACAACCCGATAGTCTTTTAAACATTCTTCTTTGTAAGTCATCATAACACCTGAATTTTAAAAATTTTCAACATCTTCCGCTAAAATTGACATCGTCCAATCGTAAGAAATTTCACCGTCATCATCATTTTTATAAATCACACCGATAAATTCTTTACCGATATAAACTTCTGCCGGCGCATCTTGTCCGGTACCGTGCCGAACGACAAGTTCGGGATTCCAAAACAATTGCTGCAAATAGGTTTCAACCTTTTTCATTTCTTCTTGCGTGAGAGTCATTGAAACAATCCTTTCTTTTTTTCTTTATCTTTTTTATTTTTTACAGTATAATCCGATTATGACAAATTTACAAGAAAAAAATATCAAAAAGCCTGATTTTGCCTTTAAAATATCCGTTGCTCCCATGTTGGATTGGACGGATCGGCATTTTCGTTACTTTCTGCGCCTGATTTGCCGGCGTCCGTTATTTTATACGGAAATGGTGGCCGCACCGGCCCTTATTTTAGGTCATCGGCATAAGTTATTGGATTTTCATCCCGCGGAACAACCGCTCGCCTTGCAAATCGGCACGTGTAACGCCGATTTGGCCAAGCAATGCGCCTGTTATGCCAAAGATTGGGGATATTGCGAAATCAATTTAAATGCGGGCTGCCCCTCGCCGCGCGTGCAATCCGGTGCGTTCGGTGCCGTTTTAATGAAACAGCCGCATCTGGCCGCCGAATGCGTTTCAAAAATGACGGAAAGCGGCCTCCCCGTTACGGTCAAAACGCGCATTGCTTTATTTGACGAACCGAACGGATTTGAAGCTTTGTTTCGCTTTGCCGATTTAATGAAACAAGCCGGCTGTCAGCGCTTAATTGTGCATGCCCGACGCGCAAAACTCAATCTTTCGCCCAAAGAAAACCGATCCGCGCGCCTGCCCGTTGATTATGAAACGGTTTATCGCCTCAAAAAAAGCTTTCCCGATATGACAATTATTATTAACGGCGATATTTTTTCTCTGCAAGCGGCAAGCGAACATTTAACGCATGTTGACGGCGTTATGTTCGGGCGTTTGGCCTATGGTAATCCGTATGCACTCAGTACGGTTGACGAAACCTTTTATCAGGATCATCACCCCATTCTCACACGCGCGGAAATATTGCAACAAATGATTCCGTATTTAGAAGCCCATGCCGATTTGCTTTCCGTTATCTGCCCGCATTTCATGGGGCTTTATCACGGATGTGCGAACGCCAAAATTTACCGTCAAATTTTGGCTGCGTGTGATTTGGAAGCCTTAAAAACCTTTATTCGCGCAGAAAGTCGATTAAAAGCTTAATTTTGTGCCGATGTTTTTTTATGTTTCCCCGCTCGTTTTTTTCTGTTCGGCGGATTGATGATGCCGATGGAAATAATCAGCTTTAAAGCCTCTTCAACGCTGATATCAAGCTTAATCACATCGGCTGCGGGAACATAAAGAAAAAAGCCCGATGTGGGATTGGGAGTTGTGGGAACGTAAACGGCCAGCAGCTTTGTTTTAATTTTTTTCTCAATCGGTTGAAAAACGGGGCCCGTTACAAAGGCAATTGTCCACAAGCCTTTGCGCGGATATTCCACCAAAACCGGTTGGCGAAAAGCTTTATTTTGTCCGTTACCGATGAGGGTTTCAAAAATTTTGCGAATGGCATTATAAAGCCCGGAAATTAAAGGCATATGATTGATAAGACGATAGCCGAGTTTCACAAACGCCTGTCCGACATAGTTTGCCGTGAGCATACCGATCAGCGTAAAGAAAATAAGCAATAAAATAACGCCTAACCCCGGAATACCGTAAGGAAGCAGCTCGTTCGGATTATATTGCGCGGGAATAAAAGCCGTTACTTTGGCATCAATATATGTAATAAGCTTCCAAGCCACATAAAGCGTAATGGCAACGGGTGCCGTAACCAAAACGCCGGTAAAAAAATATGTTTTAAGCGTTGGTTTGGCTGTTTTTTTAAGTGTTTTCATTTATTTCTTCCTCTAAATTCAAAAAATATCGTTTTTTTTAAAAAAAGTAAAGGAAAAAATATTGACAAAACATTTTTTATCGTGTATAATGACTAAAATGATAAAACCATAAATGAAGGAGAAGAAAATGAACATAAAAGATTTTGAAAAAGAAAACTTCGATTTGTTTCCCTGCGGTTTAAACTTATCTCGGCGGCAAAAAACAATCCTCAATATTTGGAGCTCAATGAAAGGAAAAGCAAAAGGCACCGTTCGGCGCATGAGTGCACCGCTTTTGGAAAAAGCCGCAACCGTTCTTCTCCAACCGGAAGATATTACATGGCTGGCTCAAAAAGGAATCAATTTGAATGCGCCTCTTTCAAGGGGTTATCGGTTTGCCGATTTGTTAGCCAAAGAAAATACCTTAACGCCGCAGCTGATTGCCAAATTGGCAGAAAACAATTACGATTTTAAAATGTTAAACGAAAGAGGCCGTCATTGCGGATATTATATTGAAGCGAACAAGCATCTGGTTGCGGCCTTAAAGGCGCAGGGGCTTGATTTCTCGGCTTCCGACGGACACGGCGTATCGGCAGCGGATTCCATTGCTTTCAATGCAATAAAGAATAACGAATCGGTTTTATCGCTTTTTGAAACGCGGGAAGATATGTATGATTGCGTTAAAATGAGCATAAACGATCTTAAAAACAAAACGGTTCGGCAAATCAATGCCATTCAAGCCGAAATCAATCCGAATATTGACTATGCCGCTCTGCGGAAGGAAGCGCTGGTTCATTTGTTTCGGGCAAACGGCGTTCGGCAGGCTTATGACCATGCCAATACCAAGTCGGCTCCGAACGGATTAAAAGAAAATCATCCGTTTTGGGAGAGAATGAAACAGGAAAATCAAAATAAAAGATAAAAAATAAAAATTTTGATTGACAAACAAAAAAGAATCGTGTATAAAACAATCCTATTTTTAAAAAAAGTAAAGGGATAAGAAAATGTTTGCAGTTATTAAAACAGGCGGAAAGCAATATAAAGTAACAAAAGATTCCGTCATTATCGTTGAAAAGTTAGCCGGTGAAGCCGGTTCGGCCGTTGAATTTGAAGAAGTTTTAATGGTTGGTGACAAAATCGGAACGCCAACGGTTAAAGGCGCCAAAGTCAGCGGAGAAATCGTGAAACAAACACGCGGTGAAAAGGTTATTATTTTCAAAAAAATTCGTCGGCACGGCTATCGGCGGAAAAAAGGTCACAAACAAGATTTAACAGTCGTTAAAATTACAGACGTTAAAGCTTAAGAGTAAAGGAGAGGTAACATGGCACATAAAAAAGCAGGCGGTAGTACCAGAAACGGTCGTGATTCCGAAGGCAGACGGTTAGGTTTAAAGAAATCGGGCGGACAATCCGTTATTGCCGGAAACATTATTGTGCGTCAACGCGGTACGGTTTATCGGGCGGGCGATAATGTCGGTATGGGCAAAGACCACACCTTGTTTGCAACGGCGGACGGTGTTGTTGAATTCAAGCGCTCATTCAAAGACAGAGTTTATGTTTCGGTGAACAACAACGCTCAAAATTAATTTTATAAATTTTTAGAAAAAACGGCTGCATTTTATGCGGTCGTTTTTTTTATGAAAGGCGACATGCTTTTCGATTAAGAACAGCTTTACTTTGCGATAAAAAATCATATCCGTTCATATTTAGGCTTGCCTCTTCTTAAAAAATATGATATAATATCAAAAATAAAACCTTTGAGTAACGAAAGGAAAGTCTCTCATGGCAATAGACCCGCACATTGATGATCCGATTGATAAAAACGGTAACACAAAATTAATGATTGCTTGTCAAGACGACAAAACAGAAGAAGCAAAAGCCCTCATTGCCCAAGGCGCTAATGTGAATGCCAAAAATAAATGGGGCTGGACACCGTTACATTGGGCAAAAAATGCCGACATTACAAAAGCGTTAATAGCTCACGGCGCCAAAGCGAATGTTAAAAATAAATGGGGGCAAACACCGTTGCATTATGCAGATGATAATGCCGAAGTTGTACAGGCGTTAATAAACGCAGGTGCTGATGTGAATGCCGAAAATAACGATAGCAATACACCGTTATATTATGCAAAAAATGCCGAAGTGGCACAGGCGTTAATAAAAGCGGGTGCCAATGTCAATGACCGAGACAACAACGGCAATACACCGTTGCACTTTGCAAGAAATGCCGACATTGCAAAAGCGTTCATAGCTGCCGGCGCCAACGTGAATGCCAAAAATAAATATAACGAAACCCCGTTGCATTTTGCAGATGATAATGCCGAAGTCGTACAGGCGTTAATAAACGCAGGTGCCGATGTTAATGCCAAAAACAGCTCGTATGGCAATACACCGTTGCACTTTGTAAAAAATGCCGATGTTGCGCAGGTGTTAATTGCTCACGGTGCCGATGTGAATGCTAAAAATAACAACGGCAATACGCCGTTGCACTTTGCAAGAAATGCCGACATTGCAAAAGCGTTAATCGCTCACGGTGCCGATGTGAATGCCAAAAATAACGGAAATGCTACACCGTTGCATGCGGTTTCATTTGGGGGTAACGCCGAAATTGCAAAACTGTTAATCGCTCACGGTGCCGATGTAAAAGCCAAAGATATCACCGGCAATACACCGTTGTATTATGCGAAAAATGCCGAAATGGCGCTGATGTTAATAAAAGCGGGTGCTGATGTCAACGTTCAAAATAACAAGGGGCAAACACCTCAAAGCTATATTGAAGCGGAGTTAAGTAAAGAATCGAATGCAACTCGAAAAGCAGAGCTTCAAGCCGTTTTAAATGTTATTAACCAAGCGCAAGCCGGGTCACGGAGAGTTGCACAAACAAACACGCCGCAAACAACGGCAAAATCGGCTGAACCGTCAAATCTGATTGCTTTTTTGGGCGATAACAGTCGAAATATTACGACAAAACCCGAAAACACTCAAACGGGCATTTCTGCCGACATTTCTTTTAATACTTCCCGCACGGCTTAACTGCCGAAAGGTTTGATTGATATAAGACTTAGCGACTGAAAGGTTTGAAGAATAAAGCTTTATGTTTCTTTCACCATCGGGCGAGCGGCTAAATTTCCCCGCGCCCGTTTTTTTATAACCGCAACACTTTTAAAGATACCTCTTGAAAATAGGAAATAGAAAAAAGAAGCAGAAATGAAAAAGCGGACAGAAATGTCCGCTTTTTTTTATTCTTTGCATAATGCCTGTATACGACCGAGCATGTCGCCTTTCCCGGTGTTATATCGAATCCATTTATTATCATAACAAGCATGATATGCGTTGCAGCTACCTATTTCCTCCAGCCAAAAATGTGTTTGTGTGGAAAGTGCATCGACTGTTCCTAATTCACCGGTACTTTGTAAATCTGCTAAAATTCGTGCCTCAATATCCGATTCCGTACAATAGGAATCCGAATGATTGCTGCAATTCAACAAACTTCTTGTTGCCATTTGTTTGTTAAGGGCTTTACAAAACCGCTCGGCACTCCACCATGTCATGGCCTCTTGGGAATAATAAAATTTTGCGGTTGATAAATAGGCTTTCTCTGAATTAACATCAATACATTTTCCGGAAAAAGTCTGCGAAGACGGACTGGGAGAAAATTCTTCACACGGTTGATATCTTAATGTTGTCATGCAAAATTCCCCTTCGTCACAATCTTCATTACTGCGGCATTCATAAGCAGCACAGCCTTGTGCCGATTCTTTCCATTCTTGCCCACCAGGACACGGTTTACATTTGCCTTCTATGGTATTACAAATCGGATTTTCCGTGCCTTTCATTAAACAATCTTCATTTGTTTCACATTCCACGCAGGTATTATTATGCCATATGGGTTTTTCCGGCGGACACGATTCGCAATTACCTTGTTCAACATTACAACGGGGTCTGCTTAAATCCTTGCAATCCGTATTTTCTATACATTCCACGCATTCATGGTTTGCTACATCACAAACAGATCTTGGAGCACTGCAATCACCTTCTTTTACACACTCCACACACGTATTACTCTCTTTATCGCAAACAGGGGTTGATAATCCTTCACAATCACCATCTTTGGCACACCAGCCTTCCGGACGATTCGAATCATAATTACCGTTCACATCCTCTGCATCGAATTCAACATAAATTTCATTATTTTCATCACATAAATCATCTTCTGTGTATGGAGTACCATTGATATCCATTTCCAACTGGCCGTCCATGGCGGCAACAAGTGTTGTAAGCGGCCTACAAACACCCTTTGAAATGTTTCCCACGACAATATAATAAGCATCTGCCTCACGACAATTATAAAGTTCGTTTTTACTGTCCTTATTACCTCTGATGATACAATCATAATCAACAGGATAACGGTCATATTGTGTTGATAAATGCCCGCTGTAATCTTTATTTTCGGGTGTATCATCATAAGGATCCCCGAGCAACAATTCTTCGTTTCCGAGTGCATATTTTACCTTTAAATCGTTACGCATTAAGTTAATTTCATTCGCAATCTGATCGGCCTGATAATAATTCATGGCTAATTTATAGCCCACGATTCCGCCGATTGATAAAATGGCAATAATGGCCAACACCCCGAGCATTTCAACCATTGACCGCCCGCTTTGAGATTGATTTTTAAATTGTTTTTTAAGTTGCTTTGTCATTTTCCGACTCCCTTTCACTCTACGAATAGCATAAAATAAACGTACCTTTAATGCAACGCAGTTTCGGGGGCAAAATTTGCCTTCAAAAGGCAAAAAATTACCCTTAAAAAACAGTCGAAAAATCAATGAATTCCGGCTAAAATAAATTTTTTTTGAAAAAATCAAAAAAAAGTGTTGCAAAAATCGTACGTTTAATTGAGGAAAGAGAAGCAGGGAAAATATGTTTGTTTTATTCGGTCTCTCTTTTATTTTCAGCGGAAAATGCCGGCTTGTAGAATATGTGTCGGCGCGGTGACAAGTAAAGGCTGATTTTATTTTGTTACCGCGCACGGATCTTTTATAAACCGTAACCCCCTCGCCCTGCTCGTTTATAACCGTAAAGCTTTTAAAAAGGTATTCGTTCGGCTTTTCAACACTTTTTGCAGCTTTGCCGAAACATGCCCTAAATCGGGCACAATCACAAGCTCTGCCCGTTCGGCCTGCTGTGCCAGTTGATAAGCCCCCGCAACCGGACAAGTCATATCCAAGCGATTGTGAACGATTAACAGGGGAATATTCTTTATTTTATAAAGGTTATTTAAAATTTCATTCTCTTTTAAAAACAAGTGATTTACTTCATAATAAAGAAAAATTCTTAACGAACGCACATCATTGTCATAAACGGCTTTCAACGGCCGAAACGCCGGATTTAAACACCCTAAATTGCGCTCATATTGACCGTAATAAGAAAGCGCCGTTTGAATATTTTGATAACTGTCCGATGAAATCAGGCGAAAATAACCCTCGGCCAACGACTCGTTTTTCTTGATTTTTTGACGCATTTCCTCCGTTAAATCGGGATAAAAAAGCCGACTTTCTTCCGTCCACGCCAAATCTTCCTTGCGCCCCAAAAACACCGAACTTAAAACAAGCGCACTTACGCATTTTTCATATTTTTCGGCAAATAACAGCGCCAGCGTTGCTCCATAGGACGAGCCGGCAACAATTAAATTTTTAATCGGCCATTTTAAATGCTTTAACAATTTAATTGCATCTTCCGCGGCGGCATAAGGGGTATTGTTGCGATAAATATCTTTACTTGTCGAGAGTTTACACCCGCGCTGATCAAAAAGCAAAACGCGATATTTTTTTAAATCAAACGCCGTTGCCTGATGCGCCGATGCCCCGCCGCCCGGCCCGCCGTGAAAGCGAATAACGGTTTTGCCTTTCGGATTTCCGAACGCCATATAATGAATTTCGTGTCCGTCACCCACCGGACAAAAGCCTTCCTGAAAGGGCGCGGGCAACGCAGAAAAAAATTTAAAAAATTTCATAAAATATCCTTTTTTTAATCAATAAATTAAAAGCAAGAATTAAAGTTTTACAAAAACACAAAAATTTTTCTTTTTTTTTATCTTATCAAAAAATAAAGGACTTGTCAAAACAAAAAAAATTGCCCGGTTTTAAAAAAATTTCTTGCATTACATAAAAAATATTGTATGCTGACAAATGAATCGGATTTATCTCCACTTGTCCCGATTCAAACACATGTTGTGTTCATGAGGACTAAACGGAGCCGTAAACTATTCCGTCAGCCGTTGCGATAAAACGGTCGGCGGTTTTTTATTGCTTCCTTTCACAAAACAAGCGGGTTATAAAAAAAGAAAGGAAAAACAATGTTAAAAACAGCAGAATATGTCTCTTTGGGACACCCCGACAAAACAGCGGATTTTATTTCTTGCGCTCTTTTGGACGAAGCCATTCAACAAAATCCGGCCGTTAAGTTTGCCGTGGAAGTGATGATTAAAGATAATACCGTTGTTTTAGGCGGTGAAATCGGCGGCCTTCACGATTTTTCGTTTTTACAAGAGACCGTTCGAAACGCATTAAGAACAATCGGTTATAACGAACGTTATGCTCGTCTTTGGGGGCAAAATGCCATTGATGTTTCAAAAATCAACATTATCAATCTCATCGGGCTGCAATCGGCGGAAATTGCCCAAGGCGTTACCAATAACGGCTGGGGCGATCAAGGTATTTTCGTGGGATATGCCGTGCAAAACATGCATTTTATGCCCGCCGAATTGGTTCAAGCGCGGGCGCTCAATCGGGCTCTTTATGAAAAAGCCAAAACATCTGATAATTTGGGGCTTGATATTAAAACGCAAATCACGCAAGATGACACGGGCGCCATTGAAACGGCCGTTGTGGCTATTCCCATGCGGGAAGCGGTTGACTTGACCGATTTTGTGATTGCCACCCTTCAACAAACGCCGAAAAACCTGATTATTAACGGCACGGGAAACTATACCTGTCATTCCTCCGTTGCCGATTGCGGCGTGACGGGACGCAAACTCGCCTGCGATTTTTATGCCGGCGCCTGCCCTGTCGGCGGCGGCAGTCCGTGGACGAAAGATCCGTCAAAGGCCGACTTGACTTTAAACTTATACGCACGAAAACTCGCCGTTGACTATTTAAAAGATTTTGACGAATGCTTTGTTTATCTTTCCTCCTGCATCGGCAAAAGCGATTTACCGAGCGCCGTTGTGAAACAAATTAAAAACGATAAGACCGTCACTTTTCCCGTAAGCGTTGATTTAAAACCGACGGAAATGATCCGGCTTTTGGGTTTAAATCAACCGATTTACAAAGAATTGTGTCAAAAAGGGCTGATGTATTGTTTTTAAAACAAAATCACTTGATTTTTTCTTGTTTTTCGATTAAGTTTTGAAAACAAAAAGCAGAATAAAAAAAATGTCAGAGATTGCACCTGTTTTTGCGCTTAAAAATGCCCGTCTGTCGTTCGGCAGTCGCGTTTTGTTCGAAAATGCGAACATTTATGTCGGCCGGAACGATAAAATTTGCCTGATCGGGCGAAACGGTTCGGGTAAATCCACGCTTTTAAAAGTGATTGCCGGACAAATCGAGTGCGACGAGGCCTCTTATTTTGTCGAACCGAACTTGCGCATTTCTCTCATGCCGCAGGAGGAAAATTTCAACGAGTTTGCCTCTTTGCGCGATGTGGTGCTTTCGGGATTGAACGAAACAGATGTCAATGCCGACTATAAAGCCGATATTTTAATTGAAACGTTTCAATTAAAAGCCAATTTGAAACCCGAAACGGCATCGGGCGGCGAACGTAAAAAAGCGGCACTGGCCAAAGCACTCATCAGCGAGCCCGATTTGTTACTGCTGGACGAGCCGACCAATCATTTGGATATTGAAACGGTTGAAAAGCTTGAAAAACTCATTTTAAATATGAAAGGCGCCGTGATTGTCATCAGTCATGATCGGCGCTTTTTATCACGCGTTTCAAACGCCTGTCTTTGGTTGGATAGAGGCACGGCACGCCGATCGAATAAAGGCTATGCCTATTTTGAGGAATGGCAGGAACAAATTATCGAACAGGAAATTATTGCCTGCAAATATTTAAACAAACGCTTGGAAGAAGAAACAAAATGGCTGCATCAGGGGGTAACGGCGCGCCGCAAACGCAACATGGGACGACTTCGGCGATTGGAACAATTACGCGCCAAACGCAAAGAGCAGCTTTCTCCCGCCGGTTCCGTTAAAATGCAGGCCGATAAAGGCATGATTCAATCTAAAATGATTATTGAGGCTAAAAACATTTCAAAATCATTCGGAAACAAAGAAATTATAAAATCGTTTTCCACCCGCATTTTGCGCGGCAATAAAATCGGCATTGTCGGACCGAACGGTGCCGGAAAATCAACGCTCATCAAGCTGTTAACCAAACGATCGGAACCCGATTCGGGCTCGGTTCGATTGGCAAAAAATTTAGAGGAAGGCTATTTCGATCAGGGACGCCTCACGCTTGATACAACCAAAACATTATGGCGAACGCTCTGCCCCGAAGGCGATCATCTGTTTGTGCGCGGCGCTTGGCGACATGTTGTTTCTTATTTAAAAGACTTTTTGTTTACGAGCGATCAGGCGCAAATGCCCGTCAGCGCCTTATCGGGCGGCGAAAAAAACAGATTGATGCTGGCTGTTTTACTGGCACGCCCCTCTAATTTTCTGGTGCTTGACGAGCCGACAAACGATTTGGATACCGACACGCTTGATTTGTTGCAGGAGGTGTTGGCCGACTATGACGGAACGGCATTGATTGTCAGTCATGATCGTGATTTTTTGGATAAAACCGTTACCTCTTTAATTTATATGCCGGGTGACGGAACCGCGCAGGAATATGCCGGCGGTTATGCGCAATTGGAGGCCATAAAAGCCGATAAAAAACCGAGCGTTCCCGCGCCGACAAAAAAAGGAAGCGAAAAGAAAAAAGAAAATCCCGTCACAAATACGCCCCGAAAACTTAATTTTACCGAGGCGCATCTGTTAAAGGAACTGCCGAATAAAATTGCCGAACAAACCAAAATTGTTGAAGCCGTTAATCAAGAGTTAAACGATCCGCGTGTTTATCAGGATAAAGAAAAACTCCTTGAAGCGACAAACCGCCTGCACACGGCTCAAACGGCTTTGGAGGCCATGGAAAATAAATGGCTTGAACTGGAATTATTGGCAGAAGAAGGCTCTTAATGAATTGATGCTTGCAACAGATTGATTTCATCACGCCATTTTTGACGATTTGAAATGATTTCGGCATATTCTTCTTTTGTGGCCGCCCCTTCGGCAATTTTGACGGCCACATAATCGGTTTCTTTAAGCTGTCGCAATAACTCATAAACCCGTTCTTTGTTGATGAGAGACTGCGGTTTTGAAGGCGCAAAGCCTTGAATATACCAATTATAATCATATCCTTGTTCAACCTCTTGCCAGGCAAATCCCTCATTGATTAGCGATTCATCAATAGCGTCGTCATCAATTAAAACAGCGCATCTTTGCGTTTTTTCATCCAAAATTTTTGCGTATTTTTTCATTTTTTCTCTCCTTTAAACATTGTTTTTACATGACATTAAGGTGCAGGAACACTCTTTTGCCTCAATAGTCACACCCGCAGCAACAGGAATAACCGTTCTTAAAACTTGAACCTTATCATTTCCCCAAGGATTAAATTCAAAAACACACTTTCCGTCAACGGTGACCTCTGCTGTTTGTGAACCTGTTACATTGGCAGCCACAATAAGATATCCGTTTGTTGTTGTAACATAACTGCCACTGAATGAAATACTGCTTTTAAAGTTCGGTGCATTCATTCCGTAACCTTTATACCCGAATTCGCGAACAAATTTCGTTGACGCAACTTCATTTGCATTGGAAGTTATATCCACGGCAGGTATCGTTACTTTGGATTTAAAGGTTACATTACCGCTAAAAGTTTTTTCTCCGGTAATTGTTTGCTTCGTACCCAATGAAACATAATACCGCATTGTTGTCCACGGAGTCATTGCTGTTTGGGAATCGGTTCCTTCTTCGGCCATAGCAGCCGTTGCCAAAGCAATAACCCCTTTAACACTTTCCGTGGCTTCGGGTAAATTTGTGCTGGCATTCTGTTTTGCTTTCTCCGCCCAAAACTGTGCAGATCCTTGTGTTTGCTCCTCGGGCGTTCCGATTGCCCATAACCTGGCCTCATTTGCCGAAGAAGCTGCCTCTGCGGCAGATGCTGCCGCCTCCGTTGCCTTTTGCGTAGCCGTTGCGGCCGAAGCTGCCGTATCCGCAATATCAGCAACAGCCGCAGCTGCTGCTTTGGCACTTTTATCGGCATCTGCTGCAGATGTTGAGGCCAACGAGGCACTGTCTGCCGCATTTCCGGCAGATGTTGCTGCCTCCGTTGCCTTTTGCGTGGCTGTTGCAGCCGAAGCCGAGGCCGCGGAAGCACTTTCTCGAGCGGCAGTAACACTTTCTTCAATACCGCTTGCCGACTCACTTGCCGTTTGAGCGCTTTTTGCCGCCTCTGCGGCAGATGTTGCCGCCTCCGTTGCCTTTTGCGTGGTCGTTGCGGCCGAAGCAGCCGCTGCGGAAGCACTTTCTCGGGCGGCAGTAACACTTTCTTCAATACCGCTTGCCGATTCACTTGCCGTTTGAGCGCTTTTTGCCGCCTCTACGGCAGATGTTTCTGCCTCCGTTGCCTTTTGCGTGGCCGTTGCAGCCGAAGCAGCTGCTGCGGAAGCACTTTCTCGGGCAACAGCAACACTTTCTTCAATACCGCTTGTCGACTCATTTGCCGTTTGAGCGCTTTTTGCCGCCTCTGCGGCAGATGTTTCTGCCTCCGTTGCCTTTTGCGTGGCCGTTGCGGCATTCATTTCGGCCGATGAAGCGGATGATGCGGCATTATCGGCAGATTGTTGTGCCTGTTTTGCCAAATCATTTACTTCATTGATTTGTGTTTGCACAGTTTGATTAAACGCATTTGTTTGTGTTTCGGCATTTTCGTTGAAATCGGTTGTTTGTTGTGCTGCGTTTTCATTAAACGCTTGCGTTTGTGTTTCGGCATTTTTGTTGAAATCACTGCTCTTTTGCGTGGCATTTTCATCAAATGCCGTTGTTTTGGCTGTGGCATTTTCATCAAAATCAGCCGTTTTTTCGGTGACATGCGTATCAAAGGCATTTGTTTTTTCAGCACAATGCGAATCAAATGTTTGCGTTTGCTCTTCGGCGTTTTTGTTAAATGCCGCTGTTTGCTGTTCTGCATTTTGATTAAACGCATTCATTTGTGTTTCGGCATTTTTGTTGAAATCACTGCTCTTTTGCGCGGCATTTTCATCAAAAGCCGTTGTTTTAGTCGTGGCGTTTTCATCAAAATCAGCCGTTTTTTCAGTGACATGCGCATCAAATTCATCTGTTTTTTCAGCACAATGCGAATCAAAGGTTTGCCTTTGTTTTTCAGCGTTTTCGTTAAATACCTCTGTTTGCTGCACCGCATTTTCATTAAACGCATTTGTTTGTGTTTCGGCATTTTTGTTGAAATCACTGCTCTTTTGCGCGGCATTTTCATCAAATGCCGTTGTTTTGGCTGTGGCGTTTTCATCAAAATCAGCCGTTTTTTCGGTGACATGCGTATCAAATTCATCTGTTTTTTCAGCACAATGCGAATCAAAGGTTTGCGTTTGCTTGTCGACGTTTTCATTAAATGCATTTGTTTGTTGTGCCGCATTTTCATTAAACGCATTTGTTTGTGTTTCGGCATTTTCATTGAAATCGGTTGTCTTTTGAACAGCATTTTGATTAAATAATTCCTTTTTTTCCTCCGTAAAAGATTGAATATCCGGTTTCACCTGCTGTTCAATAAAATGTTCAATTTCATCACGACCGGAACGAACCCACACACCGTCGGTATTCACACGCATCACCTCCGGCCCGATATCAACTGACAAATATTTTGTCATCATATCAACATTTTGTTTCATAAATCCTCCTTTGTAATCTGACTGACAACATGAAAACAGCCGATGGTTCCCACATGTGCCGGATAAAATGTATAGCGCGTGCCGTCAATGAAAATAATTTCCATATCCGTGACATAACGTCCCACGGGAATATTTGTATCACTTCCCGTTAATTGAAGCAGACTGAGTCCTTTAACGGGATTCAAATGCTCGGTTGTTTTCTTTTCAATAACAATATTTCCCTTTTCATCGCGAACCTGCATTTTAATTTCCGCATCTCGAATATCTTGATGAAAATCAAGCAAAATCGGCAATGAATCGCCTTGGGTTACCCAAATTTCTCTTTCCGTAACTTTATTGCTCATGTTTTCTCCTTACATATTCTTTGCTTTAATAAAAAAGTAAACGGCTTGGTTAATCGGGGTTACATGCTCTCCCGCACTGACGGACGATTGTCCTTCTTGTACGGCCAAAGACGTATAACCTTTGGTCGGCTCCTGGTCGGAATTCATTAAACCCAAAGCATAATCATAGTTACCGGAAGAACCGTTGGAGAGACGCGTAATAAACTTACCGCCTCCATCCGTCATTTGAGCTTCAATTGCCACAATATGTCGGTGATTGATTAACGGCACACTCTCCTGTTGGGTCGAGGCAATATTATTCGCCGAATTACCGCCCATTCCGCGCAAAAACTTACCCTGATAATCGGGTACGTTAAATGTTTGAAAACCATCACCGGCACCGAATTTTGTTCCGATTAATTCAAACAAATCCGCATAATCTGTTCGGGATACCGCCTGCCCGTTACACAGCAACCACGGTCCGTGATTTTGACTGATTAAGGAAGCTTTAATATCTCCGATATCCGATACGGCATTTAAATTTGTTATGATGTCGCCCGCTTTGTTTTCCACAAACGAATCCATCTGATGTTTTGTGACCAAATCGGAATCCGATTCCGCCTGCCCGCAATTTTGAACACGAAATCCGCCCATATTTAAATGATTTTCCATCGGCACACGACCGTCTCGCAAAAAGGTTTCATTTAAAGCATCGGCAAAATTATCATCTTCCGCATCATGATGATCCGTTACAATTTCAATGCCGTTGATTCTGTCTTCTTCCCAATTATGAATACGTGTAAAATTTCCTTCACTGTCAAATGGCATTTTTTTCCTCCTTCAAAAATAATGTAAAAGAGCGCTTGTTATTTAAAAACAAACGCTCTCGATTGTTAATAACATAAAATGTTATGATTCACTATGATATTTGCGAAAAGCTTCTTCCAAAAGTTCTCGCGTGGATTTTTGCGTTTTATTTTGCCCACCAAAATTCCCGAAAGTTCCTTGTGTTAAAAAGCTTTTTTCTCTGGCTAAACGCGCTTCATCGGCTTTTTGACGAATGCGCTCATTCAAGGTTTCATCTATCATTTGTGCACGCGTATTTTCATCCATCCAAACCGCCATATCATAGGCTTTTCGAATATCGGGCGCCAATCGCGCACTTAATAAAGCTAAAATTAAAGGAATAACCTCTTCCTTGTGCGGAAAACAAGCATGTCCTTCTTTATTCTTTTCGGAAAGACATTTGCAAAGCCACGCTTTGGCATTGTCTTCACACCGTTTTTTGTAATAAAACGTAATCGGCGCAAATTCGGAACAAGACGGCGCCGGTTTCAAATACAGACGCGCCAATATATCTAACGTACGTCCGGGATTGGCACAAAGCATATGTTCAACATAAGCCATTTTCTCAACCCATTCGCGGGGGGATTCATCGGCTCGACAACAAACACCGATATCCCTTAAATCAAACAAATGTTCAAGCCAATGATCCAATTCTTCCCGCCGCGCGGCTTTATTTTTCAAGTAAGTCGCTTCCAAATCGGTTAAATAGTCCTGCCAATCGGAAGGAAGCTCAGATAATCTGTCGGCAAATTCTTTGCTGAACAAGCGCTTGTTGCCGGAAGAAACAAAATCCGCCGATGACTTTTCCGTCTCGTCAGATATTTGTTGTTGATCCGTTGATTGTGTTAAATTCTGTTGCTTGGCTTCATCTAAAGCCTGTTGTAACAGTTCTCGTGTTGATTGATTATTTTTCATTCCATATTTTCCTTTGATATTGATGAATAAATGATGCAAAGAGTGTATCCCGCACCGCCTTTTCCCGAGCAAATCGAATCGCTTTTCGCGTTTCGGGTGAATAATCCGATGCCAACGTCAGCCCGGTGCGACGTAAATAGGCATCAATGTCCCCTGTGCAGGCAGCTTCACTGCCGTCCGGTAATTGAAAGGGGGTAAACATTCGAGTAATGTACGACATTATATATCCGTTAAATTGTTAATATACAAATAATTATTTTAATATATTAAAGTTTTACATAAATATAAAAAATTTGTTTTTTTATCTCCTTCTTTTCTTCTTGAACCGCTTAAAAAGAGCAGAATACGTGACAAAAAATGAAAGGACATGAAAAAAAACTTGCAATTAAAAACAAAAAAGCGTATAAAGGGAGCATCGGGGGCGCGTAGCTCAGTTGGTAGAGCAGCTGACTCTTAATCAGCGGGCCCAGAGTTCGAGCCTCTGCGCGCCCACCAAAAAAAGCAGACATCAGTCTGCTTTTTTTTAAAGGTGGAAGCCAAAGGCTCGAACTCGTAAGAGGGCGCATGAGAAAAAAGCAAATTGCTTTGCTTTTTTCTTTGCCAGCCCAACATCATCTTATAAAAACAAGGGTTACTTCAGTAAACCGATGTTTTTATTTAGATGCTGTTGCACGAAGCATTGATTGTTATCAATGCGTGCCTCTGCGCGCCCACCAAAAAAAGCAGACATCAGTCTGCTTTTTTTTAAAAGGTGGAAGCCAGAGGCTCGAACTCTTGAAGCAGGCGCATGGAAAAAAATCTTCCTTCATCTCCCATCCTGCCCCTTTTGACTTTAAAATCCCAAAATCATACCGATTGAATTTTCAATCACCGTACTGTCGGCAACAACACCCGCTGCCGCCAAAATACCGGCAATAAGAAACGTAATTATTTTTTTGCGATTGTTTTTTAAATAAGCCCATAACCGCTCTTTCATTTCACACCTCCTTTCCCGTTTGCATAATTCGTGCCAGTTTTTCGGCACGATGACCCACCTGAACCGCCCAGTGACTGTTGCACATTTCCCGAGCGGCCGTGTCAAAATCTTGTATTGCCAAAGCCTTTATTAACCGACGAAAGCCTAAAAAGCCTTGAAAACCCAAATTAAAAACCATTTCAATGATAACACCGCGTCGTACGGCATCTAATTTTTCAAACCATGAAAAAGCATTTTGACAATCCGATTCGGCGCGTTTTAAATCATTTTCGAGCAAATAAAAAGCTTCCGAACGGGTAATACCGTTATCTTGTAAATTCCGCCCGATACCGATTGTCAGCTTGCCGCGCGGACAGGTATAAACCTTTAAACGCAATCCTTCGTGCCGTAAAACACGTTGTTTTAAAGCCGATGTAACCGCCGATGTCATTTTTTCTTTATCTCCTGAATAATAAGTGTTTTAAGTTCATCAATTTTTGTTTCGACACGCACGATATCCGATCGCATGGCATATTGCACCGATTCTTTGGCGACACGCAATTCAAAAATTGACACTTCTTTTTGAATATCATGAATTTCACCCAACAAATAAACAACAACCGGAATTAAAATACCGGTTATGGTTTTATGCAGCAGTTCATAAAATTTGTCCATTGATTTTGGCATATTTTCCTCCGTTAACAGACACTGTTTTTGAACCGATTATATGGAGCGAAAGCCACTGTTTTGAAGCAACAATGCTTTTTCCTGATCGGCCGATAAGGTTGTATTCGGGCTTAAAACCGTTTGCATAAAATGAACCGAATCACCCATATTTTCCGGCACATTGTCCGCCTCATTCGAATAATCCGAAAAAACACTCGGCTCATTCGGCGTTAAATAAGAAGGTTGAGAAAAAACGGCATTGCCGTTTTCGTTAACGGCTTGATAGGAATATAAACCATTTTCACGACTCATTGACGGCTCGTTCAACAGCGGGGCGGAAACGTTTTCCTGTTCCGTTTGCTTCGAAAGCGTTCTTTGCGGCGCACTTGTTTGTTTAACAACCCGATTTTGCCGCATATACGGATTGTCAGAATAAATAAGATTTTTCAAAAATTCTTGATTTTTTCTCATTTGTTCCGCCGCAAATGCCTGTTCTTTCATTTTGGCTTGCGCATATTGTCGTCCCTGCGTTAACCCGCTGACAAAAGCCTGCGGTAATGCGGATAATGACGTCATATCCATGGGTTGGGGTGCCATTTTGGCAATATTGATCAAATCACTGACCTGTGTTTTTCGATACATGTTTCCTCCTTTTTATAATCCGGCCAAAAAGCCGCCCGTCTGCAACAAACCGGAAACAACATCCATCGTGTTGTTAAAGCTTTGTTGACGAGCATTGGCGCGTTGCTGTGCCATACCGTTTTGAACGGCATACATATTTAACTGCTTTTCATAATTCGTGGGCGAATTTTGCAACAATGCGTAAATATTGTTCAAATAATCCTGACGCGCCGTGTTGGTATAGTTTGCGCCCAACAATTGATTTTTCAAATAATTGTTATAGGCCTCCTGTCCGGCTGTCACGCTGTTATAAGCCGCCTGATTTAACGACGCATTTTGTTGCTCGGTCAAATCGTTCATGGCCCGTTGATAGGCTTGACTGCCGACACTTAATCCCTGATTGGCCAACTTTGTTTCCAAATCAGCCGTTTGCTTTTCATGTAAGGGCTGTAATTTATCGACATACGATTGAAACACGGCATTTTCCGCACGTTGTGCAGCCGCATCGGACGTGTCCAAATGAAATTGATAATCCGGTAAATCCGATAAATTTTCCGACAGGCGCAACGCCTCGTCAGCCATTGATTTTGTTGCCTGATCGGCAGCCGATGTATCAATATTGTTTAAATAATTATAATAATTTTGAGCGGCGCTTGTATCTGCTTTCACGTTTGTTCCAAGCACCGATCCGATTGCTTTACTCATAATGAAATCTCCTTCTGATTTTGCGTATCGCCGCCGCGTGAATGCCCCATGCATTCTGTTTGATCGCTACAACCATCGGCATTCTTCTTTTAACATGGAAAAAGCCAAACAATCCGTTTTATCGGCACACAAGTGACGTAAGCGACCCTCTTCCCGAAAGCCCAATCGCCGAACCAATTGAAGCGATCGGGTATTATCAGCCCGCACGAGCAGCCCGATTCGTTGACAATTCAAATCAACAAAAGCCGCCCGAAAGGCTTTTTTTAAAAATCGACGACAACACCAAAGCGGATGAACGGTATATAAAGTCCACCAAACATCTTTTTCGGCATAACCGTCATGAAATAATAATGATCCTAACAGTTTTCCGTTGCGCACAAATGCCAAAGCCATAAAAACCCGAAGCGAATCGGGCGGTATGCCCAATCCCCGACACGCCCACGGCACCGTCAGCAAATCTTTATCCCACAACACGTCGGAAACGGCTTCTTTACCGTTTGTTTGACCGTCAATTGCCGTTACGACCGGCAAGGAATTATAAGATTCCCGTTCCTTGTTCATAGCGTACTCCCGTTTCATACCAATCAATCAGCATACCTTTCGTATTTGTTTGAAAAACCAGGCTGAATTTAAACCCCGTTGCATTGCAGCCGATCCACTGCGACCGAATATTTCCGGCAAGCGTGGCCCAATAGCTTTTTGTTTTGACATTTTTTGTTGCCCACGGCAATTGATTCCAAGGGGAAAGTTTTTTATCACCCATTGAAACCCGGTTGATGATATTTTCATCTTGATAATCGGTGTTCCAATAGGTTTGCAAAGCATAGAACCCCGATGATTTCGTGCGCGGATTTAACAGCTGCACTTTTTTCAAATAAGGCGAGCCGAAATCACAAAAAGCCTGTTCCACACGCCCTGAAATCGGTGCGCCGTTATCGGTATATCCCTCATCAAAAAGCATCACGGCATTTTTTGTACCGAAAAAGAGACGCGTTTGATACAAAGCCCACGAAGAAGCATCAATTCCCGTAAAACGACACCACGCCCCCGTTGTGGTGTTCACGATGTGTTGTTCGAAACCGTTTGCCAACGGCACATTAAACAAAGCATAGCCGCCGCGCGGATAAATAATGCCCTGCCAACCGGATTTGTTGCGATATCGTTGAATGCGATCCAAAACCAGCTCTTGAATGCGATCACTGAACGCAATTTGCGCATCGGTTGCGTTTTGCAGGGCCAGCGCTTTTGAAAGCGGCACATAACCGGCTTCACAAATCACGACCAAATCCCCCCGATATTGCAATAACGCATTCTGTCCGACGGGACGACTGATTTGATAAACGCCTTTTAAGTGCCAATCATCGGCATTATTCGGATTAGAACCAGCATAAACCAAGGCTTCTCCTTCGGAGGTTAAGAAAACCGTTAAATCATCAATGCCCTGCCCGCCGTCTTGCGTCCAGCAGCCGACTGCCGCCAAATAGCCGCCGCGTGTGGCCACCGAACTTAAATCAAACGGAAGCAGCTTGCCCTGTACTTCGGAAACGCCTTCGGAATACCAAACCGTCAAACTTTTATTCTCAATCAGCCACAAGCGTTGTTTGGAAGCTGCAATTGATGTTAATTTACACGGATTTAACCCCTCACCCGTCCAAGCAACGTTTTCCCAAGAACCGATACCGTTTTCACGCGGAATATAGACCTGCGGATGATCCAAGCCGTTCACGGCAAACAAGCGATTTTTAAACTGACAGACGCGCCAATCGTTTGATGTAAATTTCTTTTGAAAATCAAACGGTTTTAACGGGTTTGAAATATCCGTCACCGTACCGCCGCCAAAGGCAAACAATCGACTGTTTTCCGTTGCGGCGTTAAATGTTGCCAACGTTTGCACCGTAAAGGGTAAATCAATATATTTTTTATACCCGCGCCGTAACGAAACCTGCGTTGTATAGGGAAAATAATTATCCATCACCAGCGCATCCGTCACGGCCATTTTATCGCGACTGTCTCGCGCGTTCAAGCCGCTTGTCGGACACGGTAAAACAAAGTTAATGGATTGATTTTTTCTGTTAACAATGCGAGATGACATGCACGCCTCCGTTCAGCGGCTTAAAATAGCGACCGGTTAAAGAAATATCTTTCAAACAAAGGCCGTTGCCGAACTTCGCCTTCACTTCCTTTTCATATTCGTTTAACTCCTCCTCATAGGGCAAACCGTTGCGTTTATACCAACGCCAAATAATGCCCAGTTTCACCAAATATTCATCAAAAACGGGAATATCATCATTATCGGTAAGCACCGTTTTTTCAAAAGGTGAACAACACCCGGTTTCGTTCTTTTCTTTCATATTCAAGGCAATCACGGCCGACCGATAATAAAAAACAATATGGCATCGACGATGCGGCGGTTCCAAAAAGCGCAGGCAGTTATTTTGAATTTTAAACTGCAAATCCGGCAAACCGCCGTTGAAAAAGCGTTCGCGTTGCCACTGTTCGGGCGAAACGGCACCGATCACGTTTTCCGCCGTATCCCGAATATAAACGGTATTCGGCATCAGGGCATAAAAATCGGGACAAAAATCGGGAATGTAATAAACTTGTTTATGCGGCACGACAAGCAGTTTCCCTTCCTTTGTCAATTCCTGCCAATCACCGTATCGCCGAAGACTGTCAAGCGTGTCTTTGGCAATACTTAAAAAAATTGCCGATTGTTGCGAATTTTCATCGAACAAATCGGTTGGTTTTTGCGTGGCAACCAATGAGGCGGCCTCCTGACATATTTCTAAAATCGTACTCATTTATTTCTCCATAAAAAAATCGGCTTTCAAAACGAATGCTTTAAAAAACCGATGTCTTTTGTTATACCAAAAAGGCACCTTATAAAAAAGTGCCTTTAATACTCATTCTACTTTATTTATACACTGTTTTCCTTAAAAAAGGAATCGTTTTTTTCGGTAAAAAACGGCATTTTTCGGAATTTATCGGTAAAAACCCGCCCGATTATAAAAAAAATCACTTGCGTTCATTCCTTTTTTATGCTTTAATGAAAAAAATTTTTGAACGGGGATCTTTCTATGAAAAAACGCTCTTTAAATAAGATAATCATTTATATTGCCGTTATTTTACTTTCGGCAATCGGTTGCGTTTATGCCCTTATCAAACATTACACACCTCTGGTATCGGTTGTTATGCCGGTTTATAACAGAGAAGATTTGGTTGCGCGTGCCATTGAATCCGTTTTGTCACAAACATTTACCGATTTTGAATTCATTATTGTTGATGACGGCTCCACGGATAATACACCTAAAATTTTAAATGATTATGCCTCTGTTGATAAGCGCATTAAAATTATCCGGAATGAAACAAATCGCGGTATTCCTTTTTCGCGCAATCGGGGCATTCAAGCTGCCCGCGGCACTTATATTGCACAGATGGACAGTGATGATTATTCCGTATCGGAAAGATTGGCAAAATCCGTTCGGTTTATGAAAGAACATCCGGAGGTTGATGCGTTAACCGGCGGAATAAAGGATTTAACGCCTGAAACGAAAAATTTTAACGACTTACCGGAAAATGCGTCGGGAGATCAATACACTATTTTTAAAAAGCCGGGTTTTTATGAAGTTGATTTACTGTTTTATAATCATTTTTATAACATTCCCAGTATGTATAAAAGTTCTTTTGTGAAAAAACACAATATTCATTATAAATTAAATTATAAAGCGGCTGAAGATTATGATTTTTGGTTTCAATTTGTTAAAAACGGCGGCAAATTCGCCTCTCTGAAAGATGCTTTGGCATTCATTCGCTTCCACAATTCAAACAACACAAATTATTATGATGCCATGGTTTCAAATTCAATGGAGATTCATAAAAAAGCTCTCTCATTGTTCTTTAAGCCGCAGGAAGAAGACATTAAATTTTCCTATACTGTTTTTGAGAAATGTGATCTTTTAAAGAAAATGATGGCCGGAAACAAAGAAAAACAAGTTATACCGCAGAAATATTTACAAAAATATTATAATCATATTTGTCCGGCCGGAAAAGATTTTTATATGTTGGTTCACCCGAATTGGGATGCTTATTTGGAAAAAGAAAAGAATGATCGGTATCGTCAACTGGAAACGCAAAATTATGCAAAAGTAACAGAGGTTGAGACTGAAAACGGCAGCCATACCATAACGGTTTTCTGGGAAATTTATCCTGCCGAAAAATTTATTAAAAGACCCGGAAATGATGCAAAATATTATTATCTGCCCGATGATCAAAAACTTCAAGTAAATCATACATTTTGGACAGATCACATATTATTAAACATTGCAAATAAGATTGCGTGTCGTGAAGCAGTTTATGATTGCGGAGAATATGTTTTATCAGATGATGAAAACCAATTGATAATTAAATGGAAAAATTATCCGGCCGAAGAATTTATCAAAGATTCGAATAACATTTATCATCTGCAACCAAAGAAAGACTGACAACAAGCCTAAAAAAAACAAATAGCATCAAGATAATTTTTTTATTTTTTCTCTTCTTTATCAGGATTTGGCGAAATGACAGTCTCTCCGATTTTTGAATGATATAATTTATCATAATATTCCAAATTTATTTCCCAAGCTTGAAAGGCCTTTTGATAACGCATAACCTTAAATGCCACATATTCGACATTATTTTCTTGTTTTTCTTCACACTCTTTTATACTTTTACAATAAGAGTCAACATTTTTCTTTTGGCATTTATACATTAAATATCCTTTTTTATTCGCCAATAGCCGACAATCCGAATAAAGATTGTAAACAAACGTTTTCTCATCTTGAACATATTCACCCGTAATCTTTGTCGGTGTCAGATAATAATAACCCGCCATTCGGGATAAAGGTTCTAATCTTCGGCTCAATCGTTCATCGACAATCCGATCTTGCGGCACACGATATAAAAACGGAAACATCTTATAAAACCAATGATTCGGTAAAAAAGATTCCTCTTTCGGCACCGTAACGGAATATGTTGATACATGAGAGCTTTCATCTGTTTGTTTCACTTCCAATAATAAAAATCTCTTTCCCCTCTCCTCATCATCTCCCGTTAAAGTGACTTCAAACAGATTATGACTTTCTTCTCCGCGAGAATGTTTTTTCACCTGCAACCAATTTTTCTTTGTCAGGCATTCAATTGCAAAAGCCCCTTTTTCGTTTTTGATGACATGACAATCTTCATAAAAAAAACTTTTCTCGTTTTCACCGGCCGCATTATTTTTAAAAACTTTTACATAGGGCTGTAATTGAAACCAAAAATAATAAGCCGATTCACGGGGGGTGTAATAGGAATAATCAAACCGCTTATCTGCAAACCGATGTTGCACCACGGGATATAAAAACGGAAATATTTGATTCAACCGATGATCGGGCTTTGATAAAAGCGATGTGATTCCTTTCAACAACATCACCTCCGTCACTTCCGTTTGACCGGTTTCATCTGTTCGTTTTATTTCAACAATTTGAAATTCATCGCCATATTTATCTTTTCCTTTCCGATCCGTTATTCGAATTTCAAAAATATTTTTCTTTTCTCTCTCGGAAACTTCAAACCCCTTTCTTTCAAAAGAGCAGTCATACGCCACATATTTTTCTTCCCCTTTCATCATATCACATTTTGAATAACTGACAGATTTATGAAGGTCATCATTGTTTTCATCAATTCTTTTCTGATTCGCTTCTATATCAAAGCAATGATATAAATCATTGACGGCACAAAATTTTTGTTGAGTTAATTCCTTGTTTTCATAATCTTCTTGCAGCAGTAAGGGATTTGCGCAACCTGTCGCAAAAATGCCCCATAAAGCAACAACAATAAATTTTGATAAAAAAACGAAACTTTTTTTCATTAAAGCAAGCCTTAAAAAACAAAGAGTGTATCTGTTTTTTATATACACTCTTTGTTCTCTTTTGGCAAGTAATTTTTTTAATTAAATCCACCTTTCATACATAATTCATATATTTCCTTATTTCTAGGTACTAAATCAGAGCGATTTGTTTCATCTAAATGTAATTCTTTACAAAAATTTTGCAAATTTTTCTCTGTTGCCGCTTGATGTAACCGCGGAAATCTACTTTTTACACCAACTGGTCCCGCAATATAACTTGCTTCAAGAGCGGCTCCTTTCGTTTGAGGTTTCATTGAATCCCAATTAGGAATTTGACGACGTAAAATATTTATAAAATCATCAGCTCTCTGATAAAAAATTTTATCAATGCCCTCTGGCAATAAAATTAATTTACTTATACTATTAAAATAATCAGCACCATAATTATTAACTTCTTGTCTATTAATTCTATCATAATCTTCTAATATCTCTTCTTTACTCGCCGGCAGATGATCACTTTTATGAAAGAAAGGAAGTTTAATAACATTTTTTTTCTTCTCTTCTTCTGTCGCCCCTAAAATTTTAAAGCCGCGTCCAACTGTAATATCGCCATTTTTATCCTTATACATATAAGGTACGTCTTTTTCACGATTTATGTTCATTTCTCGTAAATAATCACCGATTTGTTTTCCTAATTCTTTCTCAACCGCCAATTGCTCTTGACTAACGAAATTATTTTTAAAATCTATTTTCGGTGAAGCAATCTCTTCCTCTTCCGACAATGACGTTATTTCCGACGGTTGAACAAAATTATCACTGGCCTGTATATACGCATTCGATGTCGGTTCGGCCGCATATGCTTGCGACATCAATGAACGACCCAAACGATTCCAAAAAGCATCTTTCGTTGCGCTATCGGACATTTTTTGGTTTTGCGAATAGGTGCTTGCGACAGAATTGTCGGTAAAGCCTGCTTGGCTTTCGGTAAGGATAGGCGATGTTTCTTGCGCAAACGAATCATGAAACGTATCTTGCTCGTTTACATTATCCGTTTGTATATTGCCTGTTTCATCTTCCTTTTCCCAAGAAAATTGAGGACGCTGCCAATTATCATTCGAGAAATCCGTCGAAAAATTTGAAAAATCATTACCGGACGCTTGATTAGATGAATCATCGCTTGAAAAAGAGAATGAATTATTTTCAGGTGCTTCATTTAATCCGAATCCTTGCATGGCAATCTGATAACCGCTAACCGAATCTTGATTTTGTTCTTGAAGTGCTTGAAATTGCGCTTTTAAAGCATCATATGTGGACATTTGTCCCAAGTCATTTAATTTTTTCTGATATTCGTCATTTTGTGCCTCATATTGAGCTTGTTTTTTTCTCATTTGCGGCAGATAATTCTGCCAATATTGATTCCAATCAAAGGGCATGTGTATTTCCTTTCTTTAAATGGGTTGTTTTCTTCTTGACGGGACGCTTATGCATGCTTTTAAGAGGACTTTTTTGCTGTTGCGCCGATTTTAACGCCGCTTCCAACTCTTGAATCTTTTGATTTAAAAGAGTCACCTTTTCCTGCCACTTTGCCACCTCAAATTGCTTTTTGGCACCGGCCAAAAAATTTTGTGCCGCGTGATACTCGTTCACAATATCCAAATCCGACGCCTGTTCTGCCGTGAGTGCGCTTAATTTTTCCAATGTATCAATATGATAAAATTTTAACGTGTTAATTTGAGAAGCCGTTAAAAACGAAAAGTTTTCAAGAGCCGTTCCGCTCGGACGCGTTTCTTTTTCCTGTAAATACTGCCGATACTCGGCCGGAAACCGCGCTTTTTTCTCTTCGCTGGCCGGTTGATCATAAATATCGGTATTGTTATTTTTAATGCGTATTTCCACGAAACACACGTCTTTAAAAACAGGTACCCCCGTTTTCGGATTGATTTCATTCGTTTTAACCGAGCGATCATAAAAACGGGCAAACGTGTCTTTTTCAACGCTTGCATTTTCAATAACGTTCTTAAATGTTAAAAAATCAGAATCCATTTTGTTATCCTTTCATATTTTGAAATAAAAAAACCGACGGCCGAAAAATTTCGACCGTCGATTCCCCATGTGAGGCCTGATACCTTATTTTAAGCTTTATTGTTAATTAAAACACCCTGTAATGCCGCGTTGGACATGGTTAAGTTTCCTGCCCAACCGATAATTTTATAAAGAGCATCCTGATTAACGGCTAACCGATTGCCTTCAATCACTTTCATATCTCTGTCTTTATGCGGACGCAAATACAAATAGTCCGTATTTAAGAAATACATGTGATTTTCGGGGCAATGACCGCCTTGTCCGCCGTCGAATACGATATCGGCACCTTTATATTTTAACGTGGCGAAACCGCTGTCGGCAATTTTCGGATCGGCAAACCGTTGTTGCGGCAATAAAATTTGCTCATACATGGTGTAAAGCGAATCGTCCGCCACAATTAAATCGGGTTTATCCGTACCGCGCGATAAGGACAAATACATTTTGTTCATTTCGGCAGCAATGTTTTCCGGCGTGATTTCGACTTGCGTTGCCTTATTGCGCCAAAATTCATTTCCCGAAGCCGCCCGATCGATACCGCCGACCGTACCCGTTGCGGGAGAATCGGCAACCAGCAGTTTCAAACCGCCGATTTCTTTGCCGGAAGATCCCGTACCGTCACTGTAAACGGCTTTTGCCATTTGGTTTGTCATGGTTTTCATTGCATTATCAATGCGTTTTTCAAACAAATTGATAATGGCTTCCTCGCCGCTGTTTTTCAACATTTCTTCACCGGAAACGGCCACGGGAACGGCACACATTTTTAACTGATATTCAGCCGCCGTAAACAATTGTTTCGGTGAATAGTTAATGGTATCATAACCGGCATACCACACGGCATCGCCCTGCCCGTATTCCAATTCTTCAATAATTTTGGAACCGCCGGAGATCGGGCGAATTTTACCCTTTTCCCGTAATCTGGACAATAATGCATTGTTTTCGGTTACGTTGTCGGCCAGTGTTCTTGTCCGACTTTCAAGGGTCGATGTAAAAATATCATTATATAATAATGCCATTATTTTTTCTCTTTCATAAAAACTGTTTTTATCTGAAATAAAACAATACCGGCGCGTTTTTATTCGGAAATAAAGATACAAATGAAAGGAGAAATGCCGTTTCCGAAACAAAAACCGCTTGATATGAAACTTTTTATTGATAAAAACACTTAAATTGCTCAATACTCTTTTCAAAAAACGTTTCAATTTAAAAAAAAGAGCGTGAAAACGGCCGAATAAATATTTTATCCGCCGCTTGTGCGTCTTGTTGTCAAGACGCCGAATCAACTCAAAAGCCTTTTGATCGATTCTACACCCATCATATCATATTTTTTAAAAAAGAAGAGAGGTTATTATCGGCACATTCCGGCATTTATTTGCACACTTCGGCATTTTAAGGAAAAGAACGGGTCCAAATTATTGTCTGACGGAACTGTCACGTCCGCCGGCATCATACCGCCCGAAGTTTTTGACCAATTGTTCGAAAACGGATAAATCTTTTCCTTTAACGGGAGAAGCTTCATCATCGAACGCAACGGATTTGCCGTCGGCCAATGTTAAATGTTGAATATTTTGCACCACATTCATTTGATTAAAGGTAATAACGTAAATTTCGCGGTCGGTTTCTTCCGGCGCAAAAAAAGCGCGACTCTTTTTAATAACCTTTGAATAAATGTAAAAATCATCACCGGCGATTCGGTTTTGAAAAGCCGGCTCACCCAATAACTCAATGACTTTATCTTTCGGAAATCCGACTTTCACGATATCCAACCGCTTTTGCGAAGGCAAATCACCGCTTTGATACGTTTCCAACCCGCACCCGGCTGATAAAAACAAGGTGCTTCCGACTAAAATATAAAAGATTTTCTTGAACATTTTTCACTTCTTTGTTATATAGTTAAACATATCTTATATATATAAGCAAAAGAAAGGGCATTCGTCAATGGAAAAATTAACCGAGAGCAAAAAAGATTTATCTTTTACACTGGATATGCGCAAAATTCCGGCTGCCGGAGTTAATTTATGTTTTTCGGCCTCGCCGCGGGAGTGCGCCCTGCTTGCCGAACGCTTTGACGTGCCGGAAGTTAAAAATTTCGAAGCAACGGTTCGTTTAAAAAAGCAAGGAAAACTCACGCAAATGACCGGATCGTTTCAGGCTCTTGTCACACAGGAATGCGTTGTTACGCTGGAAGCGTTTGAAAACACGGTATCGGGCGATTTTCTGTTGTTATTAAGCGATGAAAAGCAACCCGATGTTTCGGAAGAAGAAATTGCCTTAACCGATGAGCCGACAGAATATTGTCCGCGCGGTATTATTCCTTTTCGTGACTTGTTAGGCGAGCAATTCGGCCTTAATCTCGATCCTTTTCCGCACAAAACGACTCAGCCGTTTGAATATCGGGAGGAAACAAGCGCGCTCGAAAATCCGTTTTCTGTTTTAAAAGGCTTGACAAAAGATAAAAAAAGCGTATAATGGAGGTAGAAAGTTTATATTTTTCGGAGGCTTGAAATGGCAGAGGAAGAAAACAACATTCCGCCCGAAACGGAAACAAAAGCAGAAGTAAAACCGGAACCGGAAATCACGCCGGAAGAAGTTCGGGAATCTGCCGAAAATCAGCCGTCAACAGATGTTCAGGCGCAGGCGTCCGATGCCATTCGTTTGCAAGCCGCCCGTTATGCTTATATTGAAAAGCTGGAAAATCGTTTGGCAAGCGATGAGCAGCTCTCGCCGAATGATTTAAATGATGTGATGCATTGCAAAGCCCAAGTGTTATTGGAATTGGTGGGTGTTTCAAGTTATGCGGCGCAACTGCCGGATAATAGTCCGAATCGAAAAGCGGTTGATGTTTTAATCAAGCATTTATATAAATGTTATGATAAAACCGAAAATTTGCGCGCTAAAATCATGAAAAACGCTCAAGACAAGCGCAGCAAAAAACAGTGGGAGGAATATACGTTGTTGGCGCGTCCGCTGGATAAATCTTTTATTTATCGTGATGAATTTATGTTACCGAAAAACAATGTTATCAATTTAACAAACGTCGGCTTAACTGCCGGCACGGCGGGAATGCTTTCCGGTCTTATTAAAAGCCCGAGCGAATCGATTAAAGCGCAAATGCCCGATTTAATTGAAGAATTTGCTGCCAAAATTACCGGCACGGATAAAGAAACAACGCACAAATTCATCACCAATTTGTTAGACGGGCTCACAAAGCTGAAAAACACCAAATCCATGACAAGCGTTTTGGAAGGCATTGATTCATTTGCGAATTTGCTTTCGCTCAAAAACGGCAACGCCATTTAGTTTTTTTATTTTTTTGCCCGACTCAAAAAACAAGTCGGGCATTTTCGCTCTTCAATATTGTTGAAATGCTTCTTATGCGCCGTTTAAATGCCTCCGGCGTTATTTTTTTACACGCGTTCTCGTTTTTTCAAAATATGTTTCAACAATATGTTAATATTTTCTTTATTACTGATTTTTAAATATTTTTCCTCAAATACTTTTGTATATTCCTTAAACCGATACCACGCTTTATTGCCTTCAATGCATTTTATTTTATTGTCTTTTTGAAACATTTTTTCGGCCAGCGCATTACCTATTTCAAAAATGGTTTGCATATAAACAGATCGACGTTTTGAAAAATCGCTCAATTTATTTTTCGGCAAATTATTCAAGCGCTTTATGCTTTCTTTCACACGCCGGGAGATATCGGGACGCCCGGGATAGGCCGGCAACTGACTTAATTGCAACACGCTTTCTGTCCAATAACTGTCGGAAAGCAGCGTTAAATTTTTCATAATCCGTTGATTATTTTCCAATTTTTTGGCAACACTTATCAACCCCTTTAAAAAATGCCCCTCAACCTCCTGATGCGTTGCATAACTTGCATACGGTTCTGCATTTTCGGAAACAGGCATCAATTGGGCATCCGCATCGCACAAATGATAAGCCACCGTGCCGGCCAACCGCAATTGATTTGCCGCCGCCAAATATTCTTTTTTCAACGGCAGTGCATAATAATTCGTTTCGGGCGCATCTAAAACAGCCTCAAAAATTTCGGGCATGGTTCTGTCTTCATACACTGTTTCCGGCACATATTCCGCCTCTTCATCATTTTCGTCATCATCATCGCCAAAATCATTTGCCGCGTTTACATCTGCCTTATTCAACATTTCCTGTAACAGCTGATTCATTTCATCGCCAAAATCATTTGCCTCCTCGTCATTTTCGTTATTGTCATCATCGGCATAATCATTTATTTCGGACGCCTCATCACCGTTCTGCTCTTGCAACGGCTGATTCATTTCTTCATTTGCGAAACAGAGGTTGAAAATAATGTTGAAGTTTTGATCTTGCAACGGATTCATTTCTTCATCGGCCGGCTCGACTTTTTTAACCAGAATCGTTTTCGTTTTTTGATGATATTTTTCGCACAAATCATATTCTTCTTTATTTAAAACGCCCATAAAGAACAAAATTTCATAATCGTGAAAAACCGAAAACGCAGCATTCGGATTTGAAAAATTTTCCATATCATAAGCATTGATGAGTTTTTGCCACACCTGCCGAACCGGCGCTTTTGACGTACCGTGCGTGTCAGATTTCGGCTGTTTTATTTGTTCCGGCGCTTTTTGATCGGCATTCAACGTTAAATTCGTTCCGTTTGATTGAAAATATGCATCAAAACCGTTAAGCAACAAGGGCGTATTTTCAACAATTTGCTGCCGCATCAAGCCCGTTAATTCTTGCATTAAAGTCTGAAACGCTTGTTTTTGAAGCGGCGCCGGCAGCATTTGCTTTAATTCGCGGCAATGATTTTGAATCATGCTTTTATTCTCATCATTCTGCGACAAGCGGTCAATATCATCAACCAGACGCGTGCAAAGGGTATAGGCCGCCTGAAACCATAATTGATTGATTTTTTTGAGCTGTTTCGGTGATAAATTTAAGACCGTCACACAGTGAAAATAATTCAAAATATTAATATTTTTTTGATATTTTGTTTCCTCGTTTAAATGATCGGGCAAAAAAAGCAACTGATTTTGATATCGCGCAGAAATCAACGTTGATAAATCAACAAACTGTTGCAAAGGCACTTCGTATTTTGATTTTAATTTTTTTAAAATCTCATCATAAAGGCCGGGTGATGCGGAATTGTTAATTTCCTGCATTTCCGTTATCACGTCATGGAGTGCGGGTGAACAATTTTCAATTTTTTCGGGAGATACGGGCAAGATAACCAAATCAACCAAATCATCAATCGTAACGGGCTTATTCGATTGCAAACTTTTTTTAAATTGCTTTAAAGCTTTTAAATTTTGCGCATTCATCTGTTGTGTTCGCACGGTTTGATCAATCACGCTGTTCAATCGCCTGCGTTCCATTTGTTTTTGAACATCGTAAATTTCAAAAGCTTCCTCGGCACTCATAAGCCCCAGAATATAAGCACCGTAAGCCGTTCCGAGTGAGGCAATCATTTCGGGAAAACCGGCGTTTTTTTTAGGATTAATTTGCAGCATTTCCGGCATTTGCCGATACATTTGCAAAATGCTTTTTTGTAAAGAATATTTTTGATTATTCATCGCCTCTGCCTTTCTGATTATCTCTGTTCGGTTTTTTAATATTATGTTTCACAATCACTTCGGGCTCCCGGGTTAAACTGCCGCGATAGCCGAGCGAACAGGCATCATACCATTTCACCAATTCCTGATTCCATTCGTGATCTGTTGAATATTGACCTAAATACGCCCGTGTTTCATCAATTAACGAGGCGATTCTTTTGTTTTTTTCCTGTTCATTCAATAATGTTAAGTTCGGGTTGTAAAGCGATGCCAAATCAGCTGTCATTAAAAAGGTGCGCAGGCCTTTTTCGGGGTTCTTTTCAACGGCTGTTTGTGCCAACAACGCAGCATTTTTCAACAAACTGTCGTTCACAATATCCATGGCAAGAGAATAAATTGACTGATATTTTTCTTCAATAATATTCTGTCCTGCAATCATCACGGTGTTATAAACAACCGTTTTTTCCGCTTCTTTTTTGTTCATGGAAAGCCAATCTGTCACGGGAGGCAAATAATTATCCAACGGATATTTTTTTTCTTCATAAACAACGTTTAATTGCTTAATCAAATGTAATTGATCGCGCATTTCGTTAAAAATTTCTTTCATCTGATAATCGGGTGCAATAAAATATCCTTTTTCTTTTAAATAATCGCACACTTCATCAAACCCTTCATAAGTGACGTTTTCAACCATAACGGGACAAACGTTTTTATGCGGTAAAACTTTTTTTCGAAGCAGCTCTTGAAAAGCCGCTGTCCCCATTTCACGCGTTTTATTTTTTAATTGTTGGCGCCCCACCTGATAAACAGAATAAGCTTGCTTATCCCACAGGCCGAAATAACAAAGCAAATCAGCCGTATTGGAAGCGGCCAATGCACAAGTCATGGCGCCGGCATAACCGTTTTGCATCATATTCAAAAAAATCGCTTTATCGTTTGGCAATAAATTTTCGGCAATTTTTCCGCAAATGAACGGATATGTTTCGGCAACGGAATCAATAATTTCCCAAGATTGAACCGCATTTTTGAAAGCCTGCTCGGTCACCTTTTGAGTTGTTTGATGTAACAGCGGACGCATAATCGCTTCCGGCGTTATTACGGTTAACAAAGCCGTATTTTCATTTTTCATTTCATGCGCTTTTTGAATTTTATTCAATAAAGTTTGCGGTGCCGTCATTTTTCAAATCCTTTGCTTTAAATTTTTCATTGTAAAAGTGATTATACACAAATTCAAAACAAAAGTAAAGAAAAAATATGACAAAATGTTCTTTTTTGATAAAAAAACAACGGGCAAAGACGGAAACTCAAGAAAAACCGTCCTGCCCGCCGTTCTTTGCTTTAAAAAATGCACTTTTTAAAGCAAAAACCTGTTAGCTTTGTTTGAATTTATATGTAATTGTATTTGAAGCACAAGTTGCGGGGGTACCACTACTACCGTCAGTGCCAGCTGTACCAGCAGTGACACTAACACCTAAAATGCTGGCACCGGCTTTGCAAACAGCTTCTGTCTGGAATTTAATATTCAAAGTAACACCGTCATCCTCAATCTTATTTTTGGTAATTTCAGCATTTGTCGGTACGGTTAAACCCATATCTGCAGGTGCAGGCGGAGTATAATTCGCCACTGCTGTACCGCCTCCGGTTGCCACATAGGTTTGCGCACCGGCAAACACAACAACGGCATATTTGGAAGCAGTATCTATAACTTCATTGGCGCGATAGCGGTTCATAGCCATGGAATAGCCGGCAATACCGCCGATTGATAAAACGCCGATAATAGCCAAAACGCCAAGCATTTCAACCATTGACCGACCGGATTCGTTTGTTCTTTTCATTTTTTTGTCCTTTCATTTATGTTGTTTTTTAAGCTCCCCGAGCCAAAAAACGTTTATTTTTAAGGCGTTATTGCCTTGTTTCCCTATCGAGAGATTTTTTTCTCTCATTTATAAGTATAAAATAAACGTACCTTTAATGCAACGCGGATTCAGGGGTAAAATTTACCCTCAAAAGGCAAAAAATCACCCTTAAAAAACAGTCGAAAAATCAATGAATTCCGCTTAAATTAAATTTTTTTTATAAAAAATGCAAAAAAGTGTTGCAAAAATCGTACGTTTAATTGGGGAAAGATAATCAGGAAAAATATGCTTTTTTTAATGTTGCTGACAATATTTTCCCTCTATCGGCGGAGGTGACAGACGGCATTTTGTCGTCTGTCGCTATGGCTGATAGAGGTAAAGAGGATGACAAGATATCTTTCGGACAAACCCCTTATTTTTTGCAGAGAATGTTGTGTCCATGTTGTTTACCACCCTGTGTTGATGCAGGGCAAAAACCAAATTCTCCTGTGGTTTCATCTATATCATACATTGTCATTCGGAACATATCACAGGGATGATCTGAATTATATTCTGCCAAAATGGGCGAAACTTTACATACATTTTTGTCCGGATCCGGTAATCTGGTACATCCGAAGAATTCTCTTAAATTTTGAACGCTGTGTGAAATATTGTCTCTTTCATATTTCTTTGAATTTCCGATTGCTTTTTCATGACAAAACCCTCCTCTATCTGTACCTGAAGGATCAAATTTATCGGCACAATCAAAGAAATCCATATTTAACATATAATCGGATAAATAGTCATTCCTTGAGCAATCGGCACCATCTTTTCCGGCATTTGCTTCACAAATTCGACACCCGTTCCAATAAGTTGTATATATTTGTGTTGATGCATATATCGATACACCGTTGACAAGGCCATGTAAATCCAATTCAAATTTTTTGCAGATACCGGTTTCGTTTTCACCGCAAGCACCTTCGGGTGTTTTATCACAATAATAATTTTGATCTAAATGTTCAAAGCATTCGGCATTTGTTGTGCAAATAACCGGCGCACACCCATGTTGTTCATCATTCCATACTTCTCCTTCATTCGGACACGGTTCGCAAGTGTTTGTATCTAAATTGCAAATCGGCTCATCGGTTCCTTTCGCCAAACAATCTTCATTTACCGTACATTCCACGCAAATATGTTCATCGGTGTTGCATATGGGTGTATCGGGAGTGTCTGCACAATCAGTATCTGCTATACAGTCAACACAAGCCGTGCCGCTCCATATTTTTCCTTCCGGGCAACTGATACATTTGTTATTTTCGCAGTGTTGCGTATTGCTTTCGCAACCTGTTTCTGGCGTACATTCCACGCATCTTTCGTTCTCGCAAAACGGCTTGTCATCAGGGCAATTATCATCATCGGCACACCAATCTTCGGGGCGCCCCGAATCGTAATTGCCGTTTACATCCTCTGCGTCAAACTGAATATAAAATTCATTATTTTCATCACATAAATCATCTTCTTTATAAACTTTTTTATTGATTTCTATATACATTAAACCGTCCATGGCGGCAACAAGCGTTGTAAGCGGTTTACAAACACCTTTTGAAACATTCCCCACTTTAATATAATAAGCATCTGCTTCACGGCAGTTATAAAATTCTGCTTTGTCTTTACGTATGCAATCATAATCAACGGGATAACGATCATATTGTGTTGATAAATGGCCGCTGTAATGTTCATTTTCGGGTGTATCATCATAAGGATCCCCCAATAACAATTCTTCATTCCCCAAAGCATATTTAACCTTTAAATCGTTACGCATTAAGTTAATTTCATTCGCGATTTGGTCAGCTTGATAATAGTTCATAGCTAATTTATAGCCGACAATTCCACCAATTGACAGAATAGCAATAATAGCTAAAACACCGAGCATTTCAATCATGCTCCGACCGCTTTGCGATTGATTTTTAAATTGTTTTTTAAGTTGCTTTGTCATTTTCCGACTCCCTTTCATTATACAAACAGTATACAATTAAACGTACCTTTAATGCAACGCGGATTCCGGGGCAAAAATTGCCTTCAAAAGGCAAAAAATCACCTTTAAAAAACAGTCGAAAAATCAATGAATTCCGCCCAAATTAAATTTTTTTTGAAAAAATCAAAAAAAAGTGTTGCAAAAATCGTACGTTTAATTGAGGACAAGTAATTGGGAAAATATGTTTGTTTTATTTGGTATTCGTTGATTTATTCTCTCTTATTTTCGGCGGGAAGTGCTATCCCGTGAAATGTGGGATAGCGCGGGGTGCCGAAAATGAGAAATGAAAAGCGGCAATATTGATACTTTCTTTGATTCTCGGCACATAGCGGGACGGCACTTTTCGCGCCGTCCCACACCCGCCGAGAATCAGAGAAAAGAAGCAAAGCCAACAGATAACTTTTCTCTTTCATGGTTGAAAATTGTGTTGTTAACGAACTTCCCCCTTTTGTCGGCGGGTGGGAAGTAATGAAGCACTCCCTTTTCCCTATCGGCGGATGTGATGCGCTGCTGAAAAGAGCGCATTGCTATGGATCGATAGGGGAAAAGTAACGGTTTATTTTAATGAGTGTTGCACAAAATAAACGTACGATTTTTGCAACACTTTTTTTTGATTTTTTCAAAAAAAATTTATTTTGGCCGGAAATAATTGATTTTTCGAGTGTTTTTTAAGGGTGATTTTTTGCCTTTTGAAGGCAATTTTAACCCCGGAATCAGCGTTGCATTAAAGGTACGTTTATTTTATGCTATTCGTAGAGTGAAAGGGAGTCAAAAATGACAAGAAAATCAAAAA
>CANQUX010000011.1 GCA_947627155.1 uncultured Alphaproteobacteria bacterium | reverse complement strand
TTTTGGTAACTTAATCTTCCTCTCCTCAAAAAAACGTACGATTTTTGCAACACTTTTTTTTGATTTTTTCAAAAAAAATTTAATTTAAGTGGAAATAATTGATTTTTCGATTGTTTTTTAGGAGTGAATTTTTGCCTTTTGAAGGCAATTTTGACCCCGGAATCTGCGTTGCATTAAAGGTACGTTTAATTGTATACTGTTTGTATAATGAAAGGGAGTTGAAAAATGACCATGCAATCAAAAAAACAATTTGAAAATCAATCGCAAAGCGGCCGGAGTATGGTTGAAATGCTCGGGGTGTTGGCTATTATTGCCATTTTATCAATCGGTGGAATCGTGGGCTATAAATTAGCCATGAACTATTATCAAGCCGATCAAATAGCTAATGAAATTAACTTAATGCGTAACGATTTAAAGGTTAAATATGCTTTGGGAAACGAAGAATTGTTATTGGGGGATCCTTATGATGAAACGCCTGATGATGAACGTTATCGCGGGCATTTATCAACACAATATGATCGTTATCCCGTTGATTATGATTGTATTCGCAAAGACAAAGCAGAATTTTATAACTGCCGCTAAGCGGATGCTTATTATATTAAAGTGGGAAATGTTTCGAAAGGGGTTTGTAAACCGCTTACAACACTTGTTAATGCCATGGACGGTTTAATGTATATAGAAATCAATAAAAAAGTTTATAAAGGAGATGATTTATGTGATGAAGCCAATGAATTTTACATTCAGTTTGATGCGGAAGAAGTGAACGGAAATTATGATTCAAATCGTCCGGAAGGCTGGTGTGCAAAAGATGAAGATTGTGACACTTCAAGACCTATTTGTGATGTAGAAAATAATGAATGTGTGGAATGTATAGATCATACGGATTGCAAAGATTTAAGCAAACCCCGTTGCAATGATGAGCTGGGCAATTGTGAATCGTGTCCGCCGGAAACGCCTAAATGGAACGGTAATACCTGCGTGGAATGTGTCACATCTGCCGATTGCAAGAATTCCGAAAAACCGCAATGCAATACCACAAATCAATGTGTGGAATGCGTAAGCGATCAAAATTGCATTGAAAAAGATACAAATAATCCGGTTTGTAATTCAGATACAAACACTTGCGAACCGTGTCCCGAGGGACAAAAATGGCAAGAAACAGTACAAAAATGCGGTGTCGGCGAATGTGAAAGCAATGATGATTGTAACAATGGCAGAACCGGATATTATTGTTATCTGGAACGGGGATTCAACTGTAATTCAGAGTTTAATCCCAACGCTTTCGGGGAAGGAAAAAGCGGTTATGCCAGTACATGTCGTTTGGTAGAAGAAGATATAGAAGAAAAAGAGGTAAACGGGCATACATATTATTTTTCCAAAACCAATATGACATGGTGGACTGCTTCCGAACGACTTTGTCAGCAGGCATTGAACAGTAAAGAGTTAACTTTGGATGATTTAGATTGTGCAGGTCTGGAAACTGAAGATTTGTGTCAAACCGAAGCCAGAAAAGAGTTATATAGGAAATTTCTAGAAAATGTTTATGTATGGTTAGATGGCGGATATACGTCTTGTAGGGCCTATCTTATAAATCTTTGGACAGGTTATATAGATGATGATGCGCGTCATGACGATTATTTTAATACCGACGGTCATGCGCTGTGTGTTCGACAATAAGATTTTAATCAGCAGTATATGATGAAAGCATTAAAAATTTTTATATCAAAAAGAAAGCAGTTAAAACAAATTAAAAGCCGTTCAGCGCCGAAAGCATTGTTATTCTTCTTGTGTTTTTTGAATGCGTTTTTCAAAGGGCGGAATTTTGTAGTTTTCTTGACGCATCACTTCAATAACGGCATCTCTGAAACTCGGCGCCACTTCTTTTTTGATTTTAAAAACAGGAAATCCGTCACCGCCTTCGGCCAAAAAGCTCGGAATTAAAACAGTGTATGTTTTTGAAGGATCTAAAGCGCCCGTTGAAAGTTGAATAACGGGAGCTTTTGTGTAATCAGGAAAAAACGTGTAAGAAAGCCCTGCCGCTTGAATAAATCCGTTAGCGCGCCCCTTTTGAAAAGTGCTTAATCCGTGCTTTAAATAGTTTTCAATTTCCGCGCCCGTCATTTGAACCGAAACAACGGAAGAATCAAACGGAAAAGCTTCAATCAAATCACCGACGGTTACATCGCCTTGCGGCAATCCCGCCCGAACGGCACCGCTGTTAATAAACGCAAAATCGGCCGACGGTGTTGTTTTTAAAATCGCGTCGGATAATACTTCACCGATGTAACATTCTTCCAAACACGGTTCATATTTTTGGTTGTTTGATGGGGAGACAACTTGATTTTCTTGCGGTTTTTTCGCCCAAACGGGTGTTTCGGAAAAGGTGACGGGTTTACGGGTTTCTTCATTTAACTCGGCCTGCAACGAATTGATTTGTTGTTGCATTTTTTCATCAGGCGCAAGCGTATAATCAACAACTTCGGCTTCATTTTTAAATGCGACAATTTTTCCTAACCGATTGAATACCGCCGTAAAAGCACCGATGTTTTCCCCGCCGTAACCGGCCGATGAAACCAAAACCATTTGTCCGTCTTTCCCGATGAATCGTTCAAACTTTTTCGTATGCGAATGAGCGCCGATGATAATATCAACATCAGGCATTTCTTTGGCAAGGCGTTCTTCCGTTTCATCACCCGTATGAGATAACAACACAATAATTTGGACACCCTCTTTTTTGAAAGCATTGATTTGCGCTTGAACCGCTTGCGTTAAAGGGCGTAAATCGATACCCCCGCCCCCCTTCGTTTCCGTTTTAATATCGGGCGTTAATAAGCCGATAATACCAATCTTCACGCCGTTTCTTTCAATCATAACGGCAGGCTTGATTTTGTTTTTCGGCTGAAAGCTTTTCGGAAAAATCACATTGGCGGAAACAACGGGTGCCGAGATAATTGTCATCATTTTTTCAATTTCTGTTAAGCCGTCATCAAAATCGTGATTCCCGAGTGTTACGGCATCATAATTCATTTGATTCATCAACCGAATAATATCCGCTCCTTTGCGAAGGGTATAGAAAAACGTGCCGGAGAATCGATCGCCGCCGTCTAACAAAACGGCATCGGGATATTTTGTTCGATAGGCTTTGATAAACGATAAAAGACGTGCAAATCCGCCATGACACTCTTTTTCATCATAAGCGCATACCGGCTTTTCCGCTCGAAACGGAAGCAAATGCGCATGCAAATCGTTGGTATGCACAAAATGCACTTCATAAGCCGGTTGCGTTAAATAAACATATCCGCCACAGAAGAGGGCCGAACAAAATCCGATAAAACAAATACCCGTTAATACTGTTTTTAAGCGCATATTTTAAGCCCCCTCTTTGAATGTTCGTTTAAATAAAATATTTTCTATAAATAGGCTTCCAATTGAAACAAATCGGTAAACACTTCTTCTGCCGATAACGCCGTTTCCGATGTGGTGTTCGGAGAAATTAAAATGCCTTTTCCGTTGGCATAATTATGTCCCATTTGAATATCGGCTTTACCGTCACCGATGCTGATGATTTCCGTCGGATTATATCCTTCAATGGCGGCATCGGTAAACGGTTTGGAGGGTTTATCGTTCGATGTGTCTTCCGCTCCGATGATGCGATCAAAATAATGATCAACATTTAAAGTGTGTGCTTCGTTTCTTAAAATACTGCCGGCTTTATTGCTGGCCAAAACATTGATGTAACCGTTTGCCTTGGCTTTTTCCAACACGGGAATGGCATTCGGCTTTAAACTGATTTGAGAGGCGCTTTTGGCATAAGCGTTTAAATAAACCTCCCGCGCTTCTGCCGCTTTTTCTTCCCCGAAAATATCTTTAATGAGATTCCGCCCCGACTTATTCATGGCCGCCGCCGATTCTTCTTTTGTCCACGGAGCCAAACCGAATGTTTGTCGCATTACATTCTGTGCGGCAAAAATAGCCCCGAATGTATCAACGAGCGTGTTATCCCAATCCCATAAAATCAATTTTGTCATAATAAATCCTTTCGTTTGAGTGATGAAACGATTTTATTATATCAGTCAGCCTTTAAAAGTCAATAAAAAAATGTTTTCAATGCAGAGTGCTTGACAAAGGAAAAAAAATTAAATATCATCAAATATTATGATGAAACATTCAAACAAAAGGGGTTAAAAAAAATGTCAGATCAAATTATTGTTTTTGCAAATGAAAAAGGCGGTACGGGAAAATCAACGCTTGCCATGCATGTGATTGTCGCTCTGTTACGACTCGGTAAAAAAGTGGCGTCATTCGACTTGGATTTCCCGCAGGCAACGCTTTCGCATTATATGGAAAATCGCAAAGCTTTCGCGCAAACGCAACAAGTGGCGCTGCCACAGGCAAAACACTTGCTGTGGAATGAGGAAACCGCCCGCATTTACACCTTAAAAGGCGAAATCGAAAAGGCCAAAAACACGGCAGATTTTATTGTGATTGATACACCGGGCAACGTGAATGACTTAACGCAGGAGGCCGTTAAATCCGCCGATATTTTGGTTACGCCCTTAAACGACAGTTTAATTGATTTGGACGTGTTGGCGCAAATTGATACCAACACTTTAAAAATTAAAGGGCCCAGCCATTTTTCACAAATTGTGTGGTCCATGCGGCAACAACGTATGTTGGAACGAAAATCGCCGTTGCATTGGGTTGTTGTGCGCAACCGGCTGACTTATACCAAAAGTCGCAACACGCAATTGATGGTTGTTTTGTTAAACGCTTTAGCGCGGCGCATTCATTACACCGTTTCAAAAGGCATATCCGAACGGGTTATTTATCGGGAGTTGTTTTTAAAAGGTTTAACAATGCTTGATTTAAAAGAAAACGGGTTGAATATGCCGACTTCTTCTTCGGCGTTAACGGCTAAACAGGAAATTACGGAGCTTTTGCAAAATATTTTTCTGAATGAGGTTGATAATAACGCTTGATGATAATATAAAGAAGAAAGAAATGAAAATTAAGGAGGGAAAAATGGAAATTAAAACAATTCAAACAAGTCCCTATACCGATCAAGTTTGCGGCACATCGGGTTTAAGAAAAAAAACAAGTGTTTTTAAGCAAAAAAACTATCTTGAAAATTTTGTACAGTCCGTTTTTAACGCTTTAAGCGATATTGAGGGGAAAACACTGGTTATCGGCGGTGACGGCCGTTATTTTAACGATACGGCCGTTCAATCGATTATTCGCCTGGCGGTGGCTAATCAATTCGGGCGCTTGATTATCGGACAAAACGGTATTTTATCAACGCCGGCGGCCTCGCATTTGATTGTGAAACGAAAAGCTTTCGGGGGTATTATTTTATCTGCCAGTCATAATCCGGGCGGGCCGGAAGGTGATGTCGGCATTAAGTTTGATACGGCGCAAGGGGCACCCGCGCCGCAAGCCGTAACGGATAAAATATCGGAAAAAGCTAAAATTATTGATCATTATTGGACATGCGATATCCCCGATGTTAATTTATCTGAAATCGGCGAACAAATGATCGGATCCACCGTTGTTGAAGTGGTCGATTCGGTTGAAGATTATGCCCTTTATATGCAGGAAATTTTTGATTTTAAAGCTATTCAAAAACTGTTTCAAAGCGGATTTCGTATGGCGTATGATGCTTTAAATGCCGTAACGGGGCCGTATGCCGTTCATATTTTCGAAAAACTGCTCGGCGCACCGGCCGGAACGGTTATTCACGCCAAACCGCTGCCCGATTTCGGCGGTCTTCATCCGGAACCGAATTTAACATACGCTCATGCGTTTGTGGAAAAAATGTTTGCCGATGATGCGCCGGATTTCGGGGCGGCTTCCGACGGCGACGGTGATCGCTATATGATTTTGGGTAAAAAGTTTTTCGTAGCACCTTCGGACAGCTTGGCCGTTTTAATGCAATATGCCGATCAAATACCGTTTTATGCCGGCCGTGTTTACGGGGTTGCCCGTTCCATGCCAACGGCCGATGCCGTTGATTTTGTGGCGGCACAAAAAAATCTGCCCGTTTTTGCAACGCCCACGGGATGGAAATATTTTTCATCGCTGTTAAACGCTCGGAAAATTTCGTTTTGCGGCGAAGAAAGTTTCGGTTCGGGCTCGTTTCATTTGTGCGAAAAAGACGGTATTTGGGCCATTTTGTTTTGGTTAAATATTTTAGCCGTCACGCGTAAATCCGTGCAAGAATTAAATGAAGAATTATGGCATCAATTCGGACGGGTTTATGCGTCAACGCAAAGTTATGAGGGGTTGGAAAAAACAACCGTTCAGGAAATGTTTACCGCTTATGAGCAGCATGCCGCCGATCTGGTCGGTACAAGGGTGAACAATCATCAAATTAAAGAAGTCGGTGTTTTTAATTATACGGATCCCGTCACGCAGGAAACCGCAAAAAATCAGGGAAACTATATTTTGTTTGATGATAACAGCCGTATTTTCTGGCGATTGTCGGGTACGGGCAGTTCGGGTGCAACGTTGCGGGTTTATTATATGAAACACGAGAAAAATCCGACGCGTTTGCATGAAAATGCCGCCGATTATTTGCAACCGTTGCAAGAAATTTTCACGCAGTTGGTTCAAATGGAAACTTATACGGGACGAACGCATCCCGATGTGGTAACTTAATGAAAATTAATTTTTAACTCGTTTTTTTGAGCTTGAAAAAAGATTTTTTAAGTGTGTTTTCGGGTGTTTTTTCACTTTTTGTTTGCTTTTTTTCAGAAGAGAGGGTATAGTTTGAAAAAACAGGAAAGGATTGATCCGTGAGAAAAGCCATACAGTTTGTCAATAAGTTGGGACATGTTGTTTTAAAGTTTTTAAAATCGGCCGGCGAATTAGGGTTGTTCGCTTTCGAAACCGTGCATCATTGTCTCACGCCTCCCTTTTACGGAAAGGCGTTTTTAAAACAATTCATCGAAATCGGGTTCTATTCCTTGCCGGTCGTTGCGTTAACAACACTTTTTGCCGGTATGGTGATTGCTTTGCAAACCTATTCGGGCTTTTCGCAATTTTCGGCGGAAGGCGCCGTTGCCATGGTGGTGTTGGTTGCCGTTACGCGTGAATTGGCGCCCGTTATGGCCGGCTTAATGGTTGCCGGACGAATCGGCGCGGCCATGGCGGCGGAAATCGGCACCATGCGCGTGACAGAACAAATTGATGCGTTGGCAACGCTTTCCACGAACCCGTTTAAATATTTAATCGTGCCGCGCGTGATTGCCGGCATATTAATGTTGCCGGTGTTGGTGTTAATCGGTGATGTCATCGGTATTTGCGGCGGATATATGATTGGGGTTTCAAAGCTTGATTTTAACGCATCAACCTATTTAATCAGCACATGGCAATATTTAAAACCCATGGATATTATTTCCGGCTTGACGAAAGCTTCCGTTTTCGGATTTATCATTACTTTACTCGGCTGTTATAACGGTTTTCATTCGCAAGGCGGTGCGCAGGGTGTGGGACAGGCAACCACAAATGCCGTTGTTTCTTCCAGTATTTTAATTTTAATCTTTAACTACATTTTAACAGAGTTGTTCTTTTCCGTTTAGGAGGCTTTAATGGCTATTTCAACAAAAACAAAATCAGCTCGAAAACCCAAAATCAAATTGGTAAACGTGAAAAAAAGTTTTGGGAATAAAAAGGTATTGGACGGTGTTGATTTAGATATTTACGAAGGCGAATCGGTCGTGATTATCGGGGGATCGGGAACCGGTAAATCCGTCACGTTAAAATGCATTTTGGGTTTGTTAAATCCCGATGGCGGTCATGTGGAAATTGACGGGCAAAAATTAAATACACTGCCGCAAAAAGAGCAGGAAGCGTTACGGGCGCAAATCGGTATGTTGTTTCAAAGCGGCGCGTTGTTTGACAGCTTAAACGTGTGGGAAAACGTTGCGTTTTCATTGTTGCAAAATCAAAAACTCAATCGCGACAAAGCCAAAGAAATTGCCATCGAAAAGTTAGCGGCGGTCGGCTTAAACAAATCGGTTGCCGAAGTGTATCCCGCCGATTTGTCGGGCGGTATGAAAAAGCGTGTCGGCTTGGCGCGTGCCATTGCCACAAACCCGGCGGTTATTTTTTTTGATGAGCCGACAACGGGGCTCGATCCGATTATGTCGGATGTGATTAACGAATTGATTGTTTCAACCGTTAAAACTTTGGGAGCAACGGCTTTAACCATTACGCACGATATGAGTTCCGCGCGCAAAATTGCCGACAGAATCGCTATGTTGTATGAAGGAAAAATCATTTGGGTCGGTACCGTTCGGGAATTGGATACGACAACAAATCCGTATGTTCGTCAATTTGTGGCGGGCAATGCGAACGGGCCGATTAATGTGGAAGTAAAGGCCGAAAAATAATGGCAAAAAAAACATCACGGTTTGTGTGTCAAAATTGCGGCAGCGTTTATCCGCGCTGGGAGGGAAAATGCAATGCCTGCGGTGAATGGAATACCATTATTGAAGAAGAATTACCGGAAAAAACAAGTCCCACGGCAACCGGCGGACAGGGCGGCAAACAAATTCAATTTTCCGATTTACGCGGTGCGCCCGAAACATTGTTTCGATTAAAATCACAAATCGCGGAGCTTGACAGAGTTTGCGGCGGCGGATTGGTGCCGGGTTCGGTTATTTTGGTGGGCGGTGATCCGGGAATCGGAAAATCAACACTCTTGTTACAAGCCGTTGCGAAATTATCGCGCGGCGTGAATAAAACGGGTGTACCCACAAAATGCATTTACATTTCCGGTGAAGAATCGGTTGATCAGGTGCGTTTGCGCGCCATGCGACTGGGGTTGGCGCATGAAGCCGTTGATTTGGCTGCAACGGCAAACGTGCGTGATATTGTGGCCACTTTGGACAGAGTCGATTCGGCCGATATTGTCGTGATTGATTCCATTCAAACCATGTTTACCGATACCATTGACTCGGCGCCCGGTACGGTGGGACAGGTGCGTGCGGCGGGGCATGAATTGATTCGGTTGGCCAAGCGACGGAATTTTGTTTTATTTTTGGTGGGGCATGTGACCAAAGAAGGAACGTTGGCCGGCCCGCGCGTGTTGGAACATATGGTTGACACGGTGTTATATTTTGAAGGCGACAGAGGGCATCATTTTCGCATTTTACGGTCGGTTAAAAATCGATTTGGTGCCACTGATGAAATCGGCGTTTTCGAAATGGGCGAAGAAGGGTTACGGGAGGTGCCGAATCCGTCGGCGTTGTTTTTGGCGGAACGGCGCGGAAACATTGCCGGCAGTTGTGTGTATGCGGGCATTGAAGGGTCGCGTCCGATGTTGGTGGAAATACAAGCGCTTGTGGCGCCTCAAAGCGGGGCTGCACCGCGTCGCGCCGTTGTGGGGTGGGATTCCAATCGGTTGGCCATGGTGTTGGCGGTGTTGGAAGCCCGATGCGGTATTTCGCTGGCCAACAAAGATATTTATTTAAACGTGGCGGGTGGTATGCGGGTGACGGAACCGGCGTGTGATATGGCAGTGGCAACGGCGATTGTTTCTTCCTTAACGCAACATGCCGTGCCGGCCGATACGGTGATTTTCGGCGAAATCGGCTTATCGGGTGAAGTGCGGGCGGTTTCCCAGCCGGATTTACGGTTAAAAGAAGCCGAAAAACTGGGTTTTGAACGCGCATTAATTCCCCCGTTGCGTCAAGAGAAAAAAATAAAAACAACAAGCTTACATGTGGTTCAAATCGGACACTTGAAAACACTGATTGAAACGTTTTACGGATCATAAAGGAGTATTAAAATGAGTATCGGCGTAATAGACACCATTGCTTTATGTATTATGATTTTTTCCATTTTATTTGCCTTATATCGCGGTTTGGTATCCGAATTACTGGGCATTTCCTCTTGGATTTTGGCGTGTTTCGGCGCCGTTTACAGCTATACGCCCATGCAATCGATTATGGGAAAAGCCATTGAAAACGAAAAATTGGCCGGATTATGCGGTTCTATTTTGGTGGCGCTCGGTATTTTGGTGATTATGACGCTCATTAATGCGCATATTAACCAAAAATTACGGCAAAGTTCTTTGAGCGGATTGGACAGAACGTTGGGTATGATTTTCGGTATTTTGCGGGCTGTTTTGTTAATGGCTTTGCTTTATGTGGGGGCCGTTGTGGCTTTATCCGAGCCGGCTTTGAGAGATATGGAAAAAGAAAATGTTTCCATGGCTTATATTCGTCAAACGGCGGAATTTTTAAAGAAATTCGTTCCGCAAAATGTTCAAAATGATTTGGGCATCGGGGAAGAAGACGAGAAAAAAGAAACAAAGAAAATCGGAACCGATTTAAAACGCGATCACAAATTGCCGGAAAAATCACATCAGAAAGCTTTAAAGAATCTGGTGGAAGAAATTAAAGAAAAGCCGTCAACGTCACCGAGCAAAACAACACCTCAACCGAAAAAAGCGGAAACATCTCAGCCGAAAAAAGAGGCGGAAAAGGCGGATAAACCCGCGCCGAGCGTTTCTCCCGCACCGAATGCCGCATCGGCGCCGCAGTATAACTTAAAGGAAAGAGAATCTTTGGATAATATGGTTGAACAAATTATGGAAAAAGGAAATCAATAATGACAAAATATACACCGGAAGAAATTATTGAAGCAGCGCGAACGCTTTTAAAAGACAGATATGAAAAAGAAGGGCATCACACCGTTGTGGCAGCGGCGCTCACAACAAAAAGCGGGCATTTATATGCCGGATTGCACATCGGCTCAACGCAACCCTCTTTGGCAACCTGTGCGGAAATTATTACCATCGGCATTGCCATGACGCAAGAGAAAAATATGGAAATTGATACCATTGTTGCCGTTCGCGGTGAAAACGGTTATGTGATTTCGCCGTGCGGCCGGTGTCGGGAATATATTGCCGATTACAGCGGGGGTCAAGCCAAAGTGATTGTGCCGAATGCCGATGATACCGATTGGGAAATTGTTGATATTGCTTCACTGTTGCCGAACAAGTATCGCAAAAGAGCCTGTGAATGCAAATAATAATTGCCGCCATCGGAAAATTGAAAAAAAACGCGCCCGAAGCGGTGTTAATTGATGATTATATTAAAAAATCCCGTCTGCCGATTGTTGTTAAAGAATTGGAAGAAAAAAAGTCTTTATCGGGAGAGGCATTAAAGGCGGCCGAATCAAAATTATTATGTCAGGCAATACCCCCGGGGGCTAAAATTGTTGTGCTGGACGAAGGCGGACAAACGCCCACGTCCCGTGCCTTTGCGGCGCTGCTTCAAAATTGGCGGGAGGAAGGTGTTTCTTGCGTGGCGTTTCTGATTGGCGGCGCAGACGGACACGCCGATTTTTTAAAGCAAAAAGCCGATTATAAACTCTCGTTCGGACGGATGACACTGCCGCATTTTTTAGCGCGCGTTGTTTTAGCCGAGCAGCTTTACCGCGCCAAAACCATTTGGGACAATCACCCTTATCATCGCGATTAAGTTTTTCAGGCCTCTAATCGGCTTAATACCCGATTTGTGCCCATCACCTGCATAATGGCATGCAAGTCGGGGCTTTGCGTGCGCCCCGTGATGAAAATGCGTAACACGTTTGAAATATCGGAAATGCTGCCTTTGAATTTTTCGGGCGTTTCGCGATAAGATTTCATATCCGAAGCAAACCCGTGTTTTTCGGCAATGACTTTAATTTTTTCAAACCATGTGTTTTTATCGTCCTCCGCCCGATAAACGGCTTTAAATTCCGCAGCAACGGCTTTTAACTCTTCAACGGACAAGTTAATTTCTTTGGCGAAAGATTCCAAATCGCGCGTAAAAGTGTCATCAAAGAAATAGGCGGTATCGGCTTCAATATCCGACCATTTGATAAAATCTTTGCGTGATTTTTTGCCGATGTTGCGTTCAATGTTTAAAATGTGCAAATAATAATCCCGATTTGCGCTTAATCTGTCGGCAAATGCGGGATTATAGGTTTTTGCCCAAGCTGACAATGCCTGATAAACCTCATCGGCCGTCATGCGGGCAATCACTTCTTTGGAAATGCTGTTCAATTTTTGAAAGTCAAACAACGCACCCGCCGAGTTTGAAACTTTATTAAAGTTCAACGGAAAATCAAAGGCATCTTTATCGGGATTGGTGCGTCGCCAATCTTCAAACGAGGCGTTAATTAAGTTCAGCAAATATTCAATTAAAGCCGTTTCGGGATATCCTTTTTCCCAAAAGTAAGTAATGTTGGCTTCGGGATCATATCGTTTGGATAATTTGCGCTTATTCCCATTATCCGATTTTTGAAGCGGCGCAATATGCCCGTACTTCGGCGCTTTCCAACCGAGCGCCACAAACAGTTGAATGTGTAACGGTACGGAGGAAAGCCATTCATCGCCGCGCAACACATGCGTTGTACCCATTAAATGATCATCAACGGCGTGCGCAAAGTGATAAGTGGGCAAGCCGTCACTTTTTAAAATAACAATATCCAAATCGTTTTCCGGCATATTGACATCACCTTTTAAAAGGTCTTTAATGAGCATCCGTTTATTGTTATCGCCCATAGATTTAAATCTTAAAATCCACGGTTTGCCGGCATTTAAATTTTCCAGAATCTGTGCATCGGTTAAAGGACGACAATGTGCGTATTTGCCGTAATAGCCCGGACGTTGCCCTTGTTTTTCTTGAATTTTACGCATTAAATCAAGTTCTTCGGCACCGCAAAAGCAGGGATAAGCCAAGCCCTCCGTTAACAATTTTTTGGCATAAGCCTGATAAATTTCTTTGCGTTCGCTTTGCGTATAAGGCGCATAAGGGCCGTAATCCTGATTATTTTCATTCACACCCTCATCGGCAACAATACCGTAACGCGCCAACGATTTGCAAATCACTTCAACGGCACCCTCCACCTTGCGTTTTTGATCGGTATCTTCCACGCGCAGATAGAATACGCCGCCGCTTTGATGCGCCGCCCGTTCGGAAACCAATGCCGCATATAAAGAGCCCACATGCATAAAGCCCGTGGGGCTGGGTGCCACGCGTGTGACTTTTTGCCCGGGTTGTAAAGCGCGCGGCGGATATTTTTTCTCGATTTCTTCAATGCTCGGCAGCTCATTCGGAAAAATTTTTGCAATAATTTCAGGTGTCATAATAATTTCCTTTGTTTTTTTATTTATAATTAAATTTGGCTTTTTTATACACAAAAATATGCCCGTTGTCAAACATTTCTTTGCTTTTTTTAAGTCTTTAAACTTTTTTTTACTTGATTTTTGCGTAAAAATCTTTTATTGTTTCCTCATGTCTGATTTATTTTCTACACCAACCGTGCAAAGCGGTTATTCTGCCAAAGATATTGAAGTTTTGGAAGGATTGGATCCCGTCCGAAAAAGACCGGGTATGTATATCGGCGGTATAGACGAACGCGCTTATCATCATCTGGTTGCCGAAATTATCGATAATGCCATGGATGAAGCCGTTGCCGGCTATGCCTCCAACATTGAAGTGCATTTAAGTGCCGACGGATATGTGAGCGTTAAAGATAACGGTCGGGGAATTCCCATTGATCCGCATCCGCGCTTTCCCGATAAATCGGCGCTGGAAGTGATTATGACAACATTGCATTCGGGCGGAAAATTCGGCGGCAATGCTTATGTGATTTCCGGCGGATTGCACGGTGTGGGGTTATCGGCGGTCAATGCGTTATCGGCGCACTTAATTGTGGAAATTGCCCGCGATAAAAAATTATATCGGCAGGAATATCGGCAGGGAAAACCCGTCACGCCGTTAACGGTTGTCGGCGCGGTGAGTAATCGGCGCGGCACGAGCATTTCTTTTCTGCCCGATACGGAAATTTTCGGCGAATCGGTGCGTTTTAAACCGCAAACTTTGTTTCGTATGGCGCGAACGAAAGCTTTTTTGTTTCGCGGGGTGGAAATTCGTTGGTCGTGCGATGCTTCTTTAATCGGGGCAGATGATAAAACGCCCGCCGAACAGGTTTTAAAATATCCGAATGGGGTTGCCGACTTTTTGGATTATTTAATGAAAGACAGATCGGCCGTTACGCCGCGTCCGTTTTCGGGACGGGTTGACTTGCCCGATAACGAGGGTGCCGTTGAGTGGGCTATTTGTTGGCCGGATGATTATAAAGACGGTTTTTCTTATTCTTATTGCAATACCATTGTCACGCCGCTGGGCGGAACGCATGAAACGGGTCTGCGCGCCGGCTTAACAAAATCGTTACGCGCTTTTGCCGATATGAGCGGCAACAAAAAGGCGGCGGATATTACGGCAGATGATATTTTAAACACGGCCGGCGTTATGTTATCCGTTTTCATTAAAGATCCGCAATTTCAAGGGCAAACAAAAGAACGGCTGGTCACGCCGTCAGCGGCCCGATTGGTGGAAAATGCGGTAAAAGATCCGTTTGACCATTGGCTCAGTCGCGATATTAAATCGGCCAATGCGTTGTTAGATTATATTATTGAGCGGGCGGAAGAGAGAAAGCGTCGGAAAAAAACGTTGGAAACGGCGCGCGCCAGTGCCACGAAAAAACTGCGTCTGCCCGGAAAGTTGGCCGATTGTTCGCATAAAGAAACGGCGGGAACGGAAATTTTTTTGGTGGAAGGCGATTCGGCCGGCGGTTCCGCGAAACAGGCGCGCGACAGAGTTCATCAGGCCATTTTGCCGTTGCGGGGTAAAATTTTAAACGTTATCAGTGCTTCGAACGATAAAATATTGGCAAATGAAGAAATTAAAGATATGACGGAAGCGTTGGGGTGCGGGCGGCGTGATAAATATAACGAAGAAGCGTTGCGTTATGAAAAAATTATCATTATGACCGATGCCGATGTTGACGGTGCGCACATTGCCTCGCTTTTAATGTCGTTTTTCTATCAGGAAATGCCGCAGTTAATTGAAAATGGACATTTGTTTATTGCTTTGCCGCCGTTATATCGGCTCACACAGGGCGGAAAATCGGTTTATGCCGCCGATGACGATGAAAAAGACAAACTTTTGAAAACGGTGTTTAAAAACGCGAAAAATGTTGATATTTCCCGCTTTAAAGGGTTAGGTGAAATGCCGCCGCATCAGTTAAAAGAAACGACAATGGATCCGCAAAAGCGCACCTTATTGCGTGTGATGATTCCGCATAAGGCAACGGAAGAAGAAGCGGAGGAAGCGGCATACACGGCGCAAATGGTTGAAAGGCTCATGGGCAACAAGCCGGAATTGCGTTTTCAATTCATTCAGGAACATGCCAAATTTATTGAAAATTTGGATATTTAAATTTTTAACTTTTATTTAAATTAAGTTATAATCAGAATTTGAATTTTAATTTAAATTGAAATTTTATTTTAATTTTTACTTTAATTTTTACCCGAAATTTAAATTTTAATTTAATTTTTATCTTAAACTTGGATTATAACTTAAATTTTACTTTAATTTTTTCAGAAACTTGAATTTTAATTTAAATTTTGCTCTAAATACTTAATTAAATTTTAATTTTTTTTGTTTTTTATAAAAATAATTTATATTTTTTTATATGATGGCATATATTTTTATTTTTTTTTGTTGCTTTTTAAAAAAATATGTTATATGCTACCAATCAGACATGAAATCTTTTCATGTTTAGTACCCAAGAGGTACGGAGCTTTCAACGGCTCTTATCGCATACGGTGTTAGGATATAACATCGCGAACTGTGGATTATTTAATAATCGACAGTAAATATATCCCCCGATTATAGCCAATATGGTCGGGGAGCTTTTAGCGAATGTTCAGAAGCCGCCTGATCTCTCTGAAAACGTGGCTTTAAAGGCTAAAAGAGTCAATTTATGCGATATGATTGTTGAACTCTCCGGCCACCTCTGACAAAGGTGGTTTTCTTTTAACTGTTAAAAAAGGAAAGAATCAATGATTAATCATACAAAAAGTAGTCTTTTAATGACAACAGCTATGGCGTCGTTGTTTGTCGGAGTGGCATGGGTTAATACTGCTGCCGCTGCAGAGGCAACCGTTTCGCCGCACAAAAATGCTTTATTCTATAATTCAGAGAACCAACTCACACAAGATCCCGCCTCGAAAGGCAATGTTTCTTATAAGCAAAACGGGGATCAGCTTGAAATTCAGGCAAACGGTTGGAGCAATGCACAATGGGGTGCTTATTTAAATATCAATCCTAATGCTTCAACTTTTGTTCAAGCTGCTGACATTAATAACAGTAAATTTACGAATAACAAATCCAAGGCTGCGGGTGGCGCTATGTCTTTATGGCATGACGGAACCTCCGGTAAAGCCTCTCAACAAGATCAGGTTTTAAATTCTTATTTTGGAAATAACTCGGCGGCTCAAGGCGGTGCAGCAGCACTTTTGACGGTTAATGCCTTTAATGAAGGCTCTGAGGGTAAAACACTTTTTGATAATGATGTTTTCGAAGGAAATCATGCTTCCAGTCAAGGCGGTGCGCTCTATGTTGAACACAATGATGCAGCCGTTAAAAACAGCCGCTTTGAAAACAATACCTCCGATGATCAAGGCGGTGCCGTTTATGTTAAGAATCAATCATCGGATAACGGCACTTTAACCGTTGACAACACTGTTTTCAAAAACAACCATGCCAAAGGTATGGGCGGCGCCATTTTAAACACAATCGGTGCAACCGGCAGTGATACATCTGATGGTGTTATTATTACCAATTCTTTATTTGAAGGCAACACTTCGGGCGCGCAAGGCGGTGCTATTATGAATTCCGGCACGGCGGGTAATTCAGGTGATCTTCATTTAACAAACACGTCGTTTGTTAACAACACGTCATACAAAGGCGGCGGCGGTGCTATTTACAGCTCCGGCGATGTTTCCGTTAAAGGCGGCTTGTTTAAAGGCAACGTTGCTCAAGGCAGTAACGGTGGTGCTGTTTTTGCCGCAGCAGGCAGTGATTTGAAGCACAAATTAACAATTGACGGTGCTGCTTTTGACGGCAACCAAGCAATTGGTGAAACAACCGGTGCCGGCGGTGCTATTTCTACGGCTGTTGACACAACAATAAAAGATTCCACCTTCACAAACAACTTTGCAACCAACAACGGCGGTGCCGTAGCGATTGCCAAACAAGGTGCCAAGAAGTTGCATTTTGAAGGAAACAATGTCTTTAAGAACAACGCAACACTTGAAGGTAAAAATGATATTGACATTGGTGAAGGTGCCACGGCATGGCTTGACAAAGGTGCTTCGTTAACGCTTGATGGCGGTATTTCGGGTCAAGGCAAGCTTACGCTCGAAAACGGTTCAATCTTGAATGTGAAAGACACAACCAAAATTGAAAACCTTGTTGACGGTTACGGTGCCATTCAAGTGGTTGTAACAGATAACACCATGAACAATGAAGAAAATAAAGATCATCAGTTGAAATTGGTGGATAAAGAAGGTATTTTCACAAGTCAAGGCTTAACCAGCAATACGGCAAGCAGCAGCGGTGTTTCAACCAGCTATGTGGAAAATATGTTTGATCCCGATGCCAACAATCTTTATCGATTTGAAGAAAATCCCTCTTCAAAAGTTTATGGCACGAAAGACGCCACTTACACGGTCAGCGAACGTTCTGCCGGTGAAGTTGCCGGTCGTTTGGGTGTGACCGAAGCGGAAGCAACCACATTACTTGCTGTCTCCTCTTCCAAAACGGGTAGCGGTCGTGCCGATTTTGATGATATGCAAGACACACTGCGTCATCAAGCGCAATACGGTAAAAATTCTGCTTTGTTAAGCAGAGCGGCCGATGCGTTGGTTGCCGATGCGGCACCGGTGGTGCGTGTGCGTGAAACGGCGTTGCAAAATACCCTTTTTGACACCGCAACCGATGCGTTGGATAATTCATTCACAAATGCGGCCGTTGCCAAAGAAGGCAATTTAATTGATCAGGTTAAAGTTTGGGTCAAAGGCCTGTTCAACTATGCCGATAAAGACGGAACAAGCAAATCGCACGGTTTTGATGTCAACACATATGGCGTTGCCTTTGGTATTGATAAAACAATCGGCGATGGAAAAATCGGTTTAGGTTATGCATACAGTGAATCGGACATTGACGGTTACACTCGTGACACCGATGTTGATACACACAGCTTGTTCTTATATGGTAAATATAAACCGGCTGATTGGTATGTGAATGCCGTCGCTTCATACAGTTTCTCGAATTATAAAGAAAAGAAATCTGTTTTGGGCTATGGTGCCAAAGCCAAATATGATGTTGATACATTCGGATTGCAATCCATGATCGGATACGATCTGAACACACACGGTTTTGGAATCACACCGGAAGCCGGCTTGCGCTATATGCACATTGCCAAAGACAGCTATACCGATGGTTTAGGCACAAGCGCGCTGAACAAGAGCTCGAACGTGTTAACGGGCGTTGCCGGCGTGAAAGCTACGAAAAACTTTGCATTTTCTAACGGAATTAACATCCGTCCGGAAGTGCGCGGTGCTTTAACTTACGACTTAACATCTGATAACAACAACACGAACGTTTTATTGGCAAACGGTGCTGCTATCAGAGTTAACGGCGAAGAATTGAACCGGTTCGGTGTGGAATTGGGAGCCAAAGTGGCTGCTGATATTTGCACGAATTGGGAAGTCGCCGCCGGATATGAAGCAAGAATCCGCAAGGATTATGTTGATCATACCGGATTACTCAGTGTGAAATACAAGTTTTAGCTTGTGTTAACTTATTGAGCTCCTTACGAAGCGTTCCGGAAGCAATTCCGGAACGTTTTTTTTGAATAGAATTTTCTTTTTGTAAAAATTAAATCATTTCAAGCTTTTTTAAATTTTTTTAGCTTTTTTTTAAAAAAAATCGGTTTTTTTATTGCTTTTCGAAAAAAATGTTATAAACTATATGTGAATGTGAAAATTTTTTCGCATTAATCCTTGAAGGAGGGATGAACGTTTAAATGTGAATGATTTGATTTTCTCTGAAAAGGAGTGTTTTTTTTTAACAATTGAAAAAGTAAGGAGCTTTCAATATGAAAAAAAATCTTTTATTAACAACTGCTATCGTCAGTTTTGCCTTTATCGGCACAGCTGCCGCAGCGGCGGCCGAATCGCCGACAGTATTAGAGGGCGATATTCAAAGTCCGATAACTGCGCAATCAATCGTTAATGCGGGAACAACGGTTAACGGTACTGATGTAACCGCAAGCAATGTTTCAAGTGAAACATTCGGTGCTGTTATTGTAGCACGTTCAGAAGCGGGTTTGCCGACAGAAAACAACGGTACGCTTAATTTAACGGGTGGTACGTTTTCAGGAAATACGGCTCAAAAAGGCGATGGCGGTGCCATTTCTAACTATGGTAATTTAACCGTTAAAGGCACAACGTTTACAAACAATAAAGATCACACAAGTGATGCACAAGACAGCAACCCCATCGGCGGTGGTGCCATTGCGTTGGGTGTTGATTCGGTCACAAATATTGAAGGTGCAACGTTTAAAGGGAATACAAGCGGTTTCCGCGGTGGCGCTATTGCAACCCGCAGAACGTTGCAAGCGAATGAAACGGGTACCAACGGTTCTTTAACAATCAAAGATTCCACTTTTAACGGAAATAAGGCCGAGGTGGTACAAAATTCTTTCAATAGCGGCTTGACAGGCGGTTTGGGTGGTGCCATTGCCACAAATTTCAATACGGAAATTACCGGCGGAACATTTAGCGAGAACACTGCCACAAACGGTGGTGGTGCCATTTATTTAACAGGTTTTGTTGATGCACAAAATCAAACAAATGTTTCCGATGATAAAAAAGCCGGTAATTTAACTATTACGGGAACAACATTTGATTCCAATAAAGCAACTGCTGAAGGTAGTCAGGGCGGTGCCATTTTAACGGGCACAAACAGCCAAAAATTAACGGTTAATGATGCTACATTTACAGGAAACAGTGCTTCATCCGGCGGTGGTGCCATTTGGTCAGGTTCCGACACGCAAATTAACGGTGGTTCGTTTACAAACAACTCCACAACCGGCACTAAAACCGGTTCTGATCTTGCCGATGGTAATTCAGATGTTGCTGAAGGCGGCGGCGCTATCTTTGTCGGCGGTGAAAGTAAAGTAACAATCAACGGTACCGAATTTACCGGTAACAAATCCGGTACGGTCGGCGGTGCTATTGCCACGCGTGTTACGGCTACCATTGAAGACGGCAGTTCAAGCTTAGATATCAGCAATGCCACATTCGAAAATAACTCGGCCACAGTTGCCGGTGGTGCCATCAGCGTTGGTAATGGAGGCATTGCGCCCACAATTACAAACAGCACATTTACGGGTAACTCCTCCGGCAACGGCGGTGCCATTTATAATAAAGGCGCTGAATTAGCCGTTACGGGTGGCAGCTTTACAAGTAACACGTCAACCGGCGTTGGCGGTGCTATTACAAACAGCGGCGGCACGTTAACCGTAACAGATGTTGCGTTCTCGGGCAACCACTCCACACACGGCGGCGGTGCTATTTACAGCAACGGCAGCAATCCTTTAACCGTTAAAGGCGGTTCGTTTGAAAACAACATTGCCGGTTACACACCGCTCGGAGAAGAAGATGCAGCAGTCGCAGTGGCAGCAGCAGCCGAAACAAAAGGCGGTAACGGCGGTGCTATTTTTGCCGGTGAAGGCACAACTTTATCGGTTGAGGGCACAACCTTCTCGGGTAACCAAGCCATCGGTTCAAATGACTCGGGCTTTGGCGGTGCAATCAGTTCTGCCGCAACAAATGCAACGGTTAAAGATGCAACGTTTGAAAACAACCAAGCTTCCGTGGCCGGCGGTGCAATCAATGCAACCGAAAAAGGCTCAATGACTGTTACCAACGGTACATTTACGGGTAACTCCTCCAACAATGGCGGTGCTGTTTATAATAAAGGCACGTTAACTGTTGATGGCGGCAGCTTTACAAACAACTCGTCAACCGGTGTCGGTGGTGCTGTTACAAACAGCGGCGGCACGTTGACGGTGAAAGAAGCTACGTTTGAAGGCAACCGCGCTGCAACAACCGGTGGTGCTATTTACACCAACGGCAGTGGTAAAGAAGTTAAAATTGAAGATAGTTCATTTACAAACAATGAAGCCGGTTACAGTGAAAACGGAGAAGAAAGCGGTCAACATAACGGTGGCGCTATCTTTGCCGGACAAGGTACAACCTTGGATGTGAAAAAAGTTACTTTTGAAGGTAACAAAGCCAGCGGTGACGGTGGTGCCGTTGCGGCTGATAACACATCAACATTTGAAGATGTAACTTTCGCCAATAATACGGCCGGCGGCAATGGCGGTGCTTTATCAATTACAGGTACAAGCTCTGATAAAGTTACGTTTAAAGGCAATGTCGCTTTTGAAAACAACACGGCTGCTGACGGCGTTCAAAATGACATTCACTTCGGTGCAGATAACGGCTCGATTCTCGTAGACACAAATGCAACGTTGTCGTTAGACGGCGGTATCAGCTGCGCGAACGGTTCTTGCTCAACTGCCAAAGTTGAAATGGGTCAAAATTCCACATTGAACGTTTATGACGATACCAAAGTGGCAACCAAAGTTGCCGGTGCAAATGGTAGCGGTTCATCGGCTACTAATGATTTCGACATTAACGTTAAGCTCAATGCCGGCACAAACAGCTTTGATTTGGCGAATATCTTCACACAAGAAGGTAACGCCAGCGACTTGACAGACAATGTTGTTACAGATAACAACAATTTGTTCACAATCACAAACGAAGACGGCAGCACCGTGTTTGCCGTTCAAGAAAAATCAGCCTCCGAAGTTGCGTCTAACTTGGGCGTGAGCGGTGCCGAAGCCGAAACGGTTTTGGGTGTTATGCGCGCTAAAACAGACAATCCTGCTTTTGCCAAAGTTCAAAAAGCGTTAGGCGATTTGGCTCAAAGCGAAACGGTTGATTCCAATGTGGTCGGTCGTGCGGCCGATGCATTGGGCGCTGATGCCGCTCCGGTTGTGCGTACGCGTGAAACCATGTTAACGAACACCATTTTCGAAGCTGCCAATGATGCAATGGATGATAATATATCGGCAATGATTGCGCAATCTCAAACACACACCTTAATTGATAAAGTTAAGTTCTGGGTGAAAGGCTTGTTTAACTATGCCGATAAGCACGATACCGCAAAAGCGCACGGTTTCGATATTGATACATATGGCGTTGCCATGGGTATTGATAAAGAAGTCGGTGCCGGTAAAGTCGGTTTGGGTTATGCTTATAACAAATCGGATATTGACGGATATACCCGCAAAACCGATGCCAAAACGAACAGCTTGTTCTTATATGGCAAATATAATCCGGCCGATTGGTATGTGAAAGGCGTTGCCTCTTACAACTGGTCGAATTATAAAGAAAAGAAAACCGTTTTGGGTGAAAATGCCGATTCCAAATATGATGTGAATACGTTGGCTTTGGAAGGCTTATACGGCTATAACCTCCATGTTGCAAACGGCTTGGATGTGACACCTGAAGCAGGCTTGAGATATATACACGCAAAACAAGATGCCAGCACAAATGCATTGGGTGTGCGTGTTAATGCGCGGAACCTCGACGTGTTAACGGCGGTTGCCGGTGTGAAAGTGGCGAAAAACTTCACGCTTTCAAACGGAATTAATATCCGTCCGGAAGCTCGTGCGGCGTTAACATATGATTTAACAACAAATGATGACGATTCGATTGTCAGCATCCCCGGTGGAGCAACATATGTTGTCAATGGCGAAAAACTGGAACGCGTCGGTTATGAACTGGGTGCAAAAGTTGCAACCGACATTACGTCTCGGTTTGAAATCGCTGCCGGATATGAAGCAAGAATCCGTAAAGATTATGTTGATCATACCGGTATGTTAAGTGCCAAATATAAATTCTAACTTAACACGAGTCGAGTTTAATCATTGAACTCATCAGGGAAGCCTCTCGGAAGCAATTCCGGGAGGTTTCCTTTTTATTCAGGCAATTTTTTAGGGGTATTGCACAAAAAAAACGTACGATTTTTGAAGATAGGAAAAATTAAAAGAAAGATTTATTTTTTCTGCTTGACATTGGTATGAAAAGCTTTTATTCTGAAAGCAAGGCAAGTGATGTGTGCCCTGAGGCTTAACAACCTCTCTAACTGTGTCCTTAAAAAGGACGTTAACTTTGTTTTTAAACGAACAAAGTTAATAATTGAACGACCGGAAGGCGGTAAAATAGCCTTTTGGTCAATATATCGCGCTATTCAGTTAGATAGTTGTTAACTTCCGGTCGCCTCTCATCAAGGCGATTTTTTTTGAATATGCATCAAAAAAACGTACGATTTTTGCAACACTTTTTTTTGATTTTTTCAAAAAAAATTTAGTTTAAGGAAAATTTAATGCAATATCAAATGGTTATAAAAAGCCTGTTTCACCAATTTTTGAGGGTATTTTTACCCCGGAATCAGCGTTGCATTAAAGGTACGTTTATTTTATGCTATTTGCATTGAAAGGAAGTCGAAAAAATGAAGAAAAAGCAATTAAAACAAGTTAAAAATCAAGCGCAACAAGGCCGTAGTATGATTGAAATGCTGGGCGTTCTGGCTGTTATCGGCGTTATCTCAATCGGCGGCATATCGGGCTATCGCTGGGGCATGGATAAACATGTTGCGAATCAAGTTCTTAATGAAATCAATTTAAACAGCTTGCAATTGGCTATGCTGTTGCAAAAGGGAAATGCTAACGGGGTTACGCTTTCTCTGGGCTCGCCTTACGATGATGAAAATCCCACGTTTCGCACAATGAATTACGGCTTTCAATACGGGTGCGGAGAAAATGCCGAAATTGTGAATCCGGCATGTGAGAATATAAACGAAACGCGATATTTTATAACGGCGCTTGATTTACCGGAACGGGTGCAAAAAATGGTGGCGGAGTCGGCAGAAAGTTTGCAATATGCCACAAAAGTGGAAACAGATGAAACAGAGGGTTTTGTAACGGTATATTTTAATGTAGATTCGAGTGTAACGAACTATGAACCGCGACCGGAGGAATCGGAAACGCCGGAGCATGTTTACACGCCTGAGGTGACGGAGGCGGTTACATCAACAACGACTGTAACAACTCTTGCAACCACAACAACCGAAGATGATAATATTGGAATTAATTGTAAGCATGGCTCATTACAGTATTATTCAGAGAGTAAACCATTTTGTGTTTGTGAGCAAGGTTGGGGCGGTAAAGATTGTTCCGAACAAAATGCTTGCAACAATCATGGTACATGGCACAATGGTGATTCCTATGCCGTTGGCTGTTACTGCGAACGCGGTTGGGACGGTGAGAGATGTGACAAGTGCAGCGGACATGGAGCCCATACTTACGAACCTTGGCTTTCCGATACAGGATGTTCACAGTGCCAGTTCGGTTGGGGCGGTGCAGATTGTTCCGAAGAAGGTGCTTGCAGCAAGCATGGTACCTGGTACAATAAAGCTGACGGAGGTTACTGTTACTGCAATTCCGGTTGGGGTGGTAAAGATTGTTCCGAAGAAGGTGCTTGCAGCAATCATGGTTATTGGCACAATACTGCTGACGGAGGAGGTTACTGTTCCTGCAGCAACGGTTGGAGCGGTGCTGATTGTTCCGAAAAAGTTAATTGCGGACATGGTACCTGGTACAATAAAGCTGACGGAGGAGGTTACTGTTCCTGCAGCAACGGTTGGTACGGCGAGAAGTGTGACAAGTGCAGCGGACATGGAAGCGGTTATAATTCCAGTACGGGAATATGCACAAAATGCAATTCCGGTTGGGGCGGTACAGATTGTTCCGAAGAAGGTGATTATTGCAGCAATCATGGTTACTGGAGCAATACTGCTACTGGAGGTTACTGTTCCTGCAATTACGGTTGGAGCGGCGAGAAGTGTGATAAGTGTAACGGACATGGATCCAGTTATAATTCCAGTACGGGAAAATGCGGAGGATGCTATTCCGGGTGGGGCGGTGATGATTGTTCCGAAGAAGGTTATTGCAACAAGAATGGTTACTGGGACAATACTGCTGGTCGCTGTTACTGCAATTACGGTTGGTACGGCGAGAAGTGTGACAAGTGCAGCGGATATGGAAGCGGTTATGATGCCAATACGGGAAAATGCACAGAATGCTATTCCGGTTGGAGCGGTGATGATTGTGATAAATGCAGCGGACATGGAAGCGGTTATGATGCCGATATGGGAATATGCACACGGTGCAATTCCGGGTGGGGCGGTGCAGATTGTTCCGAAGAAGGTTATTGCAGCAATCATGGTGCGTGGCACAACACTGCTAATGGCGGGGGATATTGTGAATGTTATAGCGGTTTCACCGGCGATAATTGCGATAAAGAAAAAGCAATTGATGGTTTTTAATGTGATTGCTATTTCGTAAAAAATTCAACTTTTCCCCCTATCGGCACATAGCGATGCGCTACTTTCAGCAGCGCATCACACCCGCCGATAGAGGGGGAAAAAAGAGAGTGTCGCATTACTTCTTACCCTCGTCGATAGAGGGAAAATATCGTCGGCAGCATTAAAAAAGCATAAGTTTTCCCCGCCTTGTTACCCAAATAAAAAAACGAATCCGATTTAAAAAAAACGGATTCGCTTTTTTCGAAATATAAAGCCGATACTTAATCAATCATCATAATAATTTCATCAATAATCATTTCATTCGTTGCCGGATCAACCGTGTAAATAATTTCCACAATTTCATTGACCTCCGGCATATCATCGCTACGCATACCGTCTTTATTTAATCTTTTTTTCACGTAATAATGCGTGTTGCTGTTTGTTTTCAGCGTTTTCGGGGAAGATTGTCCTTCGCCTTGCACTTGAATGGTGTTATTTTGTTTGGAAACAATTTTACCTTTCATACTTTCCGCTTGCGCGCTCAATGCCGTGAAAGCAAGAGTGGCTGCAACAACGGGTACAATTAATTTTTTCATAATTTTCTCCTTAAAAATGTTGATTAAATCCCGAACGACGACTCGTTCACTCTCAACGGATATGGGCAGAAAAAGACAAGGATTCAATCTGTTCAAAAGACGGTTTTTCGTGAAATAAATATTCCCTTATGTTAGACTCTCGGCTGTTTTAAGTTGATTTTAGCCCGTTACCCCTTATATCACAAATGAAATTGCATGGTGCAATTTTTATTTTAATCAATTTATTTTTGAAGGAGGATTTATTATGACAGTAGGAACAAGATACCCCACACTCGCATTTCATACCGGTGGTGCCGGATTGGCGGAGGACGGTATTCCGCCGCAACCGTTTGAAACATTTTGTTACGATTCGGCTTTGTCACAAGCAAAAATTCAAGATTTTAACGTTGTTCCGTATACCTCGGTTTTACCGCCGGAATTGTTTAATAATATTGTGCCGGTCGATGAAGTGGCGCATACCTTTAAACACGGTGCCGTGCTGGAAGTGATTATGGCGGGAAACGGCGCGCGTCGGGAGGAACACAAAGCCATTGCTACCGGTGTCGGTATTGTTTGGGGAAAAGATAAATCCGGTAAATTCATCGGCGGATGGGCGGCCGAATATGTGGAATATTTCGATACGTTCATTGATGATGAAATTGCCGAAGCGCACGCGCAAATGTGGCTGAAAAAATCACTCACGCACGAATTGGAACTGCGGGACGTGGAACAACACAGTGATTTTCAATTTTATCATAATTTCGTGAATATTACACAGGCATTCGGCTATTCTTTAACGGCTCTCGGATTCTTAAACTTTGAATATGCCCCGGCCGTTGAATTGAATAAATAAAAAACGAATAAAAGGTTGACGCTTTCAGGTAAAGCGTCACCTTTTTAAACAAATAAGGAGTTTGAAAATGTTACAGCAACAAAAACAAGGGCGGGGAAAACTTGTTTCCGGCGGCACCTTAGGCGTGTTCGGATTGGCAGGTATTGTTGTCAGTTCCATGGTCGGCGGCGGTATTTTTTCACTGCCGCAAAATATGGCGCAAAGTGCCGCTATCGGCGCAGTTTTGCTCGCATGGGTCATTACCGGAATCGGTATGTATTTTATTGCCAACACGTTTCGCATTTTATCAAATGCCCGTCCGGATTTAACCACAGGCATATATTTATATGCCAAAGCGGGTTTCGGTAACTATATGGGCTTTAACATCGGATGGAGTTACTGGCTGTGTCAGATTTGCGGAAATGTAGGCTATGCCGTTATTACCATGGATGCACTCAATTATTTCTTTCCCGGCGTTTTTACGGGCGGAAATAATTTATATTCCATTATCGGCGGATCGATTTTAATTTGGTTTTTCAACTTTTTGGTGTTGCGTGGCGTGAAGCAGGCAACCTTGATTAACCTTGTTGTTACGATTGCAAAAATTGTGCCGCTGATTATTTTCATTATTATTGTTGCCGCCGTTTTCCGATTCGATCGGTTTGATGCCGATATTTGGGGACGGATGAATATGGCAAAGCTGGGCGATGTGCCGACGCAAATTAAAAACACAATGCTTGTGACACTGTGGGCCTTTATCGGTATTGAAGGCGCGGTGGTGTTGTCGGGACGGGCAGAAAATCAAAACGATGTGGGTCGGGCAACTTTAATCGGCTTTTTGGGTTGTTTGGCCATTTATGTTTTGTTATCGGTCTTGCCGTTCGGCGTGATGACGCAAGAACAGCTGGCGGCGGTTCCGAATCCGTCAACGGCGGGTGTGTTGGAAAGCATTGTCGGCGCGTGGGGTTCCTGGCTGATGAATATCGGCGTTATCGTTGCCATTTTGGCAAGCTGGCTGTCTTGGACAATGATTGTGGCCGAAATGCCCTATGCCATGGCGAAAAACGGCGCTTTCCCGGGCTTTTTCGCAAAAGAAAATCGATTCGGATCGCCGAGCGTGTCATTGTTCATTACAAGCGGATTGATGCAGCTGGCCATGTTGCTGGTTTATTTTGCGGGGAACGCTTGGAACACCATGTTATCCATTACGGGCGTTATGGTTTTACCGGCTTATTTGGTTTCGTGTTTATATTTATGGAAAATCTGCGAAGATCACGAATTTCCAATGAACACGGGCGTCAGTCGGTTTGCGGCGCTGTTAACGGGTATGTTGGGCACGGTTTACGCCATTTGGTTACTTTATGCGGCCGGCTTAACATATTTATTGATGGCGGTTGTGTTCATCGCGTTGGGAATTCCGTTTTACATTTGGGCGCGGTGTGAGGAACGCGACATTATGACGGGTAACCGAATCGCAAGGAATCGCTCGGATATGAATAATCGGAACACGATTGCCTATCAACGGGCATGGTTTACGACGGGTGAAAAGATTTTGTGCAGCGTGATTATTATTGTTGCCTTAATTGCCGTCTATGCCTTTGCGCGCGGGCTGGTTACCTTATAGCCGAAGCCTTAAATTTGAAGAAAGCCTGTTTAATTCAATTTAAGCAGGCTTTTTGCATACAAGAGTATGAATTTATTTGTTTATTTTTTTGAAAGCGATTCGTTTTATTCCCGTTCGGGAAAAAGGAGTGAAGCCCTTGAAAAAAAGCCTTTCACAGCAAGTGTAAAAGGCATTTTTTCTTAAAAATCAACGAGTCGCGATTATTTAACGATTCGCAAACTTTTCACATCGATTTCTGTTTTTTCCATAAACTCTTTATCGACGGTACCCGAAATTTCAACGGTATTTTCGGGCGTAACGGTTTGTCCGGCCCAATATTTATTGTCGATATCGGCAATAACGGTGCCGGTTGCATCTTTGAAAAGATATTTTTCATCGCCCAAATTTTGTTGAATGGAGCCTTGCAAAACCACGGGCGAATCATCGTGCATATCCAAAGCCTGCGCAACGGTTGACACGCTTAAACCGGGGCCTTTAAACCCGCCGGCGGGGGCTTGTGTACCGCCTGCAAATTGAGCATGAGCGCCGGTTGAGAACAAAGCGAGCGCGGCGGCAAGAGTGAGTAATTTTTTCATAATAACCTCCTAAAAAAAATAAAGTTACAATTCATAACATGTTAAATATAAGCGGAAAGAAGATGAAAAGCAAGTGAAAAAAAGCGGTAAAAATGAAACAAAGGCGAAATTTTTGCTAAAATGTTGAGAACGAAAGGAAAAACAGTAATTTGTATGTATTTTGGACAAAATAATTGTAATAATATTCATTTTTTTGTTGCGTTATGTAAAATTTTATGATATATTAGAAGAAAAGCTGGAAATCAACATTAACAATGGAGGAAAAAAATGGCTGATTTAAAAAATGATCCATCTTTAAAAAAAGTTCCGGAAAAATTTAAAGTAATTATGACGGAAGTTGCTGAAAACATTAAGCAAAACGGTTCGTTTACGGGTTTTGTATATGGTTCTCAAGCGGAACAATACATTCGCACATGGAATCCGTCTGATCAAGCCCAATTAAAAGCGGCGTTAGATGAATATGCTGCGAAGCACAACGGTGTTTTGGAAGGGTTTACCGATTTACGCACGGGGAAGCCGTTGGTTGATTCGAAAACGGGGAAGGCTCCCACGCCGGATGCGTTTTTGCAACAATTGGGCGAATTATCGGTGAATCACATGGCAACGGCCGTGAAAACGCCAACGCTTAAAGTGGGTGATCAGAAAATTACGGCTATCGGTCAGCCGGCAGCGGAAGAGCAGCAAAAGAAAGATGAAGAGAAGAAAGGCTGGTTTGCGCGGAACTGGGCATGGTTTGTGCCGACGGTTCTTGCCGGCTTGGGAGCCATTGGCGGTTTAATTGCCTATTTGGTGCATAAGAACAGAAAAACGAACAAAATTGTACCTGATGATAAAAAACCGGTAACGCCGGTGCCGGGTGGCGATAAAGATCCGAGCGGCGGCAAAGAGCCTGATAATCCGGGCAAAGAGCCGGACAATCCGGGCAAAGAGCCTGATAATCCGGGCAAAGAGCCGGACAATCCGGGAAAAGAGCCTGATAATCCGGGCAAAGATGATCCCACAACGCCTGATAACCCGGGTGATGATAATCCCGGTAATCAAGATAATCCGCCGTCAGTTACGCCGCCCGATCGGCCCGATCATGGCGATGACGGCCCGATAACAGGTGAACCGGACACCCCTGGCGGTAATGATAATACCGGAGATACCGGAAACACGCCGAGCGGAGAAAATCCCGGTAGCAGCGGTGGTTTGGTCGATGCCGGAACGGATATTACCGGTGGCGACAAAGAACCCGAGGATCATGGTAACGATCAAGACAATCCCGGAGATATCGGAGACACCGGAGATATGCCGGAAGAAAAGCCCGGTATCGGAGACCCGGTTCCGAATCCGGATTCGGAAGAGAATGATAGCGGCTCCGGAAGTGGTCGTTACCACCCCTCTATTCATGATGAGTCTTGGGGCGCTCGAAGATAAATTTGCAAAACTCACCCGAATCGGAAACGGTTCGGGTGTTTTTTTGTGCGCAAAAATAATTTGAACAATAAATTGTCATTTTTTAAAAAAACAATTCTTTTGTATCAGGCTGAAACCGTCACTTATCGGGGGGGAGGGTATATAAATGTTAAATCTTTTTTAATCTTTTTTAAAAAAATAATTGATTCATTCCTTTTTTTGGTGTATAATTAACTTATAAACAAACAAATTAACTCACTTATACCAAGGAGAATAAAACATGGCTGATACAGAAAACAAAACCGCCGAACAGGCAAAAGCACAAGCAAATGCCGATCAAAAAACGGCTGCAAAACCCGCTACCACGGAATTGAAACACAGTTCTTACGGTGTTGTTTCCACGAGCGAGCAAGCCGCAAAAAGAAGATCCGTTCTTCCGTCTGCCGATCGAAACAAAGCTTATAATAACATTCGCAAATATGCCGAAAAACATGGCGGTCTTTGCGAAGGGTTTGTTGATAAACAAACCGGGGAGAAAATTGTTGATCCCAACACGGGTAAGCCCTATACGGCCGATGCTTTAATTGCCGAAATTGAATACCGCAATTCCACAAAGGTTGATGATAAAGGTCAACCGGTTGAAAAAGCGCATGATTGGGAAATTACCGCTCCGGGTATCGGTGCAAACGGCAGCAATTCATTTAATTTTGTGGGAAATGATTCAAAAATTGTTCAACAAAAGAAAAAAGAAGAAGAGAAAAAGAAGAAAGAAGAACAAGGCAGCTGGTGGAGCCGAAACTGGAAGTGGTTAACGGCCACCATTTTGGGTGTTGCTGCCATCGGCGGTGTTGTCGGTTGGTTGGTGCACAGACATAATAAAAAGAAAAAGCAAAAAGCGGCGGCAGCCAAAGCAGCAGAAAAAACAAAAGTTGCTGATGTAAAAGATGTTAAAGATACGTCAAAAGATGCGTCGAAAGATGCATCGAAAGACGCGCAAAAGCAACCGGACGCAAGCACACAAAAGCAGCCGGACGCGCAGAATCAGCAAGCAGCGGATAAAACGCAGGGCGCTGATAAAACGCAGGGTACAGATAAGCAACCGAGCACGGATAACAAAACACCGACACCAACGCCGGACACGAGCAAAGACAATACGAGTGGCGGCACGAGCACGGGAACACCGCCGGCAGAGCAGACGACACCGCCGCCGGCAGAGCAGACGACACCGCCGCCGGCAGAGCAGACGACACCGCCGCCGGACACGAGCAAAGACAATACGAGTGGCGGCACGAGCACGGGAACACCGCCGGCGGCAGAGCCAGCCCCAGAGCCGGAGGCTAAGCAGCCAGACAAGTCAAGTGAAGAACATGTCGACCCGCCAGCATCGAGTGGTGATTCTCATGACGACCCGCCAGCATCGAGTGGTGATTCTCATGAAGAAGATGCGGGAAGTCAAGGTGACGGGAAGGATTCTTATGAAGAAAGCTATAACCCGCCGGCACCAGAGTCGGACGCGAGCAAAGGTGACACGGGCACGCAGACGCTAACGCCGGAGCCGCAGACGCCGCCGGCATCGCAGGGAACACCACCGGCCTTAAAGACACCCAAAAGACAAGACAAAGGAGACAGCAGGATAAAAGGTGAGTCGGATGCTGCCGGTAGCGGTACCGGGACTGCCGGGACTGTTACTGTTAGTGATGGGGTCTTACCGGCGACAGGCTTGGGAGAGTTACAAACTCCTAAAGAACAGACAGGCTCGGGGTTGTTACAAGCTTTTGGAGCATGCGCGGATCAGCTTCTTAGCCCTAGCGCGAGTGCGGATTATGAAGATAGATCTACTGGATCTAGGTCTACTGGATCTCCAAAAAATAACGTTGGTTTCAATCAGGCTGTTGACAGGTCTGCGAGCAGAAGATAAATAGGCTTAAAGCACCCGAATCGATATACGGTTCGGGTGTTTTTTTCTTGAAAAATATGTAAAAAAACTGTTCTTTTGTCGAAAATTAATAAAAAGTTAATAAAAAGTTATTTTTTTTCTTGCTTTTTGTTTTTAAGCGTGATAATATGTGTTTAATCGTCAAAATAACGATCAATGAGCAATCTGTTTAATGGAGGTTAATATGAGCTCACGTAAATTTGCACTTGTTTTACTCAGCACAACCGTTTTCGGTTTGTTGCCTATGTCGGCTGCGGCTGCCGTTACGGTTACTGCCGAGGAAGGAAAAGTAACACTTGATGATAGTGCTATTAAAAGTGCACAAGAAGATAGCGATAAGACATTTAAGTTGAAAAGCGATGCAAAAGATGTGACAATTAGTCCGAATACAACGCTTAAATCTGATAGCTTAACAATTGATTCAAGTGCATCCGAAAGCGCCGTATTTACCGGTACATTATATGTTGTTGGTAGTGATGGAAACACGCCGACTTTAAACACAAACATCATCGGAAAATTTCCGAATACTACTCAAGATATTGATGCCAGCGGTAACTTAGATTGGCGCAAATGGACAACCACTAACGTAACGGGGTGGAAAAATTCCGAGAACGGTTCAAACAACGCAGCCATTATAGCACAAAACGCCGTTTTGAACTTAACGGACTCGGTTTTTGCCGGCTCGAATAACAAAGACTCTGATGAGCACGATTTCGGCGGTGCGGTTTTTGTGGGAAATGGTGCTACTTTAACATCAGAATTGAATATTTATTATAGCAATACCACAACAACAGACGGCGGTGCCGTTCTTGTAAGCAGCACTAATGATAACACATTTTATGATGATTATTTTGTAAAGAATTCGGCCGGCGGCTCAGGCGGTGCTATTGATGTTTTCGGAAATGTAGATAGCATTGCCAGAACCATATTCGGTGCGAACACTGCAAAATGGGGCGGTGCCATTTCGGTTGAAAATGGTGGAAACATTGGAAGCATTAAAGCGTTATTTGATGAAAATAAGGCAACAGGTGATAATGCACAAGGCGGTGCCATTTATAACAAAGGAACAATCGGTTCAATTTATCAAGCAACGTTCAGTAACAATTCAGCAACAGATTCCGGCGGTGCTATTTATAACGGCGGAACAATCGATTCTATTACAAATACGCTGTTTAGCAATAACAGCGCCACAAACGGCGGTGCCTTAGTCCTTGATAACAATGCTTCGGCAGAGGTTACGAATTCCGATTTCCTCAATAACACGGTCACATCTACCACTGATAGTGTCACAGGATTCGGCGGTGCTATCGCAATACATCACGACCTGGGTTCAGGAGTCGGAAATACCTTGTTAAAGACCACAGGAAATGTTTTTACGGGTAATGAGGTTAAGGGTAATGCGGCTCTTGGCGGCGCTGCCGTTTATAACGATAACGGTACATGGATGTCTGTTAATGATACCTTCACGAGCAATACCTCATCAACCAACGGCGGTGCTATCGGTTCTAACGGTAACACGACTTTGGTTAATGCTACCATTGTCGGTAATACGGCAAAGAAGAACGGCGGTGGTGTTTTTGCGCGTAACTCAAACGGCCCCGCACAAACGGATATTGTCAACGGCGTTATTTTCAACAATACGGCAGCCGTCGGCGGTGGTTTGGCAAACGTGAATATCGAATCGTATGCAAACAGAAGCAACGTGAACATTGACGGCACGGTTATTTTGGGCAACCAAGCCGTTGAAAGCAGCTCCGGCACCGGTCACGGCGGCGGTATTTATAACGCGCAAGACTTAAATGCCAAAAATGTGAGAGTGCAAAATAATACGGCTGTTTCCGGTGCCGGTATTTATAACGATCAAGGCGGTGTGGCTGTTATTGACGGAAATACAACCATTTCCGGCAATGAAGCAACCGGTAACGGCGGCGGTATCTATAATAACGGCGAATTAACCATTCAAGGCAGCGGCGTGACCATTCAAGGTAATACGGCCGCGCTCGGTCAAAACCTTTATAACGACGATTCGGGCGTTGTAACCATTGATGGCGCTGATGATCAGATTGACTTGAACTACAAACCCTATCCCGACAGCACAACGCCGCGTCCGGCCGGTGAATTGCATACCTTGTTTGATCAATCGCAAGATATTTACAATCGCGGCAGAATGGAAATTACCAACAGTAACTTGCAATTGCATCAGGGAATTAATACCGGTGCAGAATTGACAAGTGATAGCGAACGTAAAGTCGGTACGGTGAATATTACCGGCTCAACGGTTGACTTGGGCGGCAGTAATGTGGAAGGTGCCGGTGTGATGTATGGTGATGAAGTCAACATTAACGCCAATTCCACCATTAAAACGCACGTGAGTAAAGAGCCCGACGGAAATCACGGAAGAATTAGCGCAAACGATATTAACGTTGCGCAAGATAATACAACGTTAGATGTTGTAATCAGTGCGGGTACTTTGGCAAAAGGCGAGAAAAAAGACTATCAAATTTTGGACGGAAATATTACCGGCGAATTTACCGATTTCGGAGAACATGCCAACTATAGAACAAGAGCTTTGGGCGATGGTAATTATGAAGTTTATCGGAGAGATAAAAATGCTTGTCCGGGTTGCGATCAAAATGAAGTGAATACCAATGACGGTTGGCTTGACGGTGATGATATCACGCAAAACAGCGATGCATTGGATATTCAACGGAAATTGTTTGAAGTTGAAGAAGGACAAAGAGAGGCTTTAGACGGCTTGGCACCCGATGTGTCGCCGCTCATTCAAGCCCATGCAACCGAAATTACACAACGGTTGGCCTCTATTGTGAGCGATCGCTTCTACGAATCCATGGATCGTACGGGTTATATCCATCGGGGCAAACGTTTCTATCGTTTCCCGCGGCATGACTCCAATTTGTGGGTTCAAGGCTTGTACGGTAAATCAAAATATGATGTCCGGAAAGGCTGGGATATGGATAATCGCGGTATTTCCGTCGGCTTTGACGGTCATGTCAACGATGCCGTTCGCTTGGGTGTTGCTTATGCTTACACAAAATCAAGCGGCGAATCGGTGCAACGCGATACGGATATTAAATCGCATACCGGTATGATTTACGGAAACTATAATCCGAATCGCTTCTATGCAAACTGGTTGGCCATGTATACACGGTCGAAATATGATGAAGACAAAAAAGTGTTTAATCATCATGTGAAAGCCAATTATAATGTTGATGCTTTCGGTGCTCAAGTGATGTTCGGACAAAAAATGGGTCCCTATGTCAATGATGATTGGGCAACAGGGGTGATTAAACCCGAAATCGGCGCACGGTATGTCTATACGAAACAACATTCCTACACCGATACGGTCGGTCAAAGCGTCGGTTCCGCTGACGGTAACACGTTGACAGGTATCTTGGGTGCGCAATACACCATCGGTTATACCTTGTCGCCGACATTGTCATGGTATCCTGAATTGAGAGCCGCTTTAACATACGACTTTATTGAACCCGATACCAAAATGCATGTCAATCTGCTGAACGGCAGTGTCTATGAAGTGAAAACCGAAAATATGGATCGCTTCGGCATTGAAGTCGGTGCCCGCATCGGGTTGGATATCAATCGGAAAGCGGAGGTCGCCATCGAATACGAAGGTTTGTTCAAAGGCGATTACACCAATCATACAGGGCTTGCCAACTTGAAATACAAGTTCTGATATGAACCGAACCAAAAGAAAGGCGGAGGCATTGTTCATCCGCCTTTTTTTGTTGCCCGAAATAAATAAAAACAATCAAATGAAACTTCTACGACAAAAAATGACGCAGAAGAGGGAAAAAATGCTTTTCGAGGTTATTTTTCGTTAAAAAAACTTGTATTTTTCTTCGTTTTTCGTTATGATGAATACAAGAGGATTTTATGAAAAACTTTTTACGAAAATTATTTGCTTTATTGTTGATTTTATTCGGCTTATTTTCGCTTGTCGCGTGTGTGACATATCAGGTAACCGATTCATCGTTGAATGCTGCCGGCACGTACGGCATTAAAAATTGGTGCGGGGCGTTCGGTGCCTTAACGGCCGATTTGTTATTGCAACTGTTCGGCGTGATGGCTTTTGTTGTGCCGATTGCTTTCATTGTGTTCGGATTGTTCTTGTGGCGCCGCACAAAATGGGTGGCTTTTCGGTTTTTGATGTTTTTATGCGCCTTTTTAACGGCTGTTTGGTTGTTAAGTGATTTGCAAACCTCGTTGGATTCCGCGTGGTTTAAAGCCGGCAAGGGCGGTTATGTCGGATATTTCTTTAATCGCTTTTTTGTGTTGCAATCCAGTGTTTATCGCTTTATTGCCTACGGTATTGCGGGGCTGTGCCTGATTTTCTCTTTAAAAGTGCCGGTGATGTTGTTATCGCGAAAAGCGGCGGCAACCGTGCGCGCCGTTCCGACGGATAAATTAAAGAAAATGGTGAAAAATGTTCATATAAAACAAAAAGCGACCGTAACGGCGCCCGCATCATCTGCCGTTATTGAAAAAGTGTCGGATGAGGCGGAAACATCGGAAAAAGCACAATCTAAAGAAAAACGTCGTTTCTTGTTTAAAAAGAAAGAAAAAACGGAGCCCGTTGAACGCGTGGAGCCCTCGTTCGCCTTTTTGAACGGCGAGCATGAAACGCCGATATCAAAAACATCGGAAATCAAGCCGACGGAACCCGTCAGTTTGCAAAAAACGCGCGCCGATTCGAATCGAACTTCGCAAAGAACGGAAATTGATGAAGAAACAAATGAAAAAAATACATTGGAATTGCCGGCATCCGATTTGTTGGATCCCGTTAAGATCAGTAATGTTCAAGGGCTTTCCAAAGAGGCAATGGACACCGTTTCCCGCGCGTTGGAAAAAGTGTTGGCGCAGTTTAACGTGAGAGGAAAGGTGGAACAGGCGCATCCCGGGCCGGTGGTAACGCTTTACGAATTTTTGCCGGCCGATGGGATTAAGGCCGCGCGCGTGATTTCGCTGGCGGACGATATTGCCATGAAAATGAGTGTGGAATCGGTGCGAATAGCTGTTATTCCGGGAACGTGTTATATCGGTATCGAAATGCCGAATAAACAACGGGAAACGGTTTATATTCGGGAAATGATCGAAAACGTGAATTTTCAAACAAACAGCGGCGCTTTGCCCCTTATTTTGGGGAAAGATATCGGCGGGGCGCCTGTTTTTGCCGATTTGGCCAAAATGCCGCACTTGCTGGTTGCCGGTACCACGGGTTCGGGTAAATCGGTTGCCATTAACACCATGGTGCTGTCGCTGTTATATCGGTTTACGCCGGCAGAATGTCGCATGATTATGGTTGATCCGAAAATGGTTGAATTATCGGTTTATAATCGCATACCGCATTTGTTAACGCCGGTGGTTGTCGAGCCGGAAAAGGCCGTTGTGGCGTTAAAGTGGGCAGTGCGTGAAATGGAAGACAGATATCGTTCCATGAGTCAGTTAGGGGTGCGTAACATTTCCGGCTATAACCAAAAATTGGCGGAAGCGGCGCGTGAAGGTAAAGAATTAACACGAAGGGTGCAAACCGGGTTTGATCCCGAAACGGGACGGCCGATTTTTGAAGAACAGCAGTTTGATTTAACGCCGATTCCGTATATTGTGATTATTGTTGATGAAATGGCCGATTTAATGGGCAGATGCGGGAAAGAAGTTGATCCTTTAATTCAACGATTGGCGCAAATGGCGCGCGCGGTCGGCATTCACTTGATTTTGGCAACGCAACGGCCGTCGGTTGATGTGATTACGGGCACCATTAAATCGAATTTCCCGTCACGCATGTCTTTCCAGGTGCGCAGTAAAATCGATTCACGCACCATTTTAGATGAGCCGGGTGCCGAACGATTGCTGGGTAAGGGCGATATGCTCTTTATGCCGGCCGGTTCCGCGCCGCAGCGTATTCACGGGCCGTTTGTCAGTGATAACGATGTGGAACGCGTGGTGCATCATTGGGAAATGCAGGCTGAGCCGGAATATGTGGAAGCCGTGACTGCTGATCCCGATGCCGCGAACGATTCGGCAGATATCAGCTTCGGCGGGGCTGGCGAATCGGAATCGGGTGATTTATATGATAAAGCAGTGGCCATTGTTTTGCGTGACAGAAAGCCGACCATCAGTTATGTGCAACGCGTTTTGCGAATCGGGTATAATAAAGCGGCCGATTTAATTGACAGAATGGAGGCGGAAGGGGTTATATCAAAGCCGAACATTGCCGGTAAACGTGAAATTATCGTGCCGACGGATAACGCATAGAGTTAAAGGAGAACAAATGAAAAAAAGTTTTTTATACGGCTTATTGATTGCAAGTTTTGTTTTCGGTGTGCATTTTTCGGCGCAGGCAGATGTTGATAAACGAATTGATACGCCGCAAAATCGCGAAATTTTGCAAAAAGTCGAATCGGCTTATAATAAAATTAAAACTTTAAAAGCCAAGTTTGCGCAATTTAACTCGAAAATGCAAGATGATTTGCAAACCGGGGAGCTTTATTTATCGCGTCCGGGAGAAATGCGTCTGGTTTATGAAAAAGGGTCGCCGCTGGAATTTTATGCGCATAACGGCTATTTGATTTATCATGACAAAGATTTAAAAGAAGTGAATTATTTTCGCTTGCAGCAAACACCCGTGAGCTTAATTTTAAAGGAAAAACTCAAATTCAGCGATCCCGAATTCTTGGTTACCGATGTCAGAACCGTGTTGGATGAATATTATGTAACGGCTATTAAAAAAGATGCGCGGGAATTGGGCAGTTTAACGCTGATTATTGATAAAGACAGTATGCAATTAAAACAATGGGATGTTGTGGATATGGAGGGAGTTAAGTCAACCGTTTCACTTTTTGACACGCAATTTAATGTTCCTATTGACAAAAAAACATTTTTATTCCATAATCCGTATAAAAAGAAATAAGGAGTGATTCCATGAATAAAATATCAATGGTGATAGCGGCAGCTGCTTTTTTAATTAATACGGTTGCTTTCGGTGCAGCCAAAGAATGTTCTTATTCACCGCTTCAACAGGTAATTCGAACAGCTCGTACCGAAGAAGACGTCATGAAGCTGATTAATAATAACGTTAATTTAAATATTCGTCCCAAATGCGGGGGAAATGTTTATCAATTGGCTATTTTACGCGGAAACAGTTCTATTGTTAAAGCCTTGATTGAAAATTCTAAATTACCGGTAGATGTGTTGGTGTCGAATACGGATTATCCGATTCCGGGAGCGCCCAAAGAAATTCCGTTGTCATTTTTTGCCGCATATCATTCACCGAGTATTAATATTATGCAATTGATTTTAAATGCCGGTGTTGATATTATGGCCACCGATTCGCGCGGTGAAACCATTTTATGGTATTTGAATCAAAATCCGGTGTTGTTAAACACGGAGCTGGTCGATCAAGTAACGAATAAGCTGATTATGGGAGCTTCCGCGGCGGCAAATGCGGCAGAAGCGAAGGCTGAGGCAGAGGCAGCAGCCAAAGCCGAGGCAGAAGCGGCAGAAAAGGAAGCTGCTGCTCAAGCGAAAAATGATAAGAAAGAAGCCAAAAGTCGGCCGGTTGCCAAGGAAAGCAAAAAAGAAAAGACTTCAGCCGGTAATGTCATTGAAGCAGAGCCGGATGAACCGTTTAAGCCCGAATCATTAACTAAAAGCGAATTTTAAGAGTTTAAAATGGATGAAGCCGTTATCAAAAAGTTGTTTGATTTATGCCGCTTAACAACTTTTTTGAAAGCGCGTTATCCGCAATGGAACGAAACGACGGATGGGGTAAATTCCGTTAATACACAATTGTTGAAACAATATTCGAATAAGTCCGCAGCCGTTTCTTCCGAAGTGTATAATCCGTTATTGCGATATGAAAAAGTCAGTCAGGTATTCGAGGATCAATATCAAAAATTAAATCTTAATGAACAAGCCGAAATTAATGCCGGTAAAAATGAGGTTCAAAAATATGCACTTGTGTTTTTGAAAGATGATATTGAAACGCATTTAAGTCGCATTATTACCGCCATTGAAGAAAATAATAATGCCGGAACGAACGATTTGTTTTTGAAGGATGAAGAAAAAAATTGGGCGCAGATTTACGGACAAATGTTCGGCAAAGAAGCCCTTTCCGATATGTACGGTTTATACAATCGCAAAGAACCGAACGTTACTTTACCGGATCGGGAATCGTTTCAATATTTTATGCCGGAGGTGAATTATGAACGGGCAAAAATTTTAACGAAAAGAAGTGAAGAAGAAAAAATATTTTTAAAATCATTTTATCCGCAATGGGATGAAAAAAGCGCTTTAAACACGTTTAATGAAGAAGAAAATCAAATTTTTCAACGGTATCGAATTCATCAGAAAGAAATTGACAAGCTTTATGAACAAATGGATTCGTTTCAACAATTTTCTTTTAACGTTGAAAGAGAAATGATTGCCGAAAGTTGTGAGAAAGCTTTTCAAAAAAAGCTGGAAAATATGATTACCGATGAATATACGGCATATAAAGCACAAAAAGAACCGGTTTGGAATTTCTCTTTGTTGAACAAGTATGCTGATATTTATCGACAAAGATACGGAACAGAGGCCTTAATGAAAATTCCCACTGTTCAAAAAATTAAAGAAGAATTTCATCTTCCCGAAACGCCGCAAAAGAACGAGCCGGCTCCTCAAAAAATGAATGAGAAAACGGAAAATAAAGATAATAATAAGCAACAAGGATTGTCATCAATTTTAACACAAAATTCCGGTGCGGAGAAGCAGGAATTGAATTTATTGTCAAACCCAACCGATACCGTTTCGGCAGTTTTTTCGGCACGAACGAACGATCGGTTTGTTTAAAAATTTTTTAATTTTAAAAAAAACACTTGCTTTTTTAAAAAATATTGTGTATAAAGGTCAAACAGTGCCGATTTAGCTCAGTTGGTAGAGCAGTTGATTTGTAATCATCAGGTCGTCTGTTCGAGTCAGACAATCGGCACCATTTTTTTTATTCGATACCTCCGCTTATTTTTGTTTTTGCTTATTTTCCTTAAAATCAGGCTTGCTTTCCCGCAAAAAAAATGGTAAGTTTTGTTTATCTTGTTTTAAGGAAACAATTTTATGAATAAAAATTTAGTTTTGGCAATAGATACGTCGGGTGCGTGCTTATCGGTAGCCTTGGCGGAAAATCAACGGATTTTAGCTTCTTATAACGCTTGTGTTTTACGCGGACAAAGTGAAATTTTAATGCCGCGCATTCAAGAATTATTTGAAAAAAGTCACCGGGAGATGCAAGAATTATCCGCGCTTGTAGCGGCAGTGGGACCCGGCTCGTTTACGGGCGTTCGAATCGGGCTTGCGGCAGCCAAAGGCTTGGCTTTGGCGCTTGATATTCCGCTTGCGGGCATTTCCTGCTTTCATATTGCGGCGGCAAATGCTCAACTGCCGTGCCTTGTCGCACTGGACACGCGGCGCGGTGATTTTTATACGCAACTGTTTCAATCATCACAGTCAGGCACGCCGCAAATTTTAAAGGCAGATGAAATTATCAAAACAAATTTGCCGATTATCACGGATAAACCCGAAGAGTTTTCAAATGCATCGATTAAAATATTGCCGTTTCCGGCGTCGCCCGCCGAACAAATGATTTCGATTTATCAAACGCAAAAAGAGGTTTTATTGCCGCCCGTTGCTTACTATATGCGCGATGCCGAGGTGACACTTGCTTCAAAAAAATAAAACACCCCTCTCTTTAACGCCTGTTTTATTAACGTCGGCTTTTTGCGAAGCGGCAGCTGCTTTGCATCAGACAAGTTTTGATTTTCCGTGGTCGAAGGAGTCGTTTGAATCAGTGATATCGTTACCGACAACAATCGGCTGGATTGATGAAAAAGCCTTGCTGGTTTGTTCAAAAGTGGCCGACGAAATGGAAATTTTAACGCTGTGTGTCGCGCCTTGTTTTCGCAGAGCGGGATTGGGCGAAAAATTTTTGGATTATTTGTTTCAATATGCTGTCGAAAAAGGCATTCATCGCTTGTTTTTGGAGGTTTCCGTTCAAAACACGGCAGCCAGAAACTTATATGATAAAAAAGGGTTTTGTCCTATCGGGCAGCGCAAAAATTATTATAAAACAAAAGCCGGTTTTTGCGATGCCGTTTGTATGGAAAAAATTTTTTAAATTTTAATAAGGTTTTTTATCGGCTTTGGCAAACCAGGCATCCATAATTTCACGCGCCTCTTTCAAGTCAAGGTGATTTAAAGAAACCACCGTTTCTTCATAAAACACTCTGTCCCGAAAACCGATGGCATCGGCATCATCACGGGAGGCCGCATAAAAAATTTGTGTGATGTTTGCCCATTTGGCAGCATTTAAACACATGGGACACGGCTCGCAAGAGGTGTATAAAACACAATTGCTTAAATCGTGCGTTTTCAGCTTGCGACAGGCTTTGCGAATGCAGGAAACCTCCGCGTGCGCCGTGGGATCTTGATGAGAAACAACCTGATTGTGGGCTTTGGCAATAACATTTCCGTCTTTCACGATAACGGCGCCGAAGGGCGAACAACCGACGCGAACGGAATGCGCACTTTCTTGAACGGCTTTTTGTAAAAAATAAATATGATTTTTCATCTTTTCTCCTTTCAGCTTTTTTATTTTATAAAAATTTATTTGAAATGCAATAAAAACTTGCAATTTACGGGAATATATGTTTATATGCATTTGTTTATGTTAATCAGTTAATGAGGTATTCAATGAATTTAAAACTTTTAAGTACCGCCGTTCTTGCATGCGGCGTTTTTATGGCCGGAACGGCAACGGCAGCGGAAACAACCGATGAAACGGAAGCGGTTTCCGTTGTTACGGCTCCTCAATGGCGAGCAAATGTGCGTCGGTTGGGATTGCAAATTTCTTCAACGGAGGTTGATAATCCCGGTGAGTATCAAAATTCACCCGTTTCAGCATTAAATTCAGACAGTCAAACTTTAATCAACGGTGTTTTTGATTTTGTTTTGGAACACGAACGGGAAAATATGCGTTGGGATAACAGCGTGTTTCTAAATTACGGCAAAACAAAAATCAAACCTTATAATCAGCCGAAGGAAACAACGGAAAACGAAGATGAAATTTTGTTGACCAGTGATTATATGTATAAATTGATGAAGGTACGGGATATGGATTTCGGTCCCTTTGCCAGCATTGCCTATCAAACCGAGTTCACCAGTAATGACGGTGCGCCGCGAATGAAAGTATTTCGGGGAAAAACAGGTCCGAAGTTGTTTAGCGGTGATATCGTGAAAGAATTATATGTGGCGGCCGTCGGCGAATATGATATTACGTATTCCGATGATCGAACAACAAAATTTGCACTGGAAACCGGTTGGCGTTTGGAATATGATGTTCGGGAGGGTGTAAAAATGTCAACGGACGGTTATTTCAGAAAATATTTGGCGTACAGCGAATATGTCGGTACGGATTTAAAATATGATTTGAATTTAACGGCGCGTATGGATGTTGATATGACAACCAACTTTACGTTTGGCCCCTATATTTCTTACAGACAGGCAAAATCGCGGGAAGCTCAAAAGAAAGGCAGTAATTTTATGATCGGTCTTTCTTTGGCGTACAAAGAATTGTTTCATCTGTTTAACTAACTTGTGAAAGGAAAGAAAAAATGAACTTTTTATTGGAATTTAAAAAATTTGCCATGCGCGGCAATGTGCTGGACATGGCCGTCGGTATTATCATTGGTGCCGCTTTCGGAAAAATTGTTGATTCGTTGGTGAAAGATGTGATTATGCCGCCGATCGGGTGGTTGCTCGGTAATGTTGATTTCTCCAACTTGTTTGTGGTTATTAAAGACGGTCCGAACGCTGCGGCACCGTATGATTCGTTGGCTGCCGCTCAAGCTGCCGGCGCGGTAACCGTGAATTTCGGATTATTTATCAACACGGTTATCAGCTTCATTATCGTTGCCTTTGCGGTGTTTATGCTTATTAAAGCCATGAATACGGTTCAAGAGAAATTGGACAGAAACGAAAAAAATGCGGCGCCCACCACAAAAACGTGTCCGTATTGCTGTTCGGAAATTAACGTGGCAGCCATTAAATGTCCGAATTGTACGGCAGATTTAAAAAAGAGCAAAAAATAAAAAATTTCAAGTAAAGCCTGATATGTGTTCAGGCTTTACTTCTTTTTAAACATAAAAGAGAGTGTTTTGAAATATGAAAAAAATTTTATCCTGCCTTGTCGGTTTATTTCTTATTCTGGGAGAAACGCCCGATGTTTACGGTGCTTCGTTCGGATTTGAAGATGTGGAAAAAATCGCTCAAGATTTGGCGCAAAAACCCTATCGGCAGGAAAAGTTAAATCTGCCCAAAGAATTAACCGAAATGGATTATGATACGTTTCGTTCTTTAAGATATGATCGCAAAGAAGGGCCGTGGTATCATCAAAACATTCCTTTCGAATTGCAATTTTTTCATATCGGTTCCATCTATGAAAATGCCGTGCGCGTGAATCAAATTGTGGGAGGCGAATCCGTTTACATTCCGTATGTTTCCAAAGCATTTACCAAAGCCGATGCGCCGTTGGCCGATATTCCCGATGTGGTTGATTACGCCGGGTTTCGGTTGCATTATCCGCTCAATCGCGACAGCTATTATGATGAGCTGATTTCCTTTTTGGGCGCCAGTTATTTTCGGGCATTGGGAAAAAATCAAAAATACGGATTATCCGCCCGCGGGTTGGCTATTGATACGGGGGAACAAATCGGTGAGGAATTTCCGATTTTTCGTGAGTTTTGGATTAAAAAGCCGATGAAACGGCAAAGAAACATAACAATTTATGCCTTGTTAGACAGTCCGCGGGTGACGGGTGCTTATGCATTTTTTGTTCAGCCGGGCGCCGATACGAAAATTGACGTAACGGCTGTTTTATTTGCGCGAGATGATATTCAAAAATTGGGTATTGCCCCGTTAACAAGTATGTTTTTATTCGGCGAAAATACCAAAAATCGGTTTTTTGATTATCGCCCTGAAGTGCATGACAGTGACGGATTATTGGTTCACAATAAAAACGGTGAATGGTTATGGCGTCCGTTGGATAATGCACCGCAATTGCGGTTAAGTTCGTTTTCCGACGCTGATGCCAAAGGATTCGGCTTAATGCAACGCGATCGAAATGCCGATCATTATCAGGATTTAGAAGCGCATTATCAAGAGCGTCCGAGTGTGTGGATTGAGCCCTTGGAGGGTTTCGGCAGCGGGCGGGTGCATTTGGTGGAAATTCCCTCCGATAAAGAAATTCATGATAACATTGTGGCTTTTTGGTGGCCGGATGAAGCCTTGAAAAAAAATCAAAAACGCACGTTTAAATATCGGATGCACTGGATTTTAACCGAAGACGAATCGCTTTTCCCGAAAGCCAAAGTGATTGCCACGCGCAGCGGGGTAGGGGGGGTATCGGGTGTGCCTGATGAAAAGTGGATTAAATTCGTGATTGATTTTAAAGGCGCCGGGTTAAATCAAGTGAAAAATGTTTCCGATTTAAAGCCTGATGTGAGTGTTGATTTCGGACAAATCAGAAACGTGATTGTGCAGAAAAATGAGATTGATCAATCGGTGCGGTTATTTTTCGATTTTCATCCGGAAAATAAAACGGCCGAATTACGAGCCTCATTGAAAAAGGAAAATCAAAAAACGAAAGAATCGGAAACACTGACGGAAATTTGGTCTTATCAGTATATTCCATAGGGAAAAGCATGAGCGCGATTAAGTTTTATACGATTGAAGATTGGGTGCAGGCTTATTTGAAAGAATGGGGATATAACAATCCTGCGTTAACGGCGCGGTTAAGCGGTGAATTGAAAAAGGAAAATAAGACGTTGCGTCCGGAAGACGTTATTGCTGTTCTCAATCAAAAAGTGATGCGGCGCATTGAAAATTATTTGCCGGGCGACGGGTTCGGTGACTTGCAAAAACTCAATTATTTTAAAATGATTTTTTTAAGTGAGGGATTAGCCGCACGATTCGCCTTGTTTGAAGAGCCGACACCCGAGGAATATGCGGTGTTGGCGCCACGGTTTCATCGGTTTTTGGCAGCGCCGGATTTAATTTTATCCGATATGCAGCGTCAAAGCATTAAAACATATCATCCGTTTTGGCGAATCAGAAAAACGTTTGCCAAAGGGGTCAAAGCGGTTGTTCATTCGGTAAAGAAGAAGTAAAATGGCAGAAAATTATATTGTTATATCGCAACTCAATAAACGACAAATCATTTGGCGGCGTATAAAACTGTTCGGACTTGTTTTGGTGAGTGTGGTTTTGGCAACCGTGAAATGGGCCGATTTTATGCCGACGGATATGTCACTTGCCGCCCGCTATGGTATGATTTTTCTGTTTTGTATTACTTTTGCGTGGATTTCTCTTTATTTCTGGTCAAGTTTGTTCGGTTTTTGGGAGCTGATTCGTCATCGGAAAATGCCGGCCATTAAACGGGTGCCGTTTGAAACGAAACTTTCAACCAAAACGGCTGTTTTAATGCCGGTTTATAATGAAGATCCGACAAGCGTTTTTGCCAATTTGTTGGCCATGGCGCGTGATTTGGCCAAAACGGGGCAGGAGGAAGCGTTTGACTTTTTTGTGTTGAGTGACACGACCAATCCGCGCGTGTGGGTTCAAGAAGAAGCGCTTTGGATGCAAACACAAACGATATTCCCCGACAATATGCGGCTTTATTATCGGCATCGTCCGAAAAATACGGCACGCAAAAGCGGCAATATTGAAGATTTTTGTGTGCGTTGGGGTGCTAATTATGATCACATGATTGTGTTAGATGCCGATAGTTTAATGGCAGCCGAAACCGTTGTGACCATGGCACAGTTAATGGAAGCCAACGAAACAACGGGTATTATTCAAGCCCCGCCGATTATTATTAACCGTCACTCGTTTTTTGCGCGGGTGCAACAGTTTGCCGGTCGTGTATACGGGCCGATTGTCAGTGCCGGGTTGGCTTATTGGCAGGTGTGGGACAGCAACTATTGGGGACATAATGCCATTATTCGAACACATGCTTTTACGGAATGTTGCGGATTGCCCGTTTTTCCCGGGCAGGCGCCGTTCGGCGGGCATATTTTAAGCCATGATTTTGTGGAAGCGGCTTTGATTCGGCGCGCCGGTTGGCTCGCGTGGATGTTGCCCGAACTGAAAGGCAGTTATGAGGAGTGTCCGCCCTCTATGCTTGATTTTGCCATTCGTGACAGACGGTGGTGTCAGGGAAATTTACAGCATTTGCGCATTTTGTTTTCGCAAAAATTGCACCCCGTTTCGCGATTGCATTTTTTGTTGGGCATTATGTCTTATTTGTCATCACCGTTGTGGTTTTTGTTTTTATTGGGCGGATTAACGTTTGCTTTATGGCGTGAATTTTTTCCGCCGGAATATTTTGCCGATACCAAAACATTGTTTCCCACGTGGCCGGTTTTTGATTTTATCGGCACATTAGCGCTGTTTGTTTTGTCCATGGGAATGTTGTTTATTCCGAAAATTTTGGGCGGATTGATTGCTTTTGTGCAGCATCGGCCGTTAAAGGAATTCGGCGGCTTTTTCGGTTTGTTGTTCACGTTAATTGTCGAGTTTGTTTTCAGCGCTTTAACGGCACCGATTATGATGTTGTTTCAAACAAAAATCGTGTTTGATATTCTGGTCGGAAACGATGCCGGTTGGAAAGCGCAAAATCGGGATGAGGCGGGAACGCCGTGGCAGCTTGCCTTTCGGCGTCATTTTTGGCATACGGTGTTGGGAGTGGCCGTAACGGCACTTGTTTATGTGTATATCCCGTCGCTTTTTTACTGGATTTTGCCCATTACCGTCGGTTTAATTTTGTCCATTCCGCTGTCGGTTTATTCCTCGCGGGAAAGCGTGGGTTTGTGGGCAAAAAAGCATCATTTGTTTATCACGCCCGAGGAATATAATCCGCCTGTTATTTTAAAAATGGCCAAGCAAGCGCTGACGGAGCTGGAAAAGGCGTCGCCGAAGGAAACAGGCCTTGCCTTGCTTATTCATCAGCCGATTTATCAGGCCATGCATGTTTATTTGCTTTCGGTGAACGGTCCCGTGCCTGATTTTGAGTTAAAAACCATTCGCGGTGCCGAGCAAAAAATACAAGCTTTTGCGCAAGGAGCAATGCCGACATTATCTGCCGATGAAGAAAAATATTGCTTATATCATCCGGAAATTATTTCGGAATTGTCGCTTTTGTTTCTTATTCAGGAAAAAGAGCGCGAAAATGAACAAAAGATGAGCATAAAAGAGTAACAGAATCAAAAAGATGTAAAAAAAAAACGGGGAAGATGAAAAAAACGCTTGCTTTTTTAAGATAAAAAGAGTATAAAAGAGAAATCCGTGAATGACCCCATCGTCTAGTGGCCCAGGACATCGCCCTTTCACGGCGGTAACGCGAGTTCGACTCTCGCTGGGGTCGCCAAAAAAAACGCCTTTTAAAGAAGGCGTTTTTTATTTTTTGGGGAAATAGTGTTTTTATTATTTATTCGTTTATGTTTTCGGCCTGGCTCAGTAAAAAGACGGAAGCTTTGGGGATTTTCCTATTTTCGGCCGATGTTTGTTTTTTAGAGGGGATATATTTGTTTTCTTTCTTAATTTTCGGTCGGTGATAATTTATTTTTTTAGGGGTGGTGACTATATCCGTTTTCTTTCTTATTTTCGGCGGAAAGTGCCGGCTCGTGGAATATGAGCCGGCGCGGTGGGTCGAAAATAAGAAAGGCAGCAAGCTAAAAATGAGAAACGGTTGTGATGATTGTGCCTCTGTCTCTCATTCTCGGCGGGTGTGGAACGGCGCAAAATGTGACGTTCCGCTATGTGCCGAGAATGAGAAAACGGCAGGGAAAATGTGTTAGTTTTTGACGTTATTGCCGAATTTTCCCTCTATCGGCGGTTGTGATGCGCCGCTGAAAGGGGCGCATCGCTATGGGTCGGTAGGGGGAAAATGAGTACGGCATTGCACATTTTCTGCCAGAAAAAGAGGAGAGGTGCCCCGCTGAATGGAAGCCGTAAAGGCGGGGCATAAGGGAAAAGAGACGGCAGGCGGGCTGGCCTCACTCACATAAGGCGTAGTAGTAGCTGTGGTTGCGATTGTCGCGGCCGACGTAATCCAAGCCGAGATGAATGTTATACGCGTAGAGGGAAGAATAAAAAGTATCTCTCAACCATAGATTTTGATGACAAGTTGTGCTACTTGTTTCCTCTCTATCACAACCATACATTTCCCTTAAATCCTTTACTCTATCTGATACATTATTCTCGTCTAGTTCCGTATTTCTCGCTTCCGTTTCATGACAATAACCCATCTTACTATTATCCACATCTATCGTGTCTGCACATTGCAACATTTCATATCCCGCCATAAAGTTTGGCTCTGCCGTTGTTCCTGATGTCCCTGACGCACATCCGGACTCATCACCTCCGACTCTTGCCGCACAGAACCGACACGCACTCCACCACGTCATTCTACTCGTTGTGCCATAATATGTTGTGCCGCCAATTTTTGCTTTTTTCGTTAAACTGGGAATTACCAGTTTGCATGTTCCTGAATTATACTCGCTGTTACTATCATCATCAAACTCAACACCCGAACTTTTACCTTTATTCGTGAAGCAATAATAACCACTTTTGCCATTTTTATTACAATCTGCATTCGTGCGACAGTATGATTCCGGTTCCTCACATCGGCCATTATTCCACACTTTATTGTTTTCACATGCTACGCAACTGGAACTGGAATCATCCCAATGTTGTTTTTCCGACGAACAAACACATTCACCGGTAGCCATATTCCATGTCTGCTCTTCGCTGGTACAGGTGCATGTTTTTGTATCATTATCCCATGTACCGCCTTTGCAACCCACACATACATTCCCGTTCCAATATTCATTTGCTTCCGGACAAGCACATTCACTGCCATTCCACGGCGCCTCATCCGAACAAGTTACACATTCATCGCCACTTAAATGACTTCCTTCTGGACATTCGCACTCGCCATTTTCGGTACATTCTCCCGGACACTTTTCGGGATTGCATACTTTTATACCACCTAAATCTTTGGTTGAAAAGGCTACCAGTACTTCATTTTCTTCATTATCACAAAGGGTTTCTGCCGTCTCATAATCTTTACCGTTAATTTCTAATACGGCCGTGTCATCCATGCCGTCTAATAACGTGGCTAACGGCTGGCAAACTCCGGCCGGTATACCCGATAACGTAAATGAATAGCCTTTTTCTCCGCCTTCTTCCCCTTCTTCATCCGATATTATAACCGGATAAGCTATCTCAACGCCATAATTCGCATTAAAATTTAAATGCCCGTCCTCACCATCATACGGCTCACCGAGCAATAATTCCACGCCACGCGCCACTTTCATTTTTGCATCGGTGCGCATGAGATTGATTTCATTTGCTATTTGATTCGCCTGATATCGATTCATTGCCATTCTGTAACCGGCTATACCGCCGAGTGAAATAACCCCGATAACGGCCAATACGCCTAGCATTTCAACCATACTGCGGCCTTGTTGAGTTTGATTTTC